>NZKO01000064.1 GCA_002692535.1 Opitutia bacterium
CGAAAACATACAGGAATTACAACCCAGCAGATAACAAGAAGAATCATCTGAANNTCTNTANGCCTTTACGAAACTCAAATTCCGGANGGGGANTGTTTCGATTTTTGGGCAATCTTTTTTTCAATCGCTGCAATGGTCACATCCAATGCCTTGATCCTTGCATACCTCTTGCAATTACCCTCAATAATCGTCCAGGGNGCAAACTTGGTGTGAGTACGTAAAAACATTTCCTCCACCGCTTCCTCATAAGGCTTCCACTTCTCGCGGTTTCTCCAGTCCTCCTCGTGCAACTTCCATTGTTTTTTGGGATTCTCCTGACGCGCATGAAAGCGATGCAGTTGTTCATCTTGGTCNATGTGAATCCAAAATTTAACGATCGCGGTTCCATAATGGTGAAAATTCTCCTCCATTTCATTGATCTCCCGATAGGCACGTTTCCATTCTTCCTGNNTGCAAAATCCCTCCACCCGTTCCACCAANACCCTTCCGTACCAAGAGCGGTCAAAAATGGTAACATGACCTGCCTTTGGAAATTCTGTCCAAAACCTCCATAGGTAATGATGTGCCTTTTCAACATCATTGGGAGCAGCAGTAGGAATAACTTCATATCCACGAGGATCCATCTTTTCAGTAAGTCGTCTTATATTACCGCCTTTTCCAGATGCATCCCAACCTTCATAAACCATCACCATGGGAATGCGTTGCCGGTAAAGCTCATGATGTAAATATTCAATTCGTTCCTGGCGGACTGTAAGCATGTCACGGTAGGCATCCTTAGAAATTGACTGGGACAAGTCGGTATCTTTGAGCAAAGGCGCTGAACGGAATAAAGGCAGTCGACCAACTGGTTGTGCAGATACTGCCTTTGCTTTTTCCTGGTTCACCCGCTTGGTTAAACCATCCACCATTCGGCTTAGTGCCTNATAAGCGGCCTTAAGACCATCTTTCGCACTGATTTTAATCCATTTGGAATCCTCTTGATCATCCGTTTCTTCAAACATGATTTCAACGGCCTTTTTGTAATCGCCATATCTGGCATGGCGTGCGAGGACCGCATCATTTACTCGCCAGGCAGTTGCCGGATTTCCCTGCATTGCCGCCAATCTTGATGCTTGTTCCTTTTTACTAATATNGAGAAAGATTTTGAAAAACATGGTCCCTCCGTCCTTTAACTGTCTCTCAAATGCCCTTACNTCAGTATAGGCTTTTTTCAATTGCTCTTCGCTTAAGGAACGATTGATGGTTGAATCAAGGAGATTGCGATACCAGCTACGATCAAAAATTGCCATCCTGTCAGCAGATGGAGTTCTTCGCCAAAATCGCCAAAGGAATGGACGCAGTTGTTCATCACGGTTCGGCGAGGCAATGCAGGATACTTTGAAACCACGTGGATCCAAAGGCTGAATAATTCGATTAATTAGAGTGCCCTTGCCAGCGGCACTCAAACCCTCAACGATAATAAGGACAGGAATCCCCAGCTCACGACTTTTTCTTTGCAGGTAAGCGAGTTCATCGCCCAATTCCTCAATTTTTTTTCGGACTGACTTATCGGATTTTAAGTAGCTATTATCGACTTTGGTGCTCATTTTAAATAAACGACTTTATCCATGCCGAAATGATTTTCGATTGGCAAGTATCTAGAATATTTAGGCAAAAAAAAACCCTGCCGATTTCTCGGCAGGGTATGTAAAATTTGTNAGTATTAAAATTAGAAAGTGAGNAGGGCCTCCAAGTACAATTCATTAAGGTCATCATCTCCACCTCCGAGAAGTTCACGCTGAGCATGACTATATTCAAAATTGAAATATAGATTGTCAGTTAAGGTAAAAAGGAAGGCTAAGGTATATCTGTTTGCAGATTCGTAATTCAGTGCAGAGACTTCATTATCCTCATGAGAATATCTTAAAGTTGCGGCAACCCAATCTGTGAAGGAATAATTTGCCATGACCATTATGTCCCAAAGTGTTGATCCGTAAATATTGTAGTTATCATATTCCAAGGCAAGCGTNAGGTTATTGGCTGAGTAACTTAAAAATGTGTTGATTTGTGATATCGAATCATCAANGTCTTCAACATCTTCATAGGCAAATCCAAGGCGAGCTTCAAGTCCTGGCACGATCATGGCTGATGCAGCNATGTCAATGGCAACTCCTTCGCCAAGATTGGTGTTACTGGTCCATCCATAGGTGTCATGCAAACCAAGAACCAATCCAAATTGGCCGTTATTAAAGTTTAAACGAGCACCATCCACATAATTGCTAGTCAANCCGCCTATCGTGTAAGCTGGTGTNACAGCATACAAGCCGGGTGCTTCATCAGCGTCAAATCCNAATGCAGTGAGTTGTCTTCCAAAAGTTACGGAAAAATCCTGATTGAAGCTNTATCTTCCAAAGGCTTGTTCCAGAGATACGTCGGAACCGGAAGCAGTGGCAAGGTGTATCTCGGCAGTAACAGGTGAGAAATCTAACAAAAAATCAATGTCGGCTGCAGTGTCTGAAAAATCAGCACTATCTCCACTTATATCTTCATCTTGATATGCAAAAATAAAATCTACAAATCCTCTCATTTTCACACGGTTACCAAGTGCAATGCCATTGTAAGCAATGGTTTCATTAGCACCTAGGGAAGTTCCTTCGGGAGCCATAACGCTTGGAGCAGTTAAGGTGCCTTGAGCTTGCGAAATGGATGTCACCAAGGCCAAGACCAATGTAAACGAGATAAATTTTTTCATAATCAATTTAGTTTGGTGTGAATGTTTCGCCTCTATTCCATGAAAAATCAACTTTTAAGTCAACCTTGGAAAAATTTAATCGTGAAAGAAAAAACCCGCAATCGGCGGTTTTTGATAAGATAGGTTCAAATGGAACCAATGAGAAAGGAAAGATTGTTTCAGCATAGTGATCATCAATTGTTATCACCGCTGCTGATAGTTTCCAACTTTCATGGTATTTAATTCTTTAGATTGTCTGAAATTAGTCTGGGATCGAAAACATAGTGCCGAAGGTAAATCGAGCACATTACTCATAGGGATAAGTCCATCTTTAGTAATTTTTCCCTAATTGAAATAGGCAGTTCCTGGATTTGTTGCTCTGTATTAACAGGACCATCGTGAATAATTTCACCTTCCGAATCTTTAACCTTTAGCCATTTCTGACCACCTTTTTCCGAAAATTCAATTGTTCCATTTTCGTCTGACATAATGATATTCCTTTGCTTGGAAGAATATGAATAACTTTCAGTATTTCCTTCTCCTGAGCCATGAACCGGGTTTTCAAAATCAAAGAAACGCTTATTTCTTATTCGTGAGTTAGGTCCATTTGGAATTTGAGAAAATCCATGCTTTTTGAGAAGATTTAGAATGGACGGATCGAGATGAGGAAAAAGACTTTCAAAATCACTGTGCAGTTGATTTTCTGTAAAAACATCCAAATCTAGGGGATTCGTAAAATGATTTCCATGCCGTGGCAGTTGTCTTTCGATTTCAGAGAGCGTTACTTTCAGTATCTTAGGTTTTCCTTTTCTCAAAATTTTCAAGGTTATGATGTCTCCAGAATCTTTCATCTGCACTAATGCCTTAAGCTGTGCGGAATTTACCAAAATTTGTTCATCCAATTGCAACAGCACATCATGAAGTTTTAGTCCACTGTCTGCCGCAGGGCTGTTTGAGGATACCTGATCCACAACCAAGTGGACGCCTTTGGGAAGGTTTAATTGCTCACTCATATTCTCCGATAACGTAGATGAACTAACCCCAAGGAAGGTGACTTTCTCCAAGGCGGAATTGCTGTGACAAAAAAGCATTGGGAGAGACAAACTGGTTAGGAAAACGATGTAAGGTTGTGAAATTTTAAGAAAATTCATTTTTCAAATATGTTTATTGTAATGAGGATCTTCATTCCATAAGCAGAAAGCTCCGCGACCAAAAGCTAATAGAGATCCAAATCGATGAGTATGATTTCCTGACGGGGTTGGGTGGATAATATGCGGGACTCGATTTCAGGATGCTGCCAAAGAATTTCGTCCAAGTAGTGGATTCTCACCTGACGTGCCGGAGTGCCGCTAGGCTTGGAAACAATACCCTCATCTACACGATCGAGCAATCTTTCCTGAAATACAGGTGTCCACCCCCCGACCGGCAATCCAGAACGCTTTTCGAGTTCTGCTACAGTCACTCCATGTATCGGACTTTCAGGATCTTCCTCAAACGCAATTGAAGATTGTCCAGCTTCCAAAACAAAGGTGTCTGGATTGTCGTTTGAGCCCAAGTCTAAGAGGTAGATGCCAAATGCTGAACAAACGAATACCGCAGCGACACCAAAAGCTACAAATTGAAACCAGTTGAATGTTACTTTTGGACCCGCTGTGTTTGATTGAGAATCATCAGAGACTCGACGCATCGCCAAATTTCCAGCATCACCCAAGCCACTCTCAATTTGATCAGTTAAATGGTCAGGAACAGATTTCGGTTTGAGCGATTTAAGCTCATTTTCAATTGACTCAAGTTCGCTCATGATGGGGTAAGCTCAGGACCAGAATTGTTAAGCTCTTCAGGTACCCAGTTTTTTAATTTCAGGAGTGCATAACGATAACGCGAAGCGACTGTATTTAAGGAGAGGTCCAAAGTTCGGGCAATTTCATCAAAAGTGAGTTCACTCCAAATTTTTAGGGTCAGGACTTCTTTCTGCTCCATAGGAAGGCGATCAACCGAACGCAACAGTGCCTGTTGTCGCTCCTCGTTTTCAAGATTATACTCAAAAGATGATGATAGAGGGGACAACTCGTAAGTTTTTTGTTCTCTGATGACTCTACGATCTATACTTCTAGCCCAATCGATGGCGAGTCGGCGTATTGCACGGTAGACCAATCCTGGAGCAACTTCGCCAGTATGCCCATAGAGTCTCCAAATACGGACGAATGCTTCTTGCACCAAATCTTCAGCGTCATCGGGGTTGCGTGCCTGCTGTCTTGCAAAAAGAAGAAGTTTTGCCCCATGACGGGCAAACCAGGTTTTCCATATAGGTTCGGAATTCATCGTACTCAACTTAAGCGAAGGGAATGTGAATATATGTTTAAGTGTAAAAAAAATTTTCACTCGGACAAGAAGACATTTAAAAAAATCTATCTAATTTAAGATTTTTAAAAAATTGGCGCCACAAATGCAAAAGAACTTTCAAAGGGCAAAAACTAAACTCTTCATTGAGTTACACAAATATGCGCGACCTGGGCTGGGTCGCGCATTTTTTTTAATCCAATCTCTAAATTGAAAAGGATAACCTTGTGTTGATCTCTGTAGATTTCTATGGATGAAAAATATCTAATGAAATTTAATAACCATGCCCATCTGGCCTACTGCACAAATGTTCATCGTGGAAACAGTTGGGCCGAAACCTTTGATTCCCTTGAAAGGTATGTGATGGAAGTACGCAGAAGTGTGTCTCCAGACAAGAGGTTTGCCATAGGGTTGCGCTTGGGAGCGGATGCAGCAGTCGAATTGTCTGCCGCCAAGGAAATGAAAAGATTTCGCAGATGGTTGGATCAAAATGACTCATATGTGTTTACCATCAACGGTTTTCCCTATGGAAACTTCCATGGTTCTCGGGTAAAGGAGCAAGTATATCGACCGGATTGGACAAGCTCGGAAAGACTGGATTACACCATACTGCTCTTCTCAATTCTTGAGAAACTTCTTGAACCAGGCGAAGAAGGAAGCGTTAGCACTCTACCCGGTTCATTTAAGGAATTTCATTCCAAAGATGAGGTTCCGGAAGTGATGATCAGAAATTTAAATACTTGTGCCGTTGAGATTGAAAAATTATGCGGTTCCAAAAATCTCGATATGCATTTGGGCATGGAACCAGAGCCTTTGGGAATGTTTGAAACCACTCCTGAAACGGTATCATTCTTTGAAAAACTTATCAATTTTTCAAGCGATGAGGTACTGATTCGCAAACGAATTGGTGTGAACTATGATTGCTGCCACTTGGCGATAGAGTTTGAGGATGCTCATGAGGGATTGGAGTTGTTGGTAAATAGTGGAATTCGCTTGAGTAAACTGCATCTGAGTTCCGCACTTAAGGCGAGGCCAACAGATCAAAACTTCCAGAAATTGAATGATTTTATCGAACCGGTCTATCTGCATCAGGTTGCTCTTGGTAGAGATGGTCGATGTATCGGAAGAATAAAAGATTTGGATTTGGCACTAAATGAGGAAAACTTGCCTAATTTGCGTGAGGCAGATGAATTGAGAATTCATTTTCACATACCACTCCATGCATCGCCAGGTGGAGAGTTGGGAGATACTCGTAATCACGTTATTGATACTTTGCGCTGGTTAAGTAAAAATGAGGATACCTGCAGGCATTTGGAGATGGAAACCTACACTTGGGAAGTAATGCCAAGTGAATTGCAGGCAGGAAGTGTAGTAGATCAAGTGGCAAGAGAATATATGTGGACTCTGGAACAAATGGAAAAAATAGGACAGGATCTTGCGTAAGAGCAGACCTTTCTTCTAAACCAATGTCTTCTGTTTTCACTTTAACACTGACCTTATCTAGGGTATCCAACTTGCCTACCGTTTGGACAAATTGCATGGTAGCCTGGGCCATCAATCAATCCGTAGAAAAAATTGTGGGACAAACACCCGCATGGCACGACCCATCATTTTTTGACTGGTCTGCATTGGGATGGCTACTGGTTGGAGCTAGTTTTGTATATGCGGGTGGTTGTGTTTTGAACGATGCTTTTGATTACGAATATGACCAGAAATACAACCCAATTCGGCCCATCCCGTCGGGTGCAATCAGTTGTTCAACAGTCTGGGGAATCGGATTGGGCTTTCTCTTTGTTGGCAGTGCATTCCTGATCGGAATGTCTTCGTGTTCCTTTCCATTGGTGGTTTGTCTAATCACTGCAGTTTGTCTGTATGACTGGATACATAAAAAATGGTCAGGTTCAGTCTGGATAATGGGGAGTTGTCGGACTTTTCTTTGGCTCGTTGCAGCCTCCGCAGGAGGAATGCAAATTTTGGATCAGTTGTTTGTGTGTTCACTTTGCGTAGGCGGATATGTTGTAGGCATTAGCTTGTTCGCAAGAAATGAATCCAAAGGAAAAGCACCATCTGATCTATCCAGTCGCTTGGCGATTTTTCTTCTCTTCGCTCCATGTCTTCTGGCATTGTGTTTGCTCATTCTTTGGAATCATCTCGATCCAACCCGTGTTTTTCTTCTCAATTGTATCGGCCTTTACCTAGGATGGATTGTTATTAATGCAATTTTAACAATGAGAAACTCTAACGAATATGGGGCAATCGGAAAGGGGGTTTCAAGGTTATTGGCCGGGATCTGTATTGTTGATGCACTGGCGGTTTCTTTCTTCATACCCAGTCTGATTGCGCCCTGTTGTCTGGCTCAATTTTTTGCCCAGATTCTTCAAAAGAAGTTTGCGGCTACCTAAGGCTCAACATACGATGACCAAATAATGCCCTCTCGTTTCGCTACCATCAATCGCAACATTCGTTTGGATTTTACCCATCGGGTTTTCTTCACCCGCGATTCCTTTTCGCCCACTAACGAAACTTTGGCTGATATTCTGCAACCAAAACGCAAAGGACAGCCAACTAAAGCAATCGTTTATTTGGACGAAGGGCTTCTGGATTGCATGCCAAACCTACCCCAACAGATTGAAAGTTATTTCCGTTCGCGTGAAGACCGATTGGACCTTGTATGCGCTCCAAAATTCTCACCCGGAGGTGAACCGGCCAAAAACAACTTTCATTATATCGAAGAAATTTGGAATGATCTGAACGAACATGCAATGTGCAGACATTCTTATGTGATTGTAATCGGTGGGGGTGCTGCCTTGGATATGGTTGGTTTTGCTGCTGCAACAGCTCACCGCGGTTTACGGCTGATCCGCTACCCAACCACCACTTTAAGTCAAGGAGACGGAGGCGTAGGAGTAAAAAATGGTGTCAATTATTTCGGAAAGAAAAATTGGGTAGGAACATTTGCAGTTCCAGATGCCGTTGTTAATGATTTCTCATTTCTGTGCGGTTTACCCAGCAATCAAAAGCGGGCAGGCTTTATCGAAGCAGTGAAAGTAGCTTTGATCCGTGACCGCTCATTCTTCGAACAAATTGAGGAGCGTGTCGATGAGCTTGCTACTTTCGAGATGGATGCGATGGAACAGGTGATTCGTAAGAGTGCCGCTTTGCATCTCGATCACATAGCAACATCGGGTGACCCTTTTGAAAAGGGATCAGCTCGCCCACTTGACTTTGGTCACTGGGTGGCGCACAAACTAGAACAACTTTCTGACTTTAAGATTGGTCATGGAGATGCTGTTGCCATAGGATTGGCCGTCGATTTGTTATACGCCGTCAGAATCGGACTGGTCAAGGAAACCACATATAAACGTATTATCAAATTAATCGAAAAACTTGGTTTCTCCACCTATCATCATCTCCTTCACGAAGTAGACAATAAGGACCTGTCCTTAATAGTGAAAGGACTGGACGAATTTCGGGAACACCTTGGCGGAGAGCTAACTGTAACCTTGATTCAGGGAATAGGTGAAGGAGTAGAAGTGCATGCAATGGACAAAATGCATATCAAATCTGCCCTTGATGAACTGCGGGAAAGGCATCTCGCTCTGTCTTCCAAGTAATTTATGGGCGATAGTGCCCAAGTAACTGGTCCGCGTGTAGCGATCCTCAACATTGTCGGCCTTTGTGGGAGAATCTTGGGTAAGAATACTCCGAAACTGAATCAATTTCTCCGCCAATGTGGCGAAAAGGAGTCAATCATCCGACCCGTCCTTCCTGCGGTTACCTGCACCGCCCAATCCACTTACCTTACCGGAAAACTTCCTACAGAGCATGGAATTGTTGGGAACGGATGGTATGATCGTTCCTTAAATGAACATCATTTTTGGAAACAATCAAACCGTTTGGTTCAAGGAGAAAAAGTTTGGGAGAATCTAAGAAAGCACAAATCCGATTTCACCTGTGCCAACTTATTTTGGTGGTACAATATGTACTCAAGTGCCGATTATTCCATCACCCCTCGCCCACTCTACCGCTCTGATGGCCTCAAGGTCTTTGACATCCACAGTGAGCCCTTATCCATCAGGGACGAAATCAAGAAAGATTTGGGGGAATTCCCCTTTCCATGCTTTTGGGGTCCACTTGCTGGAATTGCATCATCACAATGGATAGCTGATGCAGCAAAATGGATTGAAAAAAAGCATCAGCCCGATCTGAACCTGATCTACTTACCTCACTTGGATTATGATTTACAAAGATATGGACCCAATGATCCTATTTGCGCTAAAGCCATTAAGGAGATTGACCAGCTGTCGGGAGCGTTGATTGATTTCCTATCCCAGCGGGGAATTAAATGCATAGTACTTTCGGAATATGGCATCACCGAAGCCAAACGGGTGATTTATCCAAATCGCCTTTTCCGCCATCAAGGGTGGTTGAACATTAAAGAGGAATTTGGGCTCGAAACCCTGGATTCCGGGGGAAGCAAAGCGTTTGCAATTACAGATCATCAGATTGCCCATATTTATTTGCCTGGTAATGATTCTTCGTTGAAGAAGAAAGTGAAGACATGCCTGCAATCCCTCGATGGCATTGCATCGGTTTTGGAAGGAGAGGATCGCCAGTTGTCAGGACTGAATCATTCAAGGTCAGGAGATTTGGTTGTCTTGGCAGAAGAAGATGCCTGGTTTTCCTATTACTTCTGGGAAGAAGATGAAAAAGCTCCAGAATTTGCCCGCTGCATCGATATTCACCGGAAACACGGTTACGATCCCGTTGAATTATTTTTTGACCCAATGATTTCATTCCCAACGCTTAGGGCAGCAAAGAAACTAATAACCAAAAAAATGGGGTTTCGTACACACATGGACCTCATCTCGCTGGATGCAAGCCTGGTTAGAGGTAGCCATGGTGTAACTCCGAAAGATAAATTGGATTGGCCGATCATTTTTGGTTCAGGCATCCCATCTTCCACACTACTTGATGCTACTGAAATTCATAATACCATACTTACTCAATTCCAGTACCTCGGAACCTAAAAACAAGTTTTCAAAATTGTATAAAATTTTCTTGCTTTATCATATTCAGTGCATTGTCAATGGAGTCTCTTTCACATCCACGGAGAATTCCATCTTCACAATTGTATGAAATATATAAAATGAGCCCTTCGAAAACCACTTCCGACGACGAAGCTTTAGCCAAAGAATTGGTTGCTTCTTATGAAAAGATCAAGGACCAAGTCCACAAAGTGATTGTGGGACAGGAGAAGGTATTGGAGCAATTACTTATAGCTATGCTTGCCCGAGGGCACTGTCTCCTCGAGGGAGTTCCAGGACTTGCCAAGACCCTGATGATCAGATCTTTGGCACAGGCCATCGATCTTAGTTTCAGGCGAATTCAGTTTACTCCTGACCTTATGCCAGCAGATATAACAGGAACCGACATCATACAGGAGGACAAGAAAACTGGTAATCGCGAATTGGTTTTTGAAAAAGGTCCTATTTTCAGCCAAATCATTTTGGCCGATGAGATCAATCGTACTCCACCGAAAACTCAAGCGGCCTTACTTGAGGCAATGCAGGAACACTCGGTCACTATTGGAGGAAAAACCTATTCGCTCGATGAGCCTTTCTTTGTGCTGGCCACTCAAAATCCTATCGAGCAAGAAGGTACCTATCCTCTTCCTGAAGCGCAACGGGATCGTTTCCTTTTTCAGGTGATCGTAGACTATCCATCCCGCGAAGAAGAAAGGCAGATCATAGAGCAAACGACTTCTACTTTTGAATCTAATCTTGAGCCTGTTATTGACGGACCAACTTTAGAAAAATGTCAGGAGACGGTTCGTAAGGTGCCAGTACCTGATCATGTTTATGACTATGTGCTAGATCTTGTACGCATGGCTCGTCCTAAAGAAGAAGGTGCCGAAAACTGGGTCAAAGACCTTATCGACTGGGGACCAGGACCACGGGCATGTCAACAGCTCATCCTAGGTTCGAAGGTTCGCGCACTTTTAAATGGTCGCTTTGCAGCAAAAGTTGAGGATGTAAAGGCCATCGCACATCCTGTTCTCAGACACCGCATCGTGCCAACCTTCAATGCCGAAGCTGAAGGAATCACGGTTGAATCGATAATTGACCGTTGCATTGAAGCAGTTCCGGAAAAAAAGGAAGCTATTCTCTGATCTATCCGTTTTTCAATTCGGATGGCAAATACAACAGACTTTCTTGACCCAAAGGATTTATCCCGTCTGGCCAACCATCAGGTTTTGGCAAGGCGGGTAGTTGAGGGTTTCTGCTCAGGATTACACCGTTCTCCCCACAAAGGATTCAGCGTAGAATTCAAACAGCATCGCGCCTATACTCCCGGCGATGAGATTCGCAGACTTGACTGGAAGGTCTTTGCCAAGACAGACCGGTTTTATGTGAGGGAATATGAAGAGGAGACAAATCTTCGCTGCCACCTTCTGTTCGATGCTAGCGGCTCAATGTCATATGGAAGTAATGATGAAAACGGTATCAGTAAAATTGCATATGGATCTCGACTAGCAGCGTGCTTGGCTTATTTGTGTCTTCGCCAAACCGACAGTGTTGGACTAACGACATTCGATTCCGCTGTCCGGTCGGTTGTTCCCCCTCGCGGTGGAGCATCTCATACCCGTCAAATTATAGATTTGCTTGGTGCCACAGAAGCGGGTGAGGAGACTGATCTTGGCAAGGTTTTTCATGAAATTGCACCACAGCTTAAAAAAAGAGGCTTGGTTGTAATTATATCCGATTGTTTTGGAGATGTCCCATCAATACTTAAGGGATTAGCACACTTCAATCACGCAAAACATGATGTGGTCGTTTTTCAAATCTGGCACAGAGATGAACTCGAGTTTCCCTTTCGTGCGTGGACACGTTTTGATTGTCTTGAAAACGCTGGGGTCCGCCACACGGTTGATCCCGTTCATTTGAGGGAGGCATACTTGGAAAACCTCCGTGAATACCGCGAAGAGCTTCTGAAAGGATGTCACAAGCACAGAGTTCAACTCTTCCCCATGACCACAGATGAACCTTACGCGGAAGGTTTGGCATCTTTCCTTGCTGCCCGTGGAAAAGCCGGCATGCCCGTACACCTGTGAGCTTTCTTAACGGAGTTCTGGCATTTGGGGCATTGACTGCAATGGTTCCACTTGTCATTCATTTATTCAACCGTAGCCGTTTTAAGGTAATCAAATGGGGAGCATCTCATTTGCTGGAATCAGTGCTTCGGAAAAACCGTAAGCAAATTCAACTCGAACAATGGATCATTTTGATTATCCGTTGTGCAATTCCGGTGCTACTCGCTCTCGCTCTTGCAAGAATGGTGGTAATGAATTGGAATTCTTTTCTTTTCTTCTTACTGCTCCCGTTGGCCGCCCTGCTCTTTTTAATCCTTGTTGCATTTGCAAAAAAAACCCGCTTTTTATGGGGACTGCTTTGTCTGACCTGTCTCCTTGCAACTGCACTTGGTGCTCTTGGTTTTCTACCGGATTGGGGAAAAGACGAGAAGTTATCTGCCGCATCCGGAGATGTTCCGGCGAGCACAGTTATATTACTGGATGACAGCCTGTCCATGAATGCCGCAAACAGTTTCTCAAAAGCTCAGGATTTTATTTCCGCCTTTCTTCGTAACATGCATCAACAATCCGAGACCAGCATTCTTCAGTTGGGAGGAATCACAGCTTCTCTTTTTGACAAGCCAACTTCCGATTCTGGTGCACTTGGACTGAGGGCTGAAAACCTAAATGCTGAAGGTGACCGTGCATCTTTGCTTTCCGGACTTGATCAAGCGCTGACAATTACAGCTGAAGGGAAAAATCTTAAGCGTGAAATCATTTTGCTTTCTGATTTTAGAAAACAGGATTGGCAAGATTGGGATGGAACCGCCGTCGATGCATTCCGAAAGAGATTCTCTTCCACTCCAAATGGCCCAGAATTAACTTGGATCGATTTTGGCAGCAATGCTCCCCAAAACCTATCTGTAGAAAAAGTTGTGGTTTCATCTCAGACAATTGGTGTCGGTCACCCAGTGATGATTCGAGCAACAGTTCGCAACTTTAGCCAAGAATCCTTTGAAGGGAATTTACAAGTTAATTTGTTCGCAGATCAGAATGAAACGGCTATTGATGAGGCGGTCGTTTCCGTTGGTCCATTCGCTTCAACTCAGGTAGCATTCACTCATCACTTTAAAACACCCGGTCCAAAGGTAATCCATGCAGAAATCCAAATTACAGATGATCTGCCCAACGATAATCGCAGAAGCACAGCCCTCAATGTAATTGAACAAATAAAAGTTCTTCTCGTGGATGGTGACCCTTCGGAAGAATGGTTACGCGGTGATACAGACTTTATCAAACTAGCTCTTACTCCCTTTGAGGAAAGCGAGGAAAAGAATTCAAAAGAAGTGGCTCAGAGAAATGGTGGAATGAAAGACCTAATCCATGCAACCTCTCTCACAGTCGATGAGTTCACCAAGCAAAGTTCCCTCTCTGAGTACAGTCTGCTGGTTATGGCCAATCTTCAAAATTTAGAAATCAACAAGGTCAAGGAGATTGAAGTCTTCGCAGAAAACGGTGGCGGAGTACTGATTTGTTCAGGGAATCAAATGGATCTTGATTGGTACAATGCTTCCTGGGGAACAGAAGGGAGTAATTTCATACCTATGCAGCTGAAGGGAACCCAGGGAAACCTCCAAAACGAACTTTCTTTCACAAAAATTTCCAGTTCTTATTTTGAGCATCCCGCACTATCAATGTTTAATGATCCACGCAATGGAAGTTTGGATCAAGCATTGATTAAGAAATGGGTCATTATGGACGAATCGAAAGTGCGAAATGACCCATCAGTTACAATACTTGCCAGACTGATAAACGGACAACCCATTTTAGCGGAAAAAAAGTTTGGTAAGGGAGCGGTAATGTTATGGGGTACATCTATAGACACTGACTGGACAAACCTGCCGGCACGGCCTAGCTATCTTCCTTTTACCCAACAAATCACGACCTATCTTTCTGAAAAAGTATTGCCCCCTCGAACAGTGGATGCAGGACTTCCCATCACTCATTACCTAAACGAAAGTGAGAGAGGAATCGAATACACCCTAAGCCTACCGAACGGATCTTCTAGAAAATTGATTCCCAGAAAAAGAAAAGACCGTTACATCCTTGAATTCACTGATACGCGTATCCCTGGAACACATGAATTATCTGATCCCGAAAAAATAGTGGCCAAGTTTGTGGTTCTGCCATCCGTCTCCGAATCAATTTTGGAAAAAGCTTCAGAAGAAAATGTTGCATCTGCCGCCAGTGCTCTCGCAGACAATGTAAACCGAATAGATGGAAGGGAAAGCAAAGGTTGGGAATCATACCTTACGATGGACAGTCGAAGAAAATTTGGCAGGGAAACCTGGCAGATTTTACTCGCTACAGTCCTTTGCCTGGCATTCGTGGAAATCATACTTCTGAGAAGATTTGGGAGGCTGGCACGATGAATTTCGAACAAGAAAGCATGCGGATCTTATGGGCAGGAGAATGGTCATTGTGGCAAACTCTTGGAATGGCATTGTTAATGGTTATGTTGGGCGCGTGGATCTATCGTGGTGAAGTAAAACGCGGAACCACTGGAAGGCTGCGTTGGCTGCTACCGTCGCTTAGATGCCTTGCACTTGTTACCATCGTATTAACTCTTGCCGGTCCAGTGCTCCAACTCAAAAGAGATGAGGGTAACCGCGGAAAAATTACCGTTTTTCTCGATTCTTCTGAAAGTATGGACTTAAGGGATAAAGATTACAGTCCAGGAAGAAAAATTCTTTTGGCGAAGGAACATGGTTTCATTCCCGAAGAATCGAATCTGATTGATTATCGATTTGCCACGGCAAGTCGTAAAATGGAAAATTTGTCCAATCTCCTACGTAATGCGGGAGAAGCTACGACAGAGGATGCAATGAAAACCATTCGTGAGGAATTATCCTCTGCCCTTAAAATTCTTGGAGAACAGAAAGACACTGAAAACACTAGAGAGAATTCATTGCTGGAAGAATTGTGGTTTGATTTGGAGGGCAGCCAATGGAAGAGTTTGTTTAAAGAAAAGAAACTGTTTAATAGGGATCCCGACCAATATTCTTATCTTAAAAGTTTTGAAACAAAACGGAACATCGGTGACTCATTTGTACGTAGAATTCGTGCTTTCCTGCGACCTCCAGAAGATGGTGAGTACACATTTTGGCTAATGTCAGACGATTCATCAATTCTGCAAATAGCTCAACCGGGTTCATCAAATTTCAAGACAGTCTGTGAAATCGATTCATACACGGGTTCTTCATGGAACGAAAGCGTAGGAAGCGAGAAAATCTTCCTGCGAAAACAAAATGCTTATGAAATTCAGATTATACATAAGGAAGGGGGCGGGGAAGATTTTTGTGCCGTAGGATGGACACTCCCTTCAGGGCAGGAAGAAAAACCGATCAACGGCATACACTTCACGGCCCCCCTTAGCTCAAAAGACTCACCCTACGAACTAAATCTGCAGACGGACATAAGGCGTAAATTTGAAAGCATCTTAAGAACCAGTTCCGACATAGAGTCACCAACTTTGGACAACCTTGCGATTGAGGCCATGGAATATTCGTTCCTCTTCATGGAAAAGTTTGATGCATATGCACAGTCCTTACTGAATCAAAATGTCTCTGCACTAACTGAGGCGATGAACACTTTTGAAAAATTTTCCAGAATGGAACGTGCCACCCGTTTGTTGGCGAATCCAAACAACGGCATATTGGAAGAATTTCGTGATACTCACATTATTGAAATCCGTAATCTTTCTGAAAATGCAACTGAGATACTCTGGGATAATTTTTCGGAAACAAATAAATTTGATACAAAATTAACACCCCAATCTCCCTACACCGACCTATCGCAAGGTATTTTGAGTTCTCTACGGGTCGAAAATCAAGAAAATGAGGGTAATGCCAGTACTACCCGAGCTGCTGCAGTTCTCATAAGCGACGGTGGCCATAATCGCGAAAATTCCCCCTTTGAAACCGCCAAACTTCTCTCAGTGCGAAACCTACCAATTTACACTGTCGGCTTAGGTAGCAATCAAAAACCCCCTGATCTTGCTTTATTGCAGGCAATGGTTCCCGATTCCGTATATCATGAAGACCGCATTCGCGGTATTATCTCGATTAAAGACGATCTCGTGCCTGGGTCTGAGTACAAGATTTTAATTAAAGATGACATGGGACAAAGGGTGTGGGAAAAAGCCATGATTGGCATGGAAAATGGCATTGGCCAAATTGCCTTCGATTTTCCAGCCAAAGATATTGTTGAAAGGAAATTGGCTGATTTTCCTCAATCTGAAAAGGATGCAATTCGCACAGTGCCCCTATCTTTCGATGTGCTCGTTGATCCCATCGAAAATGAAACGGAAACAGAAAATAACCAGCAAAGTTTTTCAATTGATGCGAGTCTGAGAAAAAATCAATTGTTGATTCTAGATAGTAGACCACGATGGGAAACACGCTACCTTAATAATCTTTTTGATCGCGATGAACGCTGGCAAGTTTCCTGCGTTTGGGGAAAACCTTCATCGAAAGATCTGAAAATGCCCAGGGGTGATGAATCAGGTGAATTCCCCACTTCCATAAAAGAACTTCTGAAGTTTGATTTAATCGTTTTTGGTGAAATTTCCCCCGAAGAGTTCTCTACGGAAGAACAGACTTGGATCGTTGATTTTGTGACTCAGCGAGCAGGCGGAATTTTATTTTTAGATGGGCCTCGACAGAAACTTCGTCTTTTTCAAAACAAGGAACGGCATCCCGTTACCAAGCTTATTCCAGTTACATGGAGAAAGGGAGGTCCTCCAAGAGTAAGTCCGACTGCTTACATCCGACCAGAGGAACAAAACCGCCTGAGCGCACTCACCATGGATCCTATTGAGGAAAGGAACGAAGAAGTTTGGAATCATCTACCACTCCCCGCATGGGCATCTCCCTCTGAATCGTTACCGGGCTCAGAGGTTTTCCTCTCCGTGTCAATTGACGGAGTCGAAAACAACCAATCTTCCAAAAGTCATATTCCCTTGCTGGCAGGAAAGCTAGCAGGTGCCGGAAAATGCTTTTACATGGGCTTTGATGAAACCTGGCGCTGGCGCTATGAAGTAGCAGATCTCTACCATCAAAGATTTTGGAATCAAATATTGGCAATGATTATGGAAAGGCCTTTTGCCTTAAACCAGGAGCAATTATCAATGGATGTCGGAGGAGGAAGTCATGATCCAGGAAAAGCCATTCCCCTTAGGGTTCGGCTACGGAACAGTGAAGGGAAAGCTGCAGAACCTCCTTATCCGGATGTCGATGGGCTTATATGGAAAGGTGATGAAGTAGTTGCAACGATCCCCTTGGAGGGAATGGAGTCAACCAATGGTCTTTTTACAGGTAAAGTTTTGGGACTGGACCCTGATTCATATGAATTTTCAGTCAAGGCTCCTGAAATACTGGACGAAATGGAGTTCTCGGAACAAAAATTAAGGTTTGAGGTAAGACCGGGGGAAAATAAGGAAAGGGATTTTCTTACATGTAATGAAAATCTTCTTGGAGAAATGGCTGAGCTCTCAGGCGGCAGTTTTTTTCGTGAAGAGAATTTTCGTGAACTAAGGGAAGCACTCCGTCCAATTAGTTCTGGAAGGGTAATTATCACAGAAATTATTCTTTGGCAAAGCTTTGGTTGGCTCATTTTTGTTGTTTCCATCTTGGCCCTTGAGATGTTTCTTCGAAAAAGAGCCGGTATGTTATAATCCCACTTGGAGGACTAGAAATGAATCCTGAATTAGATCCAATCATTACAAGCAAATTAGATGATTTTAGATCACGNAGAAGAAACTTAATTCTTCTACGGGGCCTATGCTCTGGTGTGCTCAGCTTTCTCGGAACTTTTGTATTGATCGCTCTGATTGATTACCTAACAGAAGGACGCATGTCAGTCGACTTAAGGGGCGGACTCTCCTTAGTAGGCTACAGCATAATATTGGTCATGTTATGGCAGACCTGCATAGGCCCATTATTAAAACTACCGAGTACAAAAAAACTGGCTCGACTCCTCGAACAATCCTCTCCCGAATTAAAAGAAGACTTGCTTTCTGCTGTCGAATTGGGAGTTTCAAATCAGGANGTTTCTGATTCTGATGTTTTTAGGAAACTTGTTCAAAATCAGGCCTCAACAAAAGCAAAAAAGATTGATGTTAAAAGTGTCCTCCCTCTTGGCACCCTCAAATACTGGCTGCGGGGAACTGCAGGCTTAATCATTTTAACAATCACACTTTTGCAAATCCCTGATTTCGGAAGTGACTTAAAATTACTAATGCAAAGGGCAATCATGCCTGGCTCAAACCTTCCGCCCGTAACTTTTTTTGACGTCCGNATTCTCGCTCCTGATGAAAACGTTACCCGCACACCGAGCAACGAACCACTACGATTTGTTGCCTTAATCAAACCAAAGAAAGAAGGTAAGGCATTCAAGAAAATAACCCTTGAAACCAAAACCATAAAAGACAGCAAAGAGGTCACACTAACCAAAAGAAACCCCGAAAGATTTTTTGTTGATTATAATGTGGGTAACCAAGAATTTGAATACCGTATCCTCATCGACCAAGCTCCCCAAACAGAATGGCGTAAGATGGATGTTGGTGCCCGACCTTTTGTTCAGCGTTTCAAAAAGAGTTTTAAATTTCCGGAATATTCTGAACTAGAACCAAGTGAAGCTATTGAAGATCACGGCGATTTGGAAGCCTGGGAAGGCTCTACAGTTCAGTTGGGACTCATTACCAACCAACCGATAAATTCTGGTAAAGTTGAATTTCAATGGCTCGAAAAACCAGTTGAAGTGCGTGAGTTGAAACCCGGCATTCAAAACAATTTGCTTGAAACCTCAATCCNCATGACCCATCCCGGCACATACAGGATTAAGAATCTGATCGACAAGCAATTGGGTTGGGAAGGCAGACCATCCTCCATTTTCGAAATAACCGTAAAGCCTGATTTGGCACCATCTGTAAAATGGGTTGAGCCGACAGAGCGAAAACTGNTGGTTGCCCCAAATGANCTTTTGAGCTTCTCCGCACTTGCTCAGGACGATCTCGGTTTAGCGCGCGTCGAATATCTTCTCAAAAAAAACCGGGGCAAATGGGAAAGCTTTTCCATTCCCGGTCTGATTGACCCGCGTGGAAAGNATAAGGCAGNAATTGCCTTCGACTTGGACCTGCTCGTACACAAGCTCAAACCAGGCACCCAGTCTTTGCTCAAACTAAGGGCAAAAGACCTAAAAGGTNCAAGTGTTGAAACCGAGACAATTGAACTATCGGTCGTATCACGTGATTTTGACCTTAGTGNTCTTCATCTTCTGGAAAAGAAGTCCAGNGTTCTTAAGCACTTTGATGTCCTTCGCGAAGAAGCCGTNCAGATGCAGAAAAATTTCCAACGATCTTTGAGNGATTTTCAGCAGAACAAGGAAACTCAAAACGTTTTTTTAGAGAAGGGAAATCAAGCAGAGAGTGAGTTTGTCGTTAGGGCACAGGAAGTCTACGAGGATAGTGTTAGGGCATTATATTCGATGCCAAGAGGAACAGATTCATTTCAGTTATCAATGCTAGCTCAGGCGGGGGGGCAAATTCTTTACACTTTAGGGACCACATGGAAAGAGTTGGTTGCCAACGCAGAAAAAAGTACTGAACCAAATAAAGTTCGAAGCAAGGCAAATGAACTTAACAGAAAAGTTCTCAGTCGAAGAATGTCCATGACTGGTAATTTACGTAACGTAGCGCAGGACCTGCTAAATCAGCACGCAGAAACAGTAGCGGTTTCCTACCTTAGGTCTCTGCACAAAAGGCAGCAGGAAATGCTGAAGGATATTGNTGACAAAAAAGCCATTCCTTTTCTGGTCCGCAGACAGGAAGTTGCCCTTAATCAATGGGATCCAGTTTCTGAAGCTCTTTCTTACTCCCGTGATTGGCANAAGTCATCGACATTAAAAAGAATTAAATCGGATCAATTGAAGTTAAAAAAATCAATTGAGGAGTTAGGTGGTGACAGAGCAAAACTGCAAAAGCAGATGGCAGAATGGGAAAAAACAATTGAGAGTATCCATCGCGAGGCTCGCCAAAAGTTGGCCTCCAAGTCGCGCGAATCCTTCCGGCACAAGGCAGAAGAACTTTATTGGAATCTCAATCGTAACCATTTCCTTTGGGATGAACTCGAACAAAAGTGGAAGAAAGTCCTACAGACAAAGCCAGAGCCAATCGAACAGTCAATCAAAGCTGTTCTATCGGACACTGAAATTGTAATCGCAGAAACAATGATGATTGCTGAGNTTGAGCAATCCAGAAAAGATCAAAATGCGTTGTTCGTAAAGGATGCGGGACAAACTGGAAGAGCCCTCATCAAAATGCAACAGGAAATCCGTGCTGACCAAAACTTTACTGAGCTTTCTGAGAAATCATCAANGTTAGGAAAATCATTTGACCTCCTTCTATTACAACACCATCTNATTGGTTCAGCCAACCAGGTCATTTATTTCATAAGAAAGGAAAATACCAAACCGGCGTCATGGAAGGGTGCAGAATGCGCAAGACAATGGGGGCGAGTCGAGGCAATCTGGAAACCAGTNCTTGATAGCATGTATCGAATGAGACTTTCAAACGAAGTAATTGAGATAATGAAAAGACTGCCCAATCAGCAGTACCGAAAAAATGTGAATCGAGAAATGCAAAATCGTCTTAAATCCGACCAAAAGGAANTCTCAATCATGATTGGAGAGGCTAATCTTGTATTTCAAGACCTGCAAAGAATTATCTCCTTATTGAAAGATGATGTCCGAGAAGCCCGGTTTTTTATAGATCAAAATGCACCGACAATTTCTGAATTGGCAAGAGAACTTGCAAAAGAAANAGAAAAGCAAANAGATAAAATCGCGGACATCCAAGAGGAGAATAATCAAACGTTGGCAGAAAAGAGGAATGAACTAAATAAACTCAATCAAGAGCAGGAGGATATTGGTAATTCGGTTGAAAATTTTGCTCAGGCTCTTAGACAAGAAGCAAATGTTCAAAATCTGCTCGACGAAGAAGGCAGGGAAATAGCTAGAGACTCTGATGCTGCTGCTGCATTGATTGAGGAGACCGAATCAGAAATCGCAGAGAATCTATCTGATGCAATCAAGAGCCAAAATTCAGAAGAAATCGATAACGCTTCGGATCTGACTATCGAAAAACAGGAGGAACTAATTGAGGAATTGAATTTGATTGCGGACCACTTCGAGAAACTCGACAAAGAGCAGGCAGTGGCCGAAACAAGAGCTGAACTAAGAGATTTGGAGGAAAACTTGGCAATCTCGGAAGAAATAGAAGAACAATATGCTCAGGCAGAAAGACTNGCCGACCTAGCCCAACTCGCACCTGAAGAACTCCTTGAGGAATTAGAGCAAGAACTTGAACAAAATCAAGCCATGCAACGGGAGTTGTCTGACCTTAGTCAGGAAACTGTAGATGAGGCAAAAGATCAATTGGAAGAGGCTCTCGCAGAAGAGGAAGATTTGATCGATGAATTGGAGAAGGAAGATCAGGAAATCCAAAAACAAAAGCAGGTGCTTGCAAAAGAATTGGAAAAACTAGCGAAAGAAACTCAAAAGCTGGCAGAACAAAAAATTGAACCGGTTCAGGAACAGGCTGAAAAAGCTGAGGCCGAAACTGTGAGTGAAACGGCTGAGGAGNTGATTGACCAATTAAAGGAAATGGGTGAGGACATTGAGACTGTAGCCAAGAAAAAGCCAGATACTCAGGAATTGAAGGATGCGGCTTCAGAGCTCGCGGAATCGTTAAAAGATGCAAGTGAAGAATTGAAGGGAGTTTCTGAAGATTTGAAGGAACAGGCAGAGATTACTCCTGAGCTGGCTCAGGAGAAGGTACNGCAAACTCAAGATTTGTCGCAAAATGCACAGGAGCAAGCCCAATTATCTCAAGAAGAAGCCGATCAGAAAAAGGAAGTTGCTCAACAAGCTCAACAGGAATCACTCANTGAAAAATTGGAGGAGAATAAGATTAAGGAAAAGTTGTCCGATGCAGAGCAAGAGCTTGCCCAGGCAGAAAAACTTGCGAATGAATCGCCAAATGATCCGAATCTGCTTGAAAATTACAATGAAGCAAAGGATGAATTAACCGAACTTAAAGAGGCCCTAAAAGAGGCTGGAAAGGAGGCTGCAGTTGCAGAAAAAAAAGCTGAGGATTTGCAGGAGGAGGCAGTACTTGCTCAAAATGATGCTGACATCGCAAAGGATCATGCTCAAGAAGCTATGAATCAGGCAGAGGAAGCAAAGCAAATCGCTGAGGCAATTTCTGATCAGGATGAACAAGAGCCAATTTCACAAGCTAGTGAAAAAGGTTCTGAGCTCGCCAATGAAGCCGCACAACAGGCTCAGGACCTTCAACAAAAGGCTGAGGAAATCGCAAAAGCGCTGGATCAGCTCACTGAAAGTGCTGCAGGAAATCAGGAACTTCTCGNAGAAGCGGAGGAAGNGCAAAAGCAAATCGCTGAGGNTCTCTTTGAAACTTCTCAGGATTTGGCTCGTGCTGCCAGGCATGAAGAAAGGCTGGACAATCAGGAAACAAGTGACTTGCTTGAATCACTTGCTGATTCCACCGAAGAGACCGCCGTTGATCAAATTCCTGAAACAAATCAAGCCCTAGAAAACCAAGCTCTCGCAAATGAATTGAAGGATCTTGCCAAATCTGCGGAATCNTTAGCCGAAGAACTCAAACAAAGCCANCCCGAAGGTGATGAACAGGTGTCGGCAGATCTAGCTGAAAGTGCTGCTCAAATTGAAAATGCTTTGGAAGAACAACCTTCTTTTAATGAACTTCAAGATCAAGCTGAGACCTTTAGCAAACAGGCAAATCAAGCGGAAGAGCAACTTAATCAACTTGCTGAATCTCTTTCTGCTGAATCAGAATCCATGCAAAAAGCCGCCGAAAGTTCCATGGAAGCAGCAATACAGGCGAAAGCTGAAATGATGGATGCCATCAATGAGGCAAACCAAGCAAAACAACTTGCCGAAAATCTTGAAAAAGCCGCCACCGAAGCCGCCAAGGAGCTGGAAGAAGGAAGCATATCCCAAAATGAAGCAGAAGGAGCTGCAGCAGAAGCTCAGGTTGCTTCGGCAGAAGCTCAGCAACTTACCTCTTTGAGTGAGGTTGCAGAAGACAATTTTGAGGCTGCCCAGCAACAGGCAAATTCTGCACAAGGGGCAGCGGAACTTGCCATGCAAGAATCAGAGCAAGCATCTCAACAAGCTGAATCGGCAAGTAATCTTGCCAAAGCAGCGGAGGAATTACTTGATGGATTCCCCGAACCGTTCCCTGAATTGAGCGATGAGCAACTTCCCGGTGCAGCCATGGCACTTAATGAAGTTGGAGATGCATTGGAAAATCAAATCGAGGCTCTGGAAAATCTTCAGTCTGGAGATATTCCTGACACTGACTCCTTTGCCTCAGACAATTCTATNGGAGAATCATCATTGCCCGNAAAGGACTCCAATGCATTTCCNTCCACACCCTNCGAAGATTCTGACTTTTCGGAAAGCCCAATTTCTTCAAGCACACCATTTTCGGATCCCGAGGTAAGCGAAGTGCTTGCACAAACTCTCGATTCCCTTGANCAGGCAATCTTTGAAAATATTAACCCATATGCCGAACCTCAGGAAGGTTTGACNGAGACACCTTCNATATCTGAATTTGGACAAGGCGAGCAACCTGAAAGTGAAGCTCAGNTTGGTGAATCCTACAGTGAGCCGACTNCTGATGAATTTTCAGGTGAACCCCTACCGGGTACAGGACAAGGGAATGGGCGAAATGGACAAGGAATGGCTGCCNTATCAGCGAGTGAGGCTATGGCTNTTGCGTTGCAATCTCTGCAACTTGCAAGCGAAGCCCATGCACAAACCATGGCTCAGCAAAGAACCAAAATCATGATGGCAGATGCAAAAGGAAACCAAATGAATTCTTCCGATGGTGATTATCAGGCATCTCCTGTAGCAGAAGTGGGTGACTTGCCTAATTTAGAGGAAATAGAGGNTGAGGATGAATGGGGCAAGCTACCACCCAAGCTCGCTAAGGANCTTATGGAGGCCAAACGTGAAAAGGTTTCTGAAAATTACCGCAATCAGGTTCAGGCATACTTTCAAGCCATGTCAAACAAAGCCAGAACCACTAAAAAATGATGGAGAACCTAATCTTAAAAATCCTTAGAATAGCATTCCACTCCTTTGTCCTACTGTCTTTGTTTTCGAAAAATGGCTTTGCGCAACCCGTCGATAAGGCTGAACCTATCGAATGGCAAAACCCCTTTAAGCCAGACGAAGTGGACAAAGCCATTGAATCCGGCATCAAGTTTCTCCTTAGTAATCAAAAGGATGATGGTGCGATTTATGACCGAGGGAATCCCACTGCAATTACTGCACTTTCGTTAATGTCGCTTGCAGCGGTTGGTCACTTGCCCATTCATCCCAATGAAAATGGTGAGGCTATGTCAAAAGCACTTGAATTTATACTCCTTGAAAAAAATCAAGATGAAGTTGGTTATTTTGGGAAAGACGGCGGTCGTATGTACGGACATGGTATTGTCACCTTGACCCTTGCAGAAATGCTTGGAATGGGAATGAATGAGGAAACCGATAAATCAATTCGCGAAAAATGTCAGAAAGCAATTGATCTGATCCTGAGATCGCAAAAAGTTAGGAAAAGCCAATCCCAACAAGGTGGGTGGCGATATAGTCCAGATTCCAATGATGCAGATTTATCGGTAACAATTTGGCAACTGATGGCTTTGCGTTCTGCCAAAAACTCTGGTTTGGATGTTCCTTCCTCCGCAATTTCAGATGCGATTGAATATTTGAAGCGTTCTTACAAGTCCAAGCTAGACGAACAAGGTGAACCCATTGATAAAAAATCCGGATTTGCATACCAACCCGGAGGGCATCCGGAATATACAACCACAGCTGCCGGTTTGCTCGCAATGCAAGTCTGCGGGCAGTACGAATCACCCTTCGTTTTGGGTGCGGCAGACTGGTTGCTTGAAAATGAACCGAAAACCAACCGTAAATTCTTCTTTTATGGAACTTACTATTACGCCCAGGCTATGTATCAGCGTGGAGATGAACATGCCGATAAGTCCCGAAAACTAGTTGAAGAAATCCTTCTTCCGATGCAGAAGGAGAATGGAAGATGGCAAGGGGGTGGATCTGAATCTGGTGCAGGAGATGTTTATTGCTCTTCTATGGCTATGCTAGCCCTTGCGGTTAAGTACCATTACCTGCCAATCTACCAACGATAATTATTTCTCCTTTAAGAGTTTATTTGTTCAACCCGTAAATTTCCAATGCCACTCTGCCCTCAATCAGGCTTTTTTCATTATCGCTTAGGGAAGAAATAAAGTCACGACAGATTTCAACCCATGGACCATATTCAACTGCCAGTTTTGCAACTGGCCAGTCTGAACCAAACATCACACGACCTGGTCCAAACGCATCCAAGGCTATTTCCATGTATGGAATTAAATCCTCTTTTTTCCATTCGTTCCACTTAGCTTCAGTTGCAATTCCTGAGAGCTTACAGGAAACGTTTTCCCGCTTGGACATTTCATACATTTGAGCTTTCCAGGGCTCGATTACTGACTCTCCAATTCTTGGCTTGGCAATGTGATCCAAGACAAAAATCTGTTCAGGATGACGATCAACAAACTGAATCGAAGGACCCAACTGTCTTTCATAAATCAAAATATCATACACCCAATTATAATCCTTGATCAAACTTACTCCTCGATTGAACTGCTCACCCAAAATAAAATTATCATCGGGTTCATCCTGAATAACATGACGTATCCCCTTGAGCAGTTGGTTGTTTGAGTATTTATCAAACAAGTCCTTAACATTGCTATCCGCCAAAGGGAACCAACCCACCACTCCTAGGATAAAATCATTCGTCTTTGCATGTTCAAGCAAATCATCCGTTTCCCGTAAAGATTGATCTGCCTGTACCGAAACCACTCCATCAATGCCTGCCTCTTCAATTTCTTTCCTAAGGTCGATCGGTTGATAATCAACTTTCAGGACCTCCATTTTTTCATTCATCCAAGAATAGGTATGTGGATCATATTTCCAAAAGTGATGATGNGAGTCTATTTTCATATTTTTCGAAGAGTTGGCGGTTTTGTTTTTCTTTTCATCTCAGCAAGTAATGCATTCCATCCCAATGCTTCTAAGCGCTTTTTCATTCTGCGATAACCTGCTCCATAAACCGGATTATCACTTAATTTCATGTTTTCACGAATAATCGTGGCAAGTTTGCCTTTCTCTCTAAGTAGTATGGCCTCAGATACCAAGTTACAAAAGCCCTCCACAACAGGAGGAGCATCCTCGATAAATCTTTCATTTAACCATATGTGAGCATACTCATGAGCCAAAACTGATGCACATTCTATGTGTGGCATGCCATAAAGAATAAAGATTTCATGATTAAAAGTCGTTCTTGTTGATTTACCATAACTCATAATCTTATAGGTTGTCAGAGTCAGACCCCGAAGATTACCACGAGCATTTATTTTCAAAGCTTGCCTATCAATTACATCTTTTCCCACAACCTTGATGATTACTTGTCCCTTTGGTGCGGCGATTCCCAATTTGGATAATGTAGGCCATACCCTCTTCTTCACCTCTTCCATACGTTTTACCTCATATACCCCATCCGAGGCACATGATAAGCAGGTCTTCCTTCCATCTTTTAAGTTTTGCTGCGGAGACATTTTTGCAAAAGATATAATTCTCGAACAGGTATCACACATTTTTGCCAGATGGAAATGGTTTGCATGGACCAATCCTCCCCATTCGTCCCTTTTCAATTTTTCACCTCCCTTAAATGCCTGATTGCACACCAGACATTTGAAGCAGGATTCGTGGAATTTATACGATCCTGCTTCTTTAGTGCGAGAATTGCCAAGAGGGTCTGCACATCCATGGCATCTTGGTACTTTTGACCATTCTCGAATGTATAGACGATCTGAAGGAATAAAACGGTTAATNAAAAAACGGTACTCGCGCCCTTTAATTTTTATGCCCACTTCTTCTCCATCGACCTCGAACAAATCTCCCGTCTGGGTTCTACCTTCTAAAGTTGTCCATGTTCTTGCATATGCCTTAAGAGTAGACAACAATGATAATAGGCAAATGAAATGTGATAGCCGGCACACTGTCCCCACAACTTGTCAGTCAGATAAAACAGACTTCCAATGAGCAATTCTCGAGGCAATTTGATCTGGTCCCGGCATCCCTGCCTTTTCCCTCAAGGAGAAAGCTCTCTTTAAATCAAAGACATCCCGCCATTCGCCAGATAGAAATTCAGATACTTCCAAAGCTTCTCCGTCACTGATCTCGAGTAGACTGACTCCCTTGGATTCGGCTAGGCTGACCAGTTCACCCACGACATGATGAGCTTTCCTGAACGGCACTCCTTGACTGACCAAAAAATCAGCAAGATCAGTGGCAAGAAGCAAGGGATCAGATGCAGCTAGTTCACATTTACGCTCATTGAAAAAAGTACCTTCCATGCAACCCTTTACTATTGCAAGNCATATTGATAATTGGTCATAGCTATCGAATACCGGTGGCTTGTCCTCCTGTAAATCACGGTTGTAAGTGAGAGGTAATCCTTTAACTGCAACCAAAAGATTAGTCAGGTTGCCAACAATCCGTCCAGTTTTTCCACGAACCAGTTCATAGCAATCTGGGTTTTTCTTTTGCGGCATGAGGGAGGAACCTGTGGTGAATTCATCTGGGAGAGAGATAAATCCAAACTCGGAAGAGTTCCATAGGATCAAGTCTTCCGAAAGTCTTGATAAATGGAGTGCAGTCATTGAGCATGCGGATGCGAATTCTAAGAATAAATCACGGTCAGCTACGGCATCCATACCATTTGCTGTAAGGCAAGCATTACCTTCGTCATCGACAAAACCAAGAGCCTTTGCAACATACTCCCGATCCAATGGCAAAGTGGAACCAGCTATTGCTCCGGAACCCAAAGGGCAGGAATTTGCATGCTTGGCCACCACTGAAAATCTCTCATGATCACGACCCAATGCCTCGATATGTGCCAGCATATGATGACCGACCGTTACGGGTTGGGCTCTTTGCAAATGAGTGTAACCGGGGATTGCTAAATTTGCGTATTTCTCTGAAATTGTAAGTAGCGATTGCATCGCCCCCTCGAGGCTTATTTGCAGGTTGGAGCATGCATCTTTAAAAAAGAGGCGCATATCGGTTGCAACCTGATCATTTCGGCTCCTCCCCGCATGCAATTTATCTGCTGCTTTGGTTTTTTCTCTTAAAGCCTGCTCTAAATTCATATGAACATCTTCCAATTCTAGTTTCCATTGGAAATTGTCCGTTAAGATGTCCTGCTGCAACTGCTCGATACCAACTTTAATTTCATTGAACTCATCCACTGTTAGTAATCCGACATGTAATAGCATGGCAGCATGACCAAGACTCCCATGCAAATCATAGGAGGCTAATCTTTTATCAAAGGATACGGACTCTCCAAAGACTTGCATGAGTGCGTCTGGTTGAGACGAAAACCTACCGCCCCAAGTTGCATGCTTTTTATCTATTGGCATGAAACTGTATAATCCAAAGGTTCGGCGTTGCCGCAACCATATTCAAGTCAGTTAGCTGATATGAGCCTTTAGGAAAAAAAAGTTTTGAGTTTAGCTTTCGCGTGATCCCGATTAAGTTTCGCGATATAATCCAAAGATATGTCTTTCGGGCAAGCAGCGGAGCATTCTCCGTAATTTCTGCAATTTCCAAAACCCGCTTCATCCATTGCAGCTACCATGGATAAAACTCTTTTGTCTTTCTCTGCCTGACCTTGAGGCAGCATATTCAGATGCCCAGCTTTCGCCGAGGTGAAAAGCATAGCCGAAGCATTCTTGCAAGATGCAACGCAGGCGCCACAACCAATGCAAGCTGCAGCATCCATAGCTTTATCAGAATCATCTTTAGGGACAGGCAATGCATTCCCATCTGGTGCACTTCCCGTTCTTACGGTAATAAAACCACCGGCCTGTGTGATGCTGTCAAATGCCGAGCGGTCTACCACAAGATCTTTGACCACTGGAAATGCCTTTGCTCGAAAAGGCTCAATAGTTATGGTATCTCCGTCCTCAAACTTACGCATGTGGAGTTGACAAGTTGTGGTGGAATCTTCGGGCCCATGAGGAAGTCCATTGATGGTTAAAGAACACATTCCGCAAATGCCTTCGCGACAATCGTGATCAAAAACTACTGGTTCAATGCCTTCATCAAGAAGTTGTTCATTCAATTGGTCAAGCATTTCAAGGAAGGAAGAATCTGATGACACTTCGTCGAGCGTGTGAGTTTCGAAACGACCTTCATCTCTACGATCTTCTTGCCTCCAAACTTTCAGAAATAATTTCATAGCTAAATTACTTGTAGCTGCGCACTGCTAGCTTAACATTGTCATAAGTGAGCTTTTCCTGATGGCGAGTAGGAGTTTTTCCATCACCTTCAAACTCCCAGACGGCAGCATGAGCAAAATTTTCATCATCACGAAGTGCTTCACCGTCTTCAGTTTGATGTTCCTCGCGGAAATGACCCCCACAGGATTCGTTTCTTTCAAGGGCATCGCGGCAAAGGAGCTCACCGAAGTCTAAAAAATCGCGAACTCTTCCAGCTCGTTCCAATTCAGCGTTGAGGTTATCTCCATTGCCAGGAACCAAAAGGTTTTTGTTAAAATCATCTCTCAGGTCTTGAATATCACCGATAGCTTTGTTCAATCCATTCTCGTTACGAGCCATACCGGCATACTCCCACATGATTTGACCGAGTTCTTTATGGTAAGATCGGGATGAACGCTTTCCTTTTGACGAAACAAGTTGATCAACTCTCTCACGCACAGATTCCATCACTTCCTTTACTTCGGGGGAATCAGGACTGATGGTTCCGGCACCAGATTTTGCAAGGTAGTCGCCAATGGTGTAGGGTATGACAAAATATCCGTCGCTCAAACCTTGCATCAGTGCACTTGCTCCAAGACGGTTTGCACCGTGATCAGAGAAGTTTGCCTCTCCTAATGCAAAGCAACCTGGAATTGTCGTCATCAGATTATAGTCGACCCATAGACCACCCATTGTGTAGTGAATTGCAGGGTAGATGCGCATAGGGCGTTGATATGCGTTTTCACCCGTGATCCTCTCATACATTTGAAAAAGGTTGCCATATCTTTCTCGTATCGCATTTTCGCCGAGCCTTGAAATAGAATCTGAGAAGTCAAGATACACTCCTCTACCACCTGGTCCTACGCCGCGCCCCTCATCGCAGGCTTCTTTTGCTGACCGGCTTGAGATATCTCGTGGGGCTAGATTTCCAAAACTAGGATATTTCCTCTCGAGGTAGTAGTCCCTGTCATCTTCATTTATGTCATTCGGGTTTTTTGCACAGTCCTCTGCATTTTTGGGGACCCAAACACGACCATCATTTCTTAATGACTCAGACATCAGCGTAAGCTTCGACTGATGGTCGCCCGCAACTGGTATGCAAGTCGGATGAATTTGAGTGAAGCATGGATTGGCAAATCCGGCACCTCTACGATAAGCTCGAAAAGTGGCAGTTACATTACATCCGATTGCATTGGTTGACAAATAGTAAACATTTCCATATCCACCTGTGCAAAGTAGCACCGCATCTGCTGTCCATGCCTTAGTTTCACCAGTGGCTAAATTACGGGTTATTATACCCTTNGCATGACCATCAACCACAACTATATCAAGCATCTCTTCACGCGTNTGCATTTTAACTTGTCCCGNAGAGATTTGNCGACTAAGAGCACTGTATGCACCTAGAAGGAGTTGTTGGCCAGTCTGNCCGCGAGCGTAAAAGGTGCGACTAACCTGAGCTCCACCAAAGGAACGGTTGGCCAGTAATCCACCGTATTCACGGGCAAAAGGGACACCCTGTGCAACGCACTGATCAATAATATTTGTGCTAACCTGAGCCAAACGATAAACATTTGCCTCTCTGGAACGAAAGTCACCACCTTTGATGGTGTCATAAAAAAGACGATGAACACTGTCACCGTCATTTTGATAGTTTTTCGCTGCGTTGATTCCTCCTTGAGCGGCAATGGAATGGGCTCTCCGTGGAGAATCCTGGTAGCAAAAACAATCAACATTGTATCCTAACTCTCCTAAGGTCGCAGCAGCTGAGCCTCCGGCCAAACCCGACCCAACCACGATTATTTTGTATTTTCTTTTGTTTGCTGGATTTACCAACTTCGAGGAAAAGCGATGGTTGTCCCACTTGTCTGACAAAGGGCCTTCTGGTGTTTTTGAATCTAAGTTCATGTGTTGGGATTTTTCATAGTCATTTTGATGCAAGTGAATGGGTAACCGCATTGAGATCAAACAAAGAAATCATACCCCAATTTTGAGCCAAGACAAGCAGTGGAACGATTGAGAATCCAACAAAAATCAACCAAGCGTAGGCTTTTGCAGCAAACTCTAGCTTCAAACGCCAATTTTCAGAACGAATGCCCAATGACTGAAAAGCACTACTGACTCCGTGAGATAAATGTCCACAAAGCAAAAGCATTGAAATTACATAGAAAACGGAAACCCATGTCTTTTGAAAACCAGCCAAAACCATCGTGTACACGTCATGAACTTCCTCTCCTTCGGGTGCCCCGACATGAGTCATTAACTCATTGTATTCGGGATAAACAGAGCGAACCGTAAAATGCAAAAGGTGAAAAACAATAAAGAACAGAAGGATTGTGCCAGTAAGACCCATTTTCAAAGAGGCGATACCTGCACGCTGTGTTTTCTCAACATCGTTCTTGTTAGGGCGTGCTGCACGGTTTTCTTTTACCAATTGGTAGGCAGTTATGGCGTGAACGACAACAGCAAGAATTAAGAATAATCTAGATCCCCACAAAATAGGTAATGGCAAGGACTGCAGAGCATGAGCGTAGGCATTAATTTTTTCCTGACCCATAAGAATTTGCAGATTGCCAGCCATATGCACAAAAACAAAGCCGACAAGTACGAAACCAGATAAGGCCATTAAGTATTTTTTTCCAAGAGAGCTAGCAAACATTACGAGTTAGTTTTTGTCCAAAATTTTCAATCTCTCAGATTGAATGACGAGAAAAATAGGCATAAATTCAGGGATATAAGAAATTTCAATTAGTTAAATTAATAGATGTATCCTCTGAATGAAGAATTTCAAGAGTACATTTCCCTGTGAACAAAAGATCATTGCATGAAATCTATTCCATGTCTTTGCTGTCTACTGAGCAATGAAATATATTTTTATTACCGGCGGTGTTGTTTCATCTTTGGGAAAAGGGCTTACATCTGGTGCCTTGGGTGCACTCTTGGAACAAAGAGGGCTCACTACCCGAATTCAAAAATTTGATCCTTACTTGAATGTCGACCCAGGAACCATGAGTCCGTTTCAACACGGGGAAGTTTATGTCTTGGATGACGGTGCTGAAACAGATTTGGATCTTGGACATTACGAGCGATTCACCTCTGGAAAACTTTCTAGGTTCAACAATTTAACAAGCGGCCAAATCTACGAATCTGTAATTCGTAAGGAAAGAAGAGGAGATTATCTCGGCAAGACAGTACAGGTAATTCCACATGTTACCAATGAAATTAAGGATCGAATTTACGCTGCTGGTGAGGGTGTTAATGTTCTAATAACCGAAATTGGAGGTACCATTGGAGATATAGAAGGGCTACCCTTTACCGAAGCAATGCGTCAATTTGCAACTGAAGTCGGTAAGGCCAATGTTCTTTTCATCCACATGACCCTACTTCCTAGTCTGCGGGCTGCTGGAGAACTCAAAACAAAACCGACTCAGCAAAGTGTTGCTAAACTTCGGGAGATTGGGATCCAGCCAGATATTCTAATTTGCAGAACTGAGCAACCTATCACTGATGATATTCGTGAAAAAGTCTCACTTTTCTGTAGCGTGCCCAAAGAAGCTGTCATTGAAGAAATGGATGTTGCTCATTCAATCTATGAATTGCCGCACATGCTCAAAAAAGAGGGCTTAGATCGTTTGGTTACACGTTTTCTTGGATTAGACGCCCCCGCACCAAAGCTCGATGAATGGGAAGAGGTGGTTCATCGCCTCTTAAATCCAAAACATAAAGTTCGAATTGGCATGGTTGGCAAATACATGGACTTGCAGGATTCCTATCTTTCTGTAAACGAGTCCTTGGTTCATGGAGGCATAAGAAACGACTGCGAAGTCGAGGTGGTGCACCTTGATGCTGAGGAGATTGAAAGGGACGGTCCAGAAAAACATCTTGCAGAATTGAATGGTATTCTCGTGCCCGGAGGCTTTGGTGACCGTGGAACAGAAGGCAAAATCTTAGCATCCAAGTATGCCCGTGAAAACAATCTACCCTATTTCGGCCTCTGTCTTGGCATGCAGATTGCCGTAATTGATTTTGCCCGAAATGTTTTGGGTTTGCGAAAGGCAAACAGCGAAGAGTTTGACCCAGATACTCCTGATCCTGTCATTCATATTATGGATGATCAAAAATCAATCGAAGATAAGGGTGCCACCATGAGATTGGGAGCATGCCCATGTACTTTAAAAAAGGGAAGTTCAGCATATGCAGCATATGAAAAGGAAGAGGTTTCCGAGAGGCATAGGCATAGATTTGAATTTAACAACACGTACAAAGATAAAATGGAAGATGCCGGTCTGGTGATTTCTGGAACAAATCCACAGCGCAACCTTGTGGAGATCGTAGAAGTTAAAAATCACCCTTGGTATGTTGGAGTGCAGTTTCATCCTGAATTCCAATCCAAACCCAACAAAGCACATCCCCTCTTTGCCTCTTTTATTGAAGCTTCGCTAACTAATCGATTGGCAAATGTAAAAGAGGAGAATGCCTCTAAAAAGTAGATCTTTGGCAAATTTTCCAAATTAATTTATGCTTTTACCTATGGGTGAAAGGAATCATTATCTTCAATTTTGATAATCGACGCACATACCCACCGTTACGCAAATGAAGTAATTTCAGACCCTGAATGCTTTGCGAAAAAGTACGGAGAGCCACATTGGTTGGAGCTTGTTTCCCCCAATGACAAGAAATCTCTTCAAGGTTGGGTTAGCGAAGATCAAATGATCGAAGACATGGAAGAAGGTGGAGTCGAAAAGACCGTTCTGCTTGGTTGGTACTGGGAAAATCCAGATACCTGTATCGTGCAAAATGACTGGTGTGCAAATTGGCTCACTCAAAACCCAGACAAATTTATTGGTTTCGTCAGTCTACACCCAAATTTAAAGAACCCGACAGAGGAATTGAAAAGAAGGCAAGACCAAGGTTTTATGGGAATTGGGGAGTGTCATCCATGGTTACAAGGATCATCTCCTAAGGACAATAATTGGATGGAATGCATGCAATTTGCAAGTGATCAGAGTTGGCCGGTAACTTATCATGTCACTGAACCTATTGGGCATAATTATCGGGGTCGTACCCCCACCCCATTTGAAGATCTATTATGGCTGGTTAGGGAATTCCCAGAACTTAAAATTATTTTGGCACATGCAGGTGGGCTCTTCCCCTTTTATGAATTAAATCCAAGAATTCGACCTGAATTGGAAAATGTCTATTACGATTTGGCTGCTTGCCCTCTACTCTACGATGCTGCCTTGTACGGAAAATTGATCGAAGTGGTAGGGCCCGGGAAAATTCTTTGGGGAACGGACTATCCATTACGCATCTTTCCCAAATCCCAAAAAAAACCTGATTTTTCGACCTTTAGGATTTTCATCGAACAAGAAACCCAATTGACCCTTTCCGAAAGGAATGCGATTTTCGGCCTCAATCTACTTTCGCTCCTCCCATGTTGATCGAATTGGACAACGTCATTCCCGACCCTCTTCCCAAAAACATTGTGGAATCATCAAAACTTTGGGGAAAGCATTTTCGTGTAGATACAAATTCACGCGTCCTTGTTTCCGCTCAATCAGGAATGGGTAAATCCACGCTGCTTCATTTGATTTATGGTTTGAGAAAGGACTATTCAGGTCAAATTTTAATTGATGGAAAATTTCTTCGAGAAGTTTCTTTCCAACAGTGGAAAGACTTAAGGAAGCAATCCATCTCCATGGTATTTCAAGATCTTCGTCTCTTTCCACACTTGACTGCTCATGAAAACCTTCAGCTGATACCGGAGGTAAATAAAACCGCTCCCTCTATCGATGAAATGGCAAAAAGGCTAAAAGTAGAAAATTGCCTGAAACAATTAGTTTCAACTTTATCACATGGACAACGGCAACGGGTCGCAATCATTCGTGCACTTCAAAAACCCTTTCGCCTTCTTATGCTTGACGAACCTTTCAGTCATTTGGATGAGGAAAATCAAATTTATTGCTCCCAATTGATCCAAGAAGTGGTTGAGGCCAACGAAGCGGGTTTGATACTTTCATCACTTGGCGGAACTCCCACCTTCTCTTTCGGCCAAAAGATTTTCCTGTGAGTCTCTCTTTTGAAAAATTTACACTGCAGGCATGTCTTCAGACGAAAATGCCACGAAAGGAATTGATCATCGCCTCCATTGGTTGCCTGCTTGGCACTACCCTTCTTTTTCTTGCCATTCAACTACATCAAGATGCTCAAAATTATCTTGAGAAAAGTGAAGGTCCGAAAAACTTTTTCACCATTAACAAAAAGGTGGAAGGAGGGGCCTTGGTAAACTTGGGTAAACAAGATGAGAGTTTTTCTCCCGAAGAATTGAAAGCCATACGAAAAGTTGATGGTGTCAAACGGGTTGGTGGTTTTGTCAGAAATCAATTTCCACTAACATTGCACATCTGGCCGTCAGGCAAGGTTGGTTTCGGAGCAGCCGCCAAGACCGACCTGTTTTTCGAATCCATTCCTGAAGAATTCCTTGATTTCACTCCACAAAACTGGGATTGGGATGAGAACTCATCAATTATACCAATAATCGTTCCCAAATTCTATCTCGACTTGTGGAATTTTGGCCTTGCACCCTCCCGAGTGGAATATCCCTCTCTCTCAATGGAAGCTGCAATGGGCATGCCTATCCAAGTCTTTATCGGAAAAAACAGACAACCCCCATTTGATGGCCGATTCGTCGCGTTTAGCAAACGCATCAACAGCGTGCTCGTTCCTAAAAAGTTCCTTGATTGGGCCAATGAAAAATACGGACAACCCGTTAGTGCTGATTTCTATTTTCTCTGGAAAAGTGGATCCATTGAAGGGGCACCCTTATCAAAAGAGCAACTATTGGAAATGTCAGGCAAAACGGATTTCGAAACCTGGGAAGTATCTCCACTTGGCAGCCCCGCTGATCGATCACCTATTTCTTCCGTATTTAAAGTAAAAGAAAATTCAATCCAACCTTCTCGCATTATTCTGGAAATCGAAAACAATCCTTCTCCCGAGCTTCTTCAATTCATAAAGGGAAAAAAATATGAAATGAACCGAGAATTTCCCGAGCAGGATTTGATTAAGAAAGCCCTCTTGGGGCTTTTTCTCGGAGTGGTTGCGATTGGTGCTCTCCTTTCACTTCTTTCGATCGCAACATTTGCTACCAGCTATCGCCTTGTCATAGCCAAATCCGCAGAACATGCTGGGAATCTTCTGCTTCTCGGTTTTTCCAATCAACAGATCAGTAAAGTCTTCTTTTCCAGATTCACCCGATTGTTTTTCGGGATTCTCATTCTTTCCCTATCTGCTATATACCTTACTAAAAATTTTCTCATTGAGCGGGCAAATGAAATTGGCATCGAAATAAATGGTATTATTTCCTCTACCACAATTTTCTATCTTTGTATTTATACCATCGTCTTTTTGTTAATCAACAAGCAGGTAATCGAAAAATCGATTAGTAGTCTTCTTGATTAATCCGATTGATTTTAAACTTGTTTTTACAATAAAGATAAAATCATCTTACCTTAAGAAAAGACAGATATTGATTTTTTTCTTTTGCTCCGACCATGTCCCCAAAATACAAATACAAAGCCTTCATAAGCTATTCTCATCAGGATAAAAAATGGGGCGACTGGTTACACAAGAAATTGGAATCCTATCGCATTCCAAAAGGTTTGATCGGGAAAAAAACTAAAGTAGGAGAGGTTGGCAAACGCTTATTTCCTATATTCAGAGATCGCGAAGAATTGCCCACATCGAATGAACTTGGCCTCGCCATCAAAACGGCACTAGATGAATCTTCCCATTTGATTGTCGTATGTTCTCCAAATTCCGCAAATTCAACTTGGGTGAATGAAGAAATCAAATATTTCAAAAGCCTTGGGAGATCCGATAATATTCTAAGTTTTATCGTTGATGGAAAACCGAATGTCTCCACTAAAAGTCCTTACAAGGATCAGGAGTGTTTTCCAGAGGCACTGAAATATCAAGTTGACTCTGATGGAAATTTGACATCTCAAATGACTGAGCCGATTGCTGCCGACTCCCGCAAAGATAAGGATGGAAAAGGAAATGCATTCATTAAATTGGTCGCGGGCCTAGTTGGCGTTGGATTCGACGAATTGAAACAGCGTGATCAGGCTCGCAAGCAAAAAAAGCTCCTAGGCTTAAGCATACTATCACTTATTCTTGTAACAGTTATGACTGCTTTAACTCTGCGAGCCATGAATCAACAAATTGAAGCCGAGAGGCAAAGGGCAAAAGCGATGACCGCACAAAAAGTTGCTGAACAAGCCCGAGAAAATGAATCCGTACAAAGAAAAAAGGCCGTTTTAGCTCAAAGAAAGGCAGTTCAAGTGCAAAGAAATGCAGAATGGACAGCTTATGTAAATCAGATAAATTTAGCTGATTCAAAAATTAAACAAGGTGATATCGTAACTGCTGAGAACATATTGTGGCGTACGAATCCAAAATTCAGAAACTGGGAATGGGGACGTTTGATATTGAATGCAGATTGTTCGCTTTTAACGGTTAACCTTCATGAAAAAAATTCTTATTTCCATAGTGGACATGTGGAAAAGGCATCTTTCACTCACGATGGTAAAAGGTTTTTAGCTGTTGGAACAGGAGGGCAAATAAAAATCTGGGACACCAATTCTGGTCAGTTGTTTAGAAAATTTAATAGCCGCAACGAAATAATTCGGTGGATAGATATTACCTCGGACAGCTCAAAGTTCATTTCATCAACTGAGGAAGGACCTGTAAGAATTTGGGATATTCAATCAGGCAAAGAACTGATGCAGATAAAAAATGAATCCGAAAAGAAATCGAAGATTATTGACATTTCTTTTTTCAAAAAAGGTAACCAAATCGCAATTGGAACCAACGAAGGAGTTGTTACACTATATGATATCGAAGATGGAACCCCACAATACCAATATCAATTCGACGATAACCGACTCTTCTCTTTTGATTTTTCGCCGAATGAAACCAAAATGGTTACCTCTCACAATAACGGGATAATTCAGATAACCGATTTCTCCAAAGGGCACAGGCAATATTTTCCCATTCACAGTGAAAAAGCCAATGTTGTATATTCGAAATATGCACCAAAAGGGGGAACAATTTTCACGGCGGACTCAGCGAGGAACTCAATCTTTTGGAATCCCATAAGCAAAGAGGTTGAGCTTCAAACTAGAGGTCAGTTCAACAACTGCATTTCGGCTTCATTTTCCCCAAATGGAAATTTTCTTGCTACAGCTTGCGTTGATGGAACCGTTCAGGTGTGGGATAATTGGAAAAAAGGACTAGTAAGCAACATCAGGGCACACCCACTCTCTTTAACTGCGGTTGATTTTCACCCAGACAACAAGCGTTTTCTGACTGCCAGTCATGACGGCAAGGTGCGAATATGGGACCGGCAGGTCGATGAGAATATTATTTTACTCGAACTGAGACCATCCTCTCGTGAAGTTTCAATTTCACCTGATAATTCCAAGGCATTAGTGATTAGTAAAAATGGAAAAGAACTTTCCATTTTTAACACACATTCGAGTCAGAAATTGTTTTCCATTTCTCAAGAAAGCTCCAAAGCTATTCGATTCTCAACTTTTTCTCCCTGTGGTGAAAAAATACTAACAGTCTATGATGACTCAACATTTAGTTTACGGAGCCTAAAAACCAGAAAGAATCTATTTTCCTTTGAGGGTCACAGCGACAGAATTAACTTTGCATCATTTTCACCAGACGGAAAATTGATTGCAACCACAAGCAATGATAAATCCGCAAAAGTATGGGAGACTGAAACTGCAAAGCTACTTGCCTCCCTTGAGCACAATGAGTCAGTTATTCTGGCCTCATTCGACTGCGATGGAAAAAATCTTGTTACTTGCAGTGAAAATCAAAACTCAATCATCTGGAACATAAGGGAAGCTAAAATTAAATTAAGCGGTCCAAGATCCTTTAACAGCCTAATGTTTTCTCCAGATGGAGCTAGTGTTTTAAGCACAGGCAGATACAACAAATCCGCTAGAGTATGGAGTGCTAATACAGGTAAGATTAAATTTGCTTTAAATGGCCATTTGTCTGCAGTTAATAGTGCTTTCTATTCTTCAGATGGCACAAGAATAGTGACTACAAGCAATGACGATACCATAAGAATATGGGATGCAAATAATGGAGATGAATTGCTTATATTAAATGCTGGAAGATGCGATTTTGCCAAGTTTTTTCCAAATGGTAAATCGATCGTCTTTCATTGTAAATTCGGTCCAAACAGAGGCATCAATGTTATGAAAGCATTGGATTTCAAATATGACCGTGAAAAATACGGAGAGTTTAAGAAGAACAGATATTCCAACTGGCTAAATTTGAACACACCAAATCCTAAAAGGAGCTGATTCAAAACGAAACCATCTGCAAAGCAAATCGGTCAAAAATCGAGTTGTCACAATCATTTAAATTAAAAACTTTGGTCCGCAATTACCTTAATCTTAATTGATTGAGAAACTGCTCGGAAAAAAGTTGGTTGTTTTTCTGATGGAGTCTTTTTTGACTTTGGAAAGAAGCAATAATTTTCAACGACTCAATCATCATCCTTCCAAACCAAGACTGATAAAACCTTTTTACCCTACACTCATCATCAGTTGATCATCCTTAACTGAAAAAGTGATTTCACTCCCCTCCTCCACTTCTCCGGCAATCAGTGATCGAGCAAGTTGCGTCTCAACCTGCTTCTGCAAAAATCTCTTTAGCGGACGAGCACCATAGGTCGGATCATAACCTTTTTCCCCGATCCATTTCTTGGCGGGATCAGAAAAAACAACCGAAATCTTGCGATCCTCCAACCTCTGATTCAAAGAACTCAGCAAGAGATCAACGATCTCAGTGATTTCTCCTAAAGAGAGTGGCTTGAAAAGAACAGTGTCATCAATTCGATTTAAAAATTCGGGACGGAAATGATCTCGCAGATCTGCCATTACGGACTCACGGGCAGATTCAGAGATTTCATTATCAATTAAGTTATCTTGTAAATAACGACTACCGACATTGGAGGTCATAATAACAACCACATTCTTAAAGTCCACGGTTCGCCCCTGAGAGTCAGTTAACCGACCATCATCCATTAATTGAAGCAAAACATTGAAGACATCCGAGTGAGCTTTTTCGATTTCATCGAATAGAATAACCGAGTAGGGCTTACGTCTCACTGCCTCAGTTAGTTGACCTCCCTCTTCGTACCCAACATAACCAGGAGGAGCACCGATCAGTCGGGCAACGGAATGCTTTTCCATGTATTCGGACATGTCTATACGCACCACATTGTCTTCGCTATCAAACAGACTTTCCGCCAGAGTCTTTGCAAGTTCAGTCTTCCCAACTCCCGTAGGTCCAAGAAAGAGAAAGGAACCAATCGGGCGATGTGGGTCCTTTATCCCTGCACGTGCACGCATAATCGCCTCGGAAACAGCATCAACTGCCTCATTCTGACCAATAACGCGTTCGTGCAGAATATTTTGCAAACGGAGAAGTTTTTCCCGCTCACCCTCGATCAATTTGGTAACAGGTACACCAGTCCAACGGGCTACTATATCAGCAATTTCCTCAGCGGTAACTTCTTCCTTCAAAATGGAATCATCCTTTTTCTCTGCATTCTCAAGCTTCTCTAATTCGGCTTCCAAAATCGGTAATTTTCCATGCTTTAGCTCAGCAACAAGATTCAAATCATAGGCCCGCTCGGCACGTTCCATCTCTGACCGTGTAGTTTCAATTTGTTCGCGCAGGATACGAACATCATCAATCCCTTTTCTTTCATTTTCCCATTGCCGCTTGATGGTCTCCATCTTATCCCGAGTATTCCCAAGATCCTTGCGAAGCGTTTTCAAGCGTTCTTTGCTTGATTTGTCCTTTTCTTGCCTTAATGCGGTTTCCTCAATTTCGAGCTGTAGAACCCGACGGCTGATCTCATCGAGCTCAGACGGCATACTATCAAGCTCGGTCCTAATCATGGCACAAGCCTCATCCACAAGATCAATTGCTTTGTCCGGAAGAAAGCGATCTGAAATGTAGCGGTTGGAAAGAACAGCAGCGTTAACCAAGGCTTCATCTCGGATGTTTACACCATGGTGAATTTCAAAACGCTCACGTAAACCTCTCAGAATGGAAATAGTATCTTCAACATTCGGTTGATCCACAAGAACTGTTTGAAAGCGTCTCTCAAGTGCTGCATCTTTCTCAATATTCTGCCGATACTCATTCAATGTCGTTGCCCCGATGCAATGAAGCTCTCCCCTTGCAAGCATGGGTTTGAGCATATTTCCGGCATCGATCGCTCCTTCCGCTTTACCCGCCCCTACAATGGTATGCATTTCGTCTATAAAGAGCACAATTCTTCCATCCGCCTTACTGACTTCATTGAGCACAGCTTTAAGTCTTTCTTCAAATTCCCCCCGAAATTTTGCACCAGCTAAAAGAGACCCCATTTCCAACGTAAAGATCGTCTTATCCTTTAGTCCTTCGGGTACGTCGCCCCGAACAATCCGTTGTGCAAGGCCTTCCACTATAGCAGTTTTACCAACCCCAGGCTCACCAATTAAAACTGGATTATTCTTAGTCTTACGGGAAAGAATTCGTATTACGCGACGAATTTCAGAATCACGACCAATTACGGGATCAAGTTTTCCTGACTTTGCCTGCTCAACTAAATCAATTCCATATTTTTTTAATGCTCGAAATGAATTCTCTGGTGTCTTTGTCGTTACTTTTTGTCCACCACGAAGGATTTCTAGGATCTTTTTGATTTTCTTCTCAGTAAGGTCAAAGTTTTTGAGAAATTGTTTGAATGTGGCTGGTTTAGCCACGCAGACAAGACCAAGAAGCAGGTGCTCGGTACTAACGTAATCATCCTCCATATCTTTTGATATCGCCTGCCCTTTTTCAACCGCCTCGGTCAAAGCTGCAGAAGCATAGGATCGGGCCGTATTGACGTCACCAGCAATTTTGGGAAGATTTTTCAGTTCACGCTGCAAGGATAATTGAACAGGAGCGGTTCCAATTCCTATTTCTTCCATCAAGGCAGGTACAATTCCATTCTCCTGAGCCATTAAAGCCGAGAGCAAATGCCAAACCTCCACTTCCTGTTGACCATTTCTCTTGGCAACCTCGGCCATTTCTCGGATTGCAGAGATTCCAAGCTCAGTAAATTTTTCAGGGTCAATGTTCATAAGCTAATCATTTGCAAGTTTCATTCCGTTTCTATNTTAAAGCCAACATCCACTTTTTAAGCTACAGCAAGNTCATTTTAAAGAGTTGTGGTTCATTTTTTTAGGGTGACAAAACGGATTGAAAATCTCATATTAGAGACAAAATGTCACATGGGGAAAGATGAATCTTTTCGGGATTATGAGGAAAAAATTTCTTTCCATTGATAATCAGATGTGTTCGGATTATTAAACAGTGTCTACAACCCTAAAGATAATTCTCCCGGCATTAAAAATAAATATCCTACCCAAAATATTATGAAAATATTGTGCATTTTACATGAAGATCCCCAAACTGGTATGCCAGAGCACTATGCACAAGAGTCCATACCCAAGTTGAAAAAAATATGCGGATGGAATGACTCTACCGGCTCCCACTGCTTTAGATTTTAAACCAGGTGAGCTGGGCGTCATGGGTGAGCACTCCTACACCAAGGGAACCTCAACTGGAGGACCTGAAGATGCAGCTATATATCAAAAGCAAGTTTTGCCCAAACAAACCAGGGTCAATGCCACGTATCGACCGCGTTAATTTTAAATTTAATGAATATTAAGGAACGAGTTGCATTCATTGACAAAAAGCTCGAAGAACTTTATCCAGATCCACCCATTCCTCTCGAACACACCGATTCTTATACATTATTGATCGCGGTACTTCTCTCTGCTCAGTGTACCGATGCTCGAGTCAATCAAGTTACGCCAACTCTATTTGAACTGGCAAACACTCCTGNAATGATGGTCAAACAATCGATTGAGGAGATCAATCGAATAGTAAGACCTTGCGGGTTGGCACCAAAAAAGGCCAAAGCCATTCATGGACTTTCTCGAATCTTAATTGAAAAACATCGTGGATTTGTGCCAGACAATTTCGACGACCTGGAAGAGCTTCCCGGAGTTGGACATAAGACTGCATCAGTGGTTATGGCACAGGCATTTGGATATCCATCATTTCCCGTTGATACCCATATACATCGTTTGGCCCAACGTTGGAAATTAACCAATGGAAAAAGTGTTGCTCAGACCGAAAAAGATTTGAAGAGGCTCTTCATCCGTGAACGTTGGAATCGGTTACATCTTCAAATTATCTACTATGCGCGTGAATACTGTCAAGCACACGCCTGTCACGGATTAACCTGTGAAATTTGCAAAAAATCATTTCCAAAAAGGAAAAAGGCTGTAATTGCCCAAAAGGCCTAACCTGAATTGACAAAAACTTCTGGGCGGGCACTTTTTAATTTACTAATTTGGGCATCTTCTAGACCAGACTCAAAAAGATAAACCTCTCTTAAGGATTTCAAAGAAATCAAGGCATCTACTGCCGAAGCTCCTAATTTGACCCTAATGAGGTTAAGATGTTCCAATTTCGAAAGTGATTTTAGCTTTGAAATGCAATCTTCGTTAATTCCCTCAACACCCTCTAGTAGAAGTTTTTTTAAATTTGGCATTTTAGAAATATAATCAACCCCACCGTTCGTAACCTTGGAGTCAGTAAGGTCCAGAGAAACTATATGAGGCGCAATTATGAGTAACTTCTCTAAATCCTCATCTTCCATGGCAAGTTCTGGGTCCACTGAAGAAATAACCTGCACTCCTTTTTCTCCAACTAATTGAAGTATTTTAATCCCAGAAGACCTTAGTGTATTCCATGCATCTTCGCTGAGCATAATCTCATCAGGACTTTTAGTTTCGACTTGAGAAACTGATGCTGTATCACCACTGGGGTTACCATCCAATTCAATACCAAATTTTACAAGAACCGGTCCAATTTTGGAAGGCATCGCAAAGTAAAGCCCAACAATTGCACCAATTGCTAAGANAAAGAGGAAAACAAAAACAAAAATAGTTGAGAAAATTTTAGATATTAGGCTCTTTTCCTGTGCCACCACAATAATTCGACCACCTTTGGACTTACTTGCTTTTTGNATATTGGGCTCTCTTTTTTTTGTTTTTTTCTCAGCTTTTTTTACTGTCTTATCATCAATAGGACCCAGTTGATTCTCAACAGGAGTCCTTTCGCTTAAGGTATTGGGATTATCTTCACTCTCGGAAATAGGATTGTTTGAGATATTTGTTTCACCGGTCAAAACTTCCGATAACGATTTCCATTCGGCTGAACCTTCAAGTAATGCATAGTCAGTTGGTAAAAGCTGCCCAGAATCAAGAAATTCCTTGGCTTGTTCAATGGTATATGGGCCGAAAGTTTGCCCGTTTCTTGATACGTGTAAGTTCATTTAGATTTCTTCTTCATTACACGATCAATGGGNAGACTTTCAATCAGAAATCAAAAGGTCAAGCCCCTCAAGAAGTAAAAGATATTTTACGGCTACCCAGAGGTAGACCGAAGCTTATTAAAATTTNTAAACCCAGAAAGGAGTTTGTTTACGGCAAGGGAGGCAANGGAGGCAAANNTTCAAAAGAACCACTGTCATCAGGAGACGGCAAGGGAGGCAAGCCGGGAAGACCTTCTTCTTCAGCCGGCATTGGAGGAAGGTCACCAGTATCTCCTAATTCAGGCAAGCTAGGCAATCCAGGCAAGCTCTCAGTATCTCCAGATTCAGAAGGTATTCCGGGTAAGGTTGGCAAATCTGTTACTCCTTCCGTTGAAGGTGCTTCCGGCAAATCAGGTAGGGTTGGCTCTGAGACAGTTTCGGGCAGGGTTAAGCCATTACCATCAGAGGGAGGAATAACAACAGGCGAATCAGGAAAAGTAGGTGGAGCGATTTCTTCCGAAGATGGAGGAGCTGGCAAAGCGAGATTATCAGACGGTTCTGGTAAAGCAGCTGGAGGGAAATCAGGTATAGCAGGAGTTAACACAGGTTCAACTGGCTGTTCTACAACAGTCTCAACTACAGGATCAACTGAAGGAAGCTCTAATGGGAGAGGGTCGGTAAGTGGCTCAGAGCCTTGCTCTTCCCCGAAAAGTGATGGATTCACTGCAGTCTCAGTATTCAAAGGCTCATTCACGCTTTCCGGTGCTATGGGTTCTGGTCCAACGACATTGGGAGTAATAGGTGTGCCATCTGATTTCCATTTGGCTTCTCTGCTATTTCTTACTCCATCAGTGTAAGCAGTTACATACATGCGCTGACCATTGGGCCACCATCGCGTAACAGGACCATGCCAACGGCCTTCCTTGTAATTTCTTTCAAACATCTTACTTCCATTGGAAAACCATTTCGTGGATAGACCGTCTTTCTTTCCGTTTTTCCAGTTTTCATCTGCAGAGACGTAATTACCTCCGAGACCGTCATCCACTTTTATAATTCTCCCAGAAAAAGGCACATCTGACAATTTCTGGTAGAGCAAACCATATCTCATGACAAAAAACTCATCAAATTCATTTGCCTTCACCTGAAAAGCATCTTTCGAGTAAATCGCAGAAGACTTTACTGCTTGCTGTCCAGGTTGATCGCCTGATGAAACGACATGTTCAGAAAAATGCCTCCGATAAGGATTTTGGCATGACACCAAAAAAATGATGAAAGATAATCCTAATAACCTGTAAAACCATTTCATCCATATAATCCTGAATAATTGCAATGCGAATGCAAGTTTTAAGATGCCATAATCCAACAAGAAAAACAAAATTCAATCCTTGCCAAATTGATCACAAACGATCAAATTCAATCTTTTTCGATCACATAAACGATCGTTCAAATCTAACTTAAAATTTACAGCCCAACACTATGAATCTAGACACAATTCTCCTTGCTATTCCAGCGTTTGGTATTCTTGCCCTTTTATTCACTTGGTGGAAAACACAAGAAATCAATGCCACTCCCGAGGGTTCTGAGAGGATGTCGAAAATCGCAGCAAGCATTCAAGAAGGGGCAATGGCATTCTTGAAGGCTGAATATCGCATTTTAATAATATTTGTGGGTGGTGTTGCTGCTTTGCTTTATTGGAGCGGGTCCAACAATGAGAGTAGTCATGCCCTTGTTGCTGTCTCCTTTGCGGTCGGAGCATTTTGCTCTGCACTGGCAGGATATTTGGGAATGAAAGTTGCAACTAAGGCAAATGTGAGAACCGCAAACGCTGCCAAAGATAGTCTAGGCAAGGCTCTCGAGGTCGCATTTTCGGGAGGTTCAGTCATGGGACTTGGGGTCGTTGGATTGGGTATACTTGGACTTGGGGGATTATTTTACCTTTTTGGTAATCAGTTTGGTGCTTTTCAACCATATGCTCCTCTCGATCTCAGCAAAACCCTCTCGGTACTGACTGGCTTTTCTTTTGGAGCATCCTCGATTGCTTTGTTTGCGAGAGTCGGTGGAGGAATTTACACAAAAGCAGCGGATGTCGGTGCAGACCTTGTCGGAAAAGTCGAAGCAGGTATCCCTGAAGATCATCCTCTAAATCCCGCAACCATTGCCGACAATGTGGGTGACAATGTCGGAGATGTTGCAGGAATGGGTGCCGATCTTTTCGAATCTTATGTCGGATCTATAATAGGTACGATGGTATTAGGTGCAGCAATGGTCGCTGGAGCCACAAATTTTACAGATTTCCTCGGTGGACTTTCTCCCATAGTTCTTCCACTTATTTTGGGAGCGATTGGAATTGCGACGTCAATCATGGGTACCTTTTTGGTTAGAGTCAAAGATGGGGGGGATCCGCAAAAAGCTCTCAATACTGGAGAATTTGCTTCCTCTGCAATAATGATTGCCGCTTCCTACCTTGTAATAAACAAGTTTCTTCCTGAAACTTGGGTGTATAAAGAAATCGAATACTCGGCAATGGGTGTATTTTGGGCTACCATTATTGGCTTGGTTTCAGGACTTGCAATTGGCTTCATTACTGAGCACTACACTGGTACAAACAAAAAGCCTGTTCGTGCAATTGTCGACCAATCGATTACTGGATATGCGACAAACATCATTTCTGGTCTGGGCGTGGGCATGATTTCAACTACCTTTCCCATTCTGATTCTATCAGCTGCAGTAGTCGGAGCCTATGAACTGGCTGGTCTTTACGGGATCGCAATTGCTGCGGTTGGTATGCTTTCCAATACTGGGATTCAATTGGCAGTTGATGCATACGGTCCAATTTCAGATAACGCGGGAGGAATTGCTGAAATGTCTGAACTTCCCCCTGAAGTTAGGCAAAGAACTGATAAGCTTGATGCTGTTGGAAACACAACCGCAGCCATTGGTAAAGGTTTTGCAATTGGATCCGCTGCCCTTACTGCTCTTGCTTTGTTTGCGGCTTTCAAAGAAACTGCAGGCATTGATGTGATTGATGTTTCTGTTCCAAAAGTAATGGCAGGNCTTTTTATTGGAGCAATGCTTCCGTTTCTCTTTAGTGCACTGGCTATGGGAGCAGTCGGAAGGGCTGCCATGTCAATGATACAGGAAGTGAGAAGGCAATTTCACAAAATTCCCGCACTCAAGTCTGCTCTCGAAATCATGAACCGTAATGAGGGCAAGCCCTCCGATGAATGGACTGAAGATGAAAGGAAAAGTTTTGATGAGGCCATTGACAGTGCGGAGTACGGAAAATGTGTTGAAATCTCAACACAATCTGCCATAAAAGAGATGGTTGCACCTGGAATGGTAGCAATCTTGACTCCAGTTGCAGTCGGGTTCGGAGGCGGAGCAACCATGCTGGGTGGCTTACTTGCCGGAGTCACAGCATCTGGAGTCTTACTTGCCCTATTTCAATCAAATGCCGGGGGGGCATGGGATAACGCCAAGAAAATGGTTGANGAAGGATATGAGATTGATGGAGTAAAGCATGGTAAAGGATCGGATGTACACAAAGCTACCGTAGTAGGCGACACCGTGGGCGACCCTTTAAAGGACACATCTGGTCCATCCCTAAATATTCTGCTCAAATTGATGTCAGTTGTTGCCTTGGTGTTGGCACCTTTTCTTTAAANCNGAACAAGATACTCTACGGAACATTCTCGATACTATCTGCAAATTCCCGGCGTTCTGATTCTTCAAGTTTGTAATAAGCGGTTCCTGCCACAAACACATCAACNCCTGAGTCCAAACAGGATTTTACATGTTCGGGACCTACTCCGCCATCAACTTCGATGAGAAAATCTAGNTTCCTTGAATCTCTTATTTGTGAAATTTCTTTGGCCTTATCGAGGACGTTACCAATAAACTTTTGACCTCCAAATCCCGGAAAGACNGTCATGAAGAGCACAAGATCAACCTTTTCCAAATAGGGTGTAAGTCCATTGATTGGCGTATCGGGATTAATCACAATTCCATTTTTTATACCTGCTTGCCTAATTTTATCTAAAGTTTTTATGTGGTCGTAATCAGGTTCAAGGTGAATGCTGATTAAATCAGCACCTGCTTTTACAAAAGGCTCAATGTATAGGTAAGGCTGATCAAGCATAAGATGAACATCAAAGAAAATCGATGAATGTTTCCTCAAATCCGATACCGTTTGAGGACCAAAACTAAGATTGGGCACGAAGTGTCCGTCCATTATATCCAAATGGATCCATTTTCTTCCGTCAGAATCAGCCATTTCAAGGGATTCTCTAAGATTAGCGTGATTTCCTGCTAGTATTGAAGGTGCTAGAATTTTCTTTCTCAAAACTTATCTTTTCAAAAAAATTTAAAGCATCAACATTCTCACAATCTTTTTGGAAAGTTGCCCAGCTAAATTAATTTGAGACTTTCCGTATCTNCCCTTACCATACTCGGAGGAACGAATGACAGAGGATGTAAAAATGTAATTACCCTCCCTTAGCTTATCAGGGGCGTTTTTGTTTGTTATCTTGATCGAGGCAGAAATTTCGTTTGTAACGGCTGAAGCGAGAATGGGATCATTGTCTCGAAATATTTCTCCTCTTTTCTGATTCGGATTTATAGTCAAAGAAACAATAANNTCACTTTCACTAGATTTATCGCATAATTTATAATTACCACTTGAGAACAATTCCTCTCGAATTTTTCGTTTAACGACTAACTCAAATTGAGGAATTTCAGAATAATCTCTAATTTCAATGTAAACATCGTTTGCAAATTCTTGGCTGATAGGCTTGTAGCGACACCCTGAAAAGAAGAAAGGAAGGAGCACAAATGACAAAAAAATGATTTTGAACAGACCTAAAATTAGGTTACTCTGAATCGTCATAAAGATTGGAAATTTTTATCTCAGCTTTTCTGGCAGCTTCGGACTCGGGTGCAATTGTGATAGCTTCATTATAAAATTGAAGTGCAGGTCCATCACCTAATTTTTTCCAATTTGTCAAATAATATTTGCCATAATCTTCAATGTAGCTTCCCAACTGCAATTTACTTGTAGCTAATATTTCGCGCATTTCAACTCTGCCTTTTTCTGCGAGTTTTTTTCTTAGATTAAATTCTTCCCTACGGTCGTTAAATTGACTCTCAGTCTCATGCGTCCCACGAGGGGGGATGTTTGAAAACAGGATGAGATAGTCTTCAAAATAATTCAAAGCTTTTGTCGATTTGCTCTGATCGTATGAAGCGCCTGATGAAAGTTTGCGATATATCGTTGCCATTAGAAAGTAAGCTTTTTCAGACAAATGATTCTCAGGGTATAAATTAATCAGTCTTTCAAGTGCATCTATTGCTTCTTCCTCCTTATCATCCTTAATTGAAATTTCAGCAAGAGCCATTAATGCTCTAGGTGCAAATTTAGGGCCCCTAGCAAGATCAGCAATCTGACTCAACCGATAGCGGTCTTGGCTGCCAGAACGGAACCTTGGAATAAAGCCCCATTTTTTTGGAATTATTCCCGAGGCCAATTTCTCAGCCACACGCATCAATGATTCAGCGACAATTTCAAAATCATAGTCGTTGTAAGCCTTCGCGATCAATCTTAGGTGATCATAAGATTTGGACAGATCACCCTTTTGCTCTCTGATNGCAGCTGCCCTGTATAATGATTCTGGTCCAACTTTGAATACAGTATCTTGGACTTTTAATGTAGCGTCAGTGCGTCGCTTCGAAAACATCTCGTAGACAGTTAATGCTTTGTTCTCTTTTCCTTGATTCTGCAAGGCAAAAGCCTCTCTAAACAATGCCTTTGCTTCTTCCTCATCGTAGGGCAACCGGTTCTTTACGAAAAAACCGGTTCCTGGAAATAGATATTGTTTTTCATCACTTGCAGCACCTCTAGTTTTTCTGGTCGTTTGTGCCTCAGCAAAAATTAGTGAGAGGAAAATGAAAAATGAATAGATATAAGTTTTGGAAATCATTATGTTTTCTAAAATCGAACAAGGGTTGCAGACCATGTCAAGCCCGCACCGAAAGCAACCATAACTGCTAAATCTCCTTTATTAAATATTTCTTTTTTACAAGCTTCATCTAGAGCAATTGGAATTGAAGCTGCTGAGGTATTGCCGTGGCGGTCAAGATTGCAGTAAAATCTTTCAAGGGGAATCTCCAGCCTGTTGGCCATACTTTCTACAATGCGCATGTTAGCTTGGTGGGGTATTACATGTTGTACATCCTTTGCATCAAAACCGTTAGCAGCAAGAAGCTCCCTTGTCGCTTTTTCCATAACCCGAACAGCATACTTAAAAATTTCTTTGCCATTCATTTTTAGGAAATGCTCACGATTTTCAATTGTGCTAATTGATGCAGGGCTCTTCGANCCTCCTGCAGGCTGATGCAATAAGCTTGGATTGGAACCATCAGCTCCAGAGCAAAACCCCAAAAGTTGTGGCCCGTCCCCTTCGACCCTNAGAATCGCAGCACCCGCACCATCACCAAACAACACACAAGTTGTACGGTCTTCCCAATCCAATATGGAAGACATTTTTTCTGCTCCAATAACCAGTACGCATTTGTACCTTCCTGAGGCTAACATACCATCAGCAACATCTAGGGCGTAAAGAAATCCAGAGCAAGCGGCTTCTAGGTCAAAACAGGCAACTTTCCCCAAGCCAAGCTTATGCTGAAGCAAACACGCTGTCGAAGGGAAAGCCATATCGGGCGTAATNGTGGCAACAATGACGAGGTCTATTTGCCCAGGATCAATCTTTGCCGACTCAATGGCTCTTTGGGCAGCAAAAAAAGCGAGATCACTGGTGGTTTGTTCATTCGAGGCAATTCTTCTTTCTGTGATTCCGGTCCGTGTTCGAATCCATTCATCTGAAGTCTCAACTTTTTGACTCAACTTTTGATTGTCCAAAACCATTTCCGGAACATAAGATCCTACCCCTGCAACAACGCTATTTTTTATTCCATGGTTCATTGAACTCTTATCATTTGCTACCTGATCCTACGAGAGGTTCTGGTCTGAAAATCTCGTTTGCTTCTTTAATATCCAAAGCCATCTGAGAAAGCATGTCATGTTGAATCAAATCAAGAGCTATTTTAACCGCACCACTTACATGATTGCGATTGGAGGAACCGTGAGCTTTGATTACATTTTGAGTGAGTCCAAGCAGAGGGGCACCACCAAACTGTTCTGGATTTATTCTTTGTTTTAGGCTCTTAAAAGCACCCTTAGAAAGCAAAGCTCCAGTTTTACGAAGTGCATTTCTTCTAAGTTCTTCGTCCAAAAAGGTACTAATGAGCTTACTTAATGACTCGCAAGCTTTGAGAACAATATTTCCCACAAAACCGTCGCAAACGACTACATCCACCGCATTTTCAAATATCTGAAATCCTTCTATCAGTCCACTGTAGTTGATGATACTGCCGTTTATGTCTTTTAGCATTTCATGCGTTTCATTGATCGCTTCATTGCCTTTACCCTCTTCTGTTCCTATCGTAAGCAAGCCAACCTTTGGTCTAACCAANCCAAGTGCAACTCTTGCATAATTTGAACCCAAGATGGCATTCTGTGCGATATGATAGGGTTTTGCGTGAGGATTAGCCCCTGCATCCAACAATGTAAAATACCTCTCTCTCCCCGGCCAAATAGTGCACAAGGCTGGCCTTTCGACACCTTCCAACGTTCGCAATCGAATTGTGCTTCCAGCCATTAAGCAGCCAGTGTTACCACAACTAAGAAGTGCCTGAGCTTCCTTTTCTTTAACACTTTGTAAAGCCAAAGCCATTGAAGAATTTTTTTTACCTTTAATTCCAGCAATGGGTTTTTCATCCATTTCAACGACTTCAGGAGCGTGGCGTATTTCAACCTGACCTGAGTCAAAACTTTCTAGGGCACTGGCATGCTTCATTATCACTTCCTCTTCCCCAAAGAGCAAGAAGCGGGTTCCTCGTGGAGAAATCTCGGCNGATTGAGCTATTCCAGCAATGATTTCACTTGGACCATGATCACTGCCCATTACATCAACCGCAAGGGTCAACTTCGCCTCGGTAGCGTCCATGCCGAAGCTACTCAGAAAAATTAAACCTCTATATCAAGGACTTGCTTACCTCGATATTGTCCAGTTTCTGGATTAACGCGATGAGAGCGAGAAAAAGTTCCATCAGGCTCCTTAATGAGCAAAGGAGCTTCAAACCGGTTTGCACCTCTACGTTTGCGGCTTCTTTGTTTGGATTGTTTTCTTTTTGGTTGTCCCATATGATCTATAATAGTTATAGCATTCGTCCCGTCAAGATAAGAGAGTGCGAACTAAGTGCTTAGAAAAATTCCCAAAATGATAAATGATAACAGCATTCTGTATATCACAAAAACGCCCAAGCCTTTCCGGTTCAAATAACTTACCAACCAAAAAACAGAAAGTGCAGCACACACNCCAGCAACCAAGCATCCAAAGATTACCGGACCAAAGGATAAGTGCTCATTCATCGTTTCCCACTTGGTCAGACATTTGTAACCTGCTGCTGCAGTTAATGTGACCAAGCCAAGAATAAAGCTGAATTCAGCCGCATGAATACGACTTAAGCCTACAAGATAACCACCAACAATTGTCATCATTGAGCGACTCGTACCAGGCCACATGGCAACGCACTGCAAAAATCCAATCAATAGGGATGAGCTTATGTTCAAGTCATCCAAAGTNTTATTTGATGAATTCGGAGAAATCAATTCCATCGATTTTTTTCGTTTTTCTGCCCATGCCATGAAAAGACTCCCAGCAAACAAAGCAAAGGCCACTGGTAAAAGTCCGAAAAGATAATTTTCAATCAGCTCATCAAGTAAAAGTCCGAAGAAAGCTGCAGGTAAAAAAGCAAAGATTACATTNACAAATAACCTTCTCCCTTTCGGATTCATTCCCAAGATCCCAATGAGCATAGAAAATACCTGGGTTCGATAAATTAGAGCAACTGCAAGAATGGCACCGCCTTGAATCACAATTAGATAAGCGTTAATGGCCTCTTCTCTTTTTTTAGAATCTTCGCCTTCTGCCAAAACCTCTTTAGTTATAATGAGATGTCCCGTTGAAGAAATCGGCAAGAATTCGGTAACACCCTCGATAATGCCATAAATGGTTGCATCGGCATAGTCCATGCCCTCTAAGTTTTCCTCTTCGTCGAAATTAGAGGTTAAATTACTTTTCCCAAATAAAAAACTTGTGGAAAGAAAAAGAAAAAAGAAAAAGGTTTGGCGAAAAGGCATTATTGCTTCTACAAAAGGAGAATAACTTAAACTCAACAATATTCTGACTCTTTCTTGTCGGCAATGAATAATAATAACCAACTTTTCATTTCTACCAATAACCTCAAACAGAATAATAATCTCTTAGAACAAGAGGTTGTTTCATGCATAGCAGAGTTAACCAAAGAAACGATTTCAGCTAAGATCAAAACAGATTTCCTCAGAGAACTTGCTAAGAAAGGTGAAACAGATGATGAATTAGCCATCTTTATTCGGGAGTTTCGAAAAATGTCAATTGATCCAGAACTTCAAGATTTTGCCCCAACTGCTCTTGATCTTTGCGGGACTGGTGGTGATAAGGCCAACAGCTTCAATATCTCAACATTCGTTTCCTTCTTGGTCGCAAGTGCTGGAATACCTGTTATCAAGCACGGAAATCGTTCCATTTCATCAAAATGTGGAAGTGCTGATCTCATTGAAGGAATCGGGATTCCGCTAGATGCTCCCCTGCCAATCATGCGATCAAGTATGGAAAAACTTAATTATACTTTCCTGTTTGCTCCCAAATTTCATCCGGCATTTAAGCACATTGCACCTGTCAGGAAAGCTTTGGCAAAAGAAGGAATCATTACTATTTTTAATTTGCTTGGTCCAACCATCAACCCGGCAAAGCCTGCCAATCAAGTGCTTGGGGTATTTGATCCAAACTACTTACCAAAGATCGGAAATGCTCTAACTTCAAATAAGGTTAATTCAGGATTGGTGGTCCATGGATTGATAGATAATGGAGAAATCAGTGGTGTCGACGAACTTACCAATTGCGGAGGTAACAGCGTTTACGGTATTGGGAAGATTAAAACTAGAGAAATTGAAACTTGGCAGCCTGAGAAATGGAATACCGAAAAAGGTGATTTCACTGAACTCAGTGGTGGAAATCTTGACCAAAATCTTAGAATCATGAATGATTTGCTTGAAAATAAGGCACCCCCTTCACTAAAGACAACAATCTTGCTAAACGCATCCACTGCTTTCTGGGTCCAAGGTAAATGTTCCTCTTTAGGAGAAGGCATGGAACTTGCCGATTCTCTTATTGTAGACGGCGTTGTTAAAAATTGGTTGGAGAAAGCGAGTTATTTTTTCAAATAATGCAAAAATCACTCAATTTCTTTGGCACTGACGGAATTCGTGGAAAATATGGTGATGGAATCATTAACGAGAAATTTGCCTACAACCTAGGTTTAGCTTTTGCCCACTTTTTAGAGNAGAAAAATTACGGTAAATCCAAACCCATNCTACTTGCCCAAGACACCAGACTGTCCGGAAACAAACTTCTCACAAGTTTTNNCGATGGATTGGAAAAGAGGGAATTTAGCGTTAAAAATCTTGGTGTTTTACCCACCCCTGCTCTTGCCTTTACCGTTATTAATCAAAGAGCACTGGCTGGAATTATGATCACTGCCTCACATAATCATCACGAAGATAATGGTTTTAAAATTTTTTCTGGGGATGGCAGAAAATTAAGTATCGACGATGAGCATTCGATTGAATCCTTCATTTCCGATAATCAATACTCTCTTCGAAAAATAAAACGACCACTTACCGATGTAAATGATCACATCAAAGCATATCTAAGCAATTTTTCCAAATTCTTTGAAAATGATTTTTTAGCTGGAAAGAAAATTGTAATTGATCTTGCAAACGGTGCAACTAACGAAATCACTCCTCTTTGTTTGAAATCTTTTGGTGCTGAAGTGATTTCCATCAATCAAGGTGAAGGCTTGATCAATGATCAAGCAGGTACAGAATTCACTAATGGACTTTGTGAAAAAGTGCTTCAAGAAAAAGCTGACTTAGGCTTTGCTCATGATGGTGATGGTGACCGGGTTGTTTTTGTTGATAGAAATGGCAAGAAGATTCACGGAGACAAAGTCCTCGGGCTTCTAGCACTAAATAACAAAAAGCTTTCGTTGGTTAACGAAAATGGTTTTGTCGCAACGCATCACAGCAACTCGGGACTGGAACATACACTCAAGCAAAATGACATTAATTTTTATCGATCCGACATTGGTGACAGAAATGTTTTTACCTTAATGAAGGAAAAAAGAATATCATGGGGGGGGGAATCATCAGGGCATGTTATTTGCTCCGACTACATGAATACAGGAGACGGACTCTTCACTGCACTTTCTGTATTAAAGTGTGTTAAAGAATTGCAAATGGATTTAGTGGAAATGGCAGACCAAATCGTGCTCTGGCCTTCTAAATCAATTAGTATAAAAGTTGCGATAAAGAGAGATATTGCTTCTTTTGTTAATCTTCAATCATACCTTAATCGCAGCAAGAAATCCCACAAAAACTTAGTGAGAATTTTGATCAGATATTCTGGAACTGAACCTAAAATAAGACTACTTGTTGAGGCAAAGAGTGACGCCCTTATGGAAAAAGTCTTCAATGATGTGAAGTACATTATTGAAAAAGAAATTTAATTTTTGATCGCTTTTAAAATTTTTGGCCTTATCCCCAAAAGATTGCCCCAATGATAGAAGAAACGCAAATTTCCCAACTTGACCCTCGNCAAATCAAGCAGCTAGAGGCTGCTGATAANGCCGCAAGTTCGAATCCNAACTATTCGATGGAGATTTATTCCGCTATTTTGAAACTCTCTCCCGGTTGCTTGGAATTACGCAANAAACTTCGCACCCTCCAACTTCGACTTGCTCAGTCCTCAACGAAGGGNTTCTCTGGACTTTTGAGCAAAGTTACCGCAGCACCTTTTATGCTTAGGGGAAAGTCTGAAAAAGATCCCAAGAAAACCCTCGAAAGGTCTGAAGAGTTGATTAAGAAATCGGTTGTCAATGTTCCCGCGCATCAAATGCTCGTGGATGCAGCTAAAGGCCTCGAGATGAAGCANACGGTTGTTTTCGGTCTTGAAACGATTAGGCAAATCGTTCCCAAAGACCTGAAGAATCTGAAAGAGCTTGGAAACGCTTACCTTGAGATCGGGGACACGGAAAAGACAATCGCCATTGGAAATGAAATTCAAAAAGTGAATCCGGGTGATGGTGATGCTGAAGATCTCATGAAAAGAGCATCTGTCGCAGTAGCCATGAACAAAGGAAACTGGGAAGAGTCCGACGATTTTCGCAAACAACTTAAGGATGAAGCCGAGGCACAAGCACTTGAACAAGCTTCCAAATCTATTAACGACGCGAAAGGCTTGGAGGACCTTATCAGACAAGCTTACAATAATTGGGAAAAGGAACCCGAAAATCTCAACCATTATCGGCAATTAAGTGAGCTGTATCAAAAATATGGTGACCTCGAAAATGCGATCGCCTGGATTCAGGAGGCGAGAAAGCAGGATTCAGGTAGGGCAGATGTATCATTGGAAGAAAAGGAAAGAATTTTAACTCTTGAATATTTTGATGGTGTAATCGAGCAATGCGAAAATAAATATCACGAAAACCCAAACGACACTGAAATTAAATCTGCTCTCGATGAAGCAATTAACAATCGTAAGGTTTATCAGAAAAGCCAATTGGAGTCATTGATTCAAAGATATCCGAACGATTTTGGTTACCGTTATGAGCTTGGGGTTCTTTTATTCGAAGAGGAAGATTATGAAAACTGCCTCGCACACTTTCAATTAGCGCAAAAAAATGCAAAAGTTAGATTGGATGCGATTTTGTACCTCGGACGGGCCTACAGCAGAAAAAACTTTTTCGATCTGGCAATAGAACAATTCAATCTTTTAAAATCAGAAATTCAAATCATGGATGAACGCAAGAAGGAAGCAATCTACGAATTAGGCTGCTGTTATGAATCCATGAATAAGAATTCAGAAGCGATGGAAGAATTTAAGCTAGTTTACTCGGCTGATATATCTTTTCTGGATGTTGCTGACAAAATTAACGCATTCTACAATCAATCAAAAAGTTAAATGGCGGAGAGGGCGGGATTCGAACCCGCGGTACCTTGCGGCACACCCGATTTCGAGTCGGGCACATTCGACCACTCTGCCACCTCTCCCATTTGAACATTTACGAATTACTCATTAATAAGGCAAAACCAATAATACATTGAGTCATTAATGTAAGCTTCAACAGTCATGCTTTTTGAATTTACGAACTTGCCCGAAAGCCAAATCTCTTTTTGTCTATATTCATGAGGAAAATCTTCTTACCTTCTACCCTTGTCTTAGTTCTTGCCCTTTTAATATCTTGTAACTCATCGAAAAAAGTTGCTGTGATTGATTTCTTTGATGGATCCTACACTGGAGAGGTTGACGACAATGGGAAAAAGCATGGTAAGGGGACTTACAGATGGATTGACGGATCCTTTTACGAAGGAGATTTTAAGGATGACTTGAGGCATGGACTAGGGAAATTCAAGTGGGCCAATGGCGAATCATACAACGGAGAATATCTTCGGGACCAGAGAACGGGTAATGGCATATACTCATGGTCTGATAACTCCAAGTATAATGGGTCTTTTCTTAATGGCAAAAGGCACGGCAAGGGAACTTTCACCTCTTCAAATGGAGCAAAATATGATGGCGAATGGTTTGATGATCTCAGACATGGACAAGGCGTGCTTATAAATCCAGATGGTCAAATGATCAGTGGGATTTGGCAAAATGGTAAATTACTTTCCAAATCACCTGCCCCAACCAAATCCACTATCAAACCCGATATCTCACTTGAACAACCTATCAGCAATTCAACCACTAAATTAGTTCAATCAAACATCATACCGGAAAAAATGCCTCCACAGGATAATGTTGCGGAAGTTACAAATCCCATAGATGATTCTGTATCTGAATTAATTAATCAAGATAGGAATGATTCCTCAATCATTTCTGCATCTGACAACAATGAAAACTCATTAGAAATATCCAATCATTCAGATAAGACCTTATCTTCAGGCGATGAGTCTCCTGATGCAAACAAATTTATTACACCACCAGATGTCAATCCTTCTACCGCAAAGGATAATGATCTGTGGATTGGGACTGTAAATGAAGTTGAGATTAATTTCATTACTAAATTAATCGATGGAATTGATACGGTTTTTGATCGCTCTTCCAATGTCCCATATTCTGGAAAGATGAGGATTATCGATAATTCAGGATCAATTACCGGAGAACTCAAACTACTCAAAGGCCGTATGCATGGAGAGGAATTGTATTTTGAAAACAAAATCTTGATTGAAAAAAACCTTTGGGAAAACGGAAAATTCATCAAGACTCTTCCCATGTAAGTTTTAAAATATGGGATTTTTCTTTGTGCAGAAATTTTGCTTTTGTGAATAATACTTCATTTCTTTTTTTCATTTCCTGAATACAATGACATAAATGGATGGTAGAGATGTAGATGTTAAATGTACCGATGTTGAAAAGGTCAAATTGCCTTTTGACCCATTAGAATTTCCCCGAGAAACACCAAGGCACTATATCAGTGCCAGTGAAGAAGATTTGCAAAAAATGCTTTCTTCAATTGGCATTGGAAACTTAAATCAATTGTTTGCCCACATCCATCCTAACTTACTTTTTCCACAACCTCTACCTCTTCCTGAAGAAAAGTCTTACCAAGATGTCGCAGAAGCAATTTCTCATGTTTCCAGCCTTTCAAACGAAATGCTCTCTTTTATCGGTGATCAGCTTCCCGTTTGGAAAACTCCCAAGATAGTCGATTTCGTTTCCAACCTCCGAAACTTATCAACTTCTTACACGCCATACCAACCGGAGCGAAGTCAGGGCACGCTGATTACTCACTGGATATACCAATGTGCTATATCCTTGCTCACTGGGTTTGAGGCGATCAATACCTCACTCTACGATAGATCCTTTGCTATCTTTGAGGCCATTAGTTGCTCAATCAGGACAAGTCGCAAGCCTTCACGAGTCCTTTTGGCGGCCTCCCTCTTCCCACAAGAGACAGATGTTCTCGCAACCCTTACCAAGGAAACAGGTATTCAACTGGATTTCTTAGACTTAAATCCAGAAACTGGCTGTTGCGACTACCAAGCCATGTCTTCTATGAGCATTGATACCCTAAATCAATATTCTGCTTTTGTATTCCCGCAGATCAACTCATTGGGGGTAATGGAAGATGTCGATCTCCTAACGGACTTTTGTGAAGACAACCAAATACGTTCGATTGCCTGTATTGATCCTTTCCTTTTGGGAGATGGTGGTCTGAAGCCTCCTGTTGAGTTTGGAAGATCAGGTGCTGATTTCATTGCAGGAGATGCACAACACATAGCTATACCTCCAAATTTCGGGGGGCCAGGTTTGGGAATTTTCGGATGCCGTCATAACGATGAAAAAAAATCGGACCTACGAAACACTCCAGGCCGTTACATCGGACAGGCTAAAGATTTAAACGGTAGGGACTGTCACGTAATGGTTCTTTCCACGCGCGAGCAGCACATTCGAAAGGAGAAAGCGACGTCAAATGTATGCTCCAACCAAGCTTTCTTGGCCACACTAGCTGGTGCCAGTATTCTATCCCAAGGATCCAAAGGTCTGGGTGTCGCCGTTGAAATTGCCAACCGACATCAACAAAAAATTATTGATGCCATAAATGGGCTGGAAGGTATAGAACCCGCCTTTCCCGAAAACATTTCTCCTAACGAACTTACTCTTCGCACAATAAAATCATCTTCCACACTACTCCATAATGCTAGAGCTCAAGGAATCCACCTTGGCATCGAAGTTACAAACCGATGGATGCCCTCAGTAAAAGCGGGGAGACTGATTAAGTTATCTTTTTCGGATCTTCATACGGACGAATCCATAGATCGCTTGATTACCTTTTTAAATTCCGAGTTTGCTACTTCCACAGCAAGTAGCTCCAAATTCCATTATCAGATCGACAAAAAATATTTACGCAAAACCCCCGCAGGACTTCCTGCATATTCTGATGAGGAATTACGAGAATATTACGGAAAACTTGCCGAATTAAATGTTTCTCCTGACGACGGGTGTTATCCACTCGGCTCTTGTACCATGAAATACAATCCATTGCTCAATGACTGGGCTGCCAGCCTCGATGGATTTTCCAAGATTCACCCCCAAGCACCGATAGAAGATGCACAAGGCCCCCTAAAAGTGCTTTACGAAATCCAGGAATGGTTTAAGGGGATTACTGGTTTAGCAGGCGTAACAACCCAACCCGTTGCCGGAGCACAGGGTGAATTGGTGGGAATCAAACTTTTTCAGGCTTACCATCGTAAAAATGGAGAAAATGATCGTCAGTTTATTCTCATTCCAAGGTCTGCACATGGAACCAATTTTGCGACTGCTGCAATGGCAGGATATCCGGAGGGCATTGTCTACTTGGAGGCGAATGATTCAGGAAGGATCGACATAGAAGATTTCACGAACAAGCTCCAGAAGTATGGCAGGCAAATTTGCGGTGTCATGATAACCAACCCCAATACTTCAGGAATTTTTGAAGAGGATTTCAAAAAGATTGCTGACGATGTTCACCGAGTCGGCGGACTTGTATACATGGATGGTGCCAATATGAATGCAATCGCGGGCGTTGTTAATTTAGGTGAATTGGGAGTTGATGCTGTACATAACAACCTTCATAAGACTTGGACTATTCCCCACGGCGGAGGTGGACCTGGTGACGCTATCGTTGCAGTCTCCGAAACACTCGTCGACTTTCTACCTGGAAAACAAATCTTTATGAGAAAGGATGGAATGTTTGATTTTGAGACTGCCCCTCATTCCATAGGGTCCTTTCATAGAAACTGGGGAAACTTTGGACATAAAGTGCGTGCTTACACTTATCTGCTTCGTCTGGGCCGTGAAGGAATTCCAAGAATGTCTTCCGTTGCTGTCTTGGCCGCGAGGTATCTTTTCGAAAAGCTCAAGGGTCGTTACAAAACTCTACCTGCGAAAGCAAATAATGCACCAAGAATGCACGAATTCATCCTTACTCTCAGTGAGGAAGATTTTTCTAATCTTGAAGAAAATGGCATTCCCAAAAATCAAGCTATTCCGCAAATCGGTAAGTTGTTTCTGGATTTTGGTTTCCATGCCCCTACCGTCGCATTTCCAGAAGTTTTCGGACTAATGATTGAGCCTACCGAAAGTTATACCAAAAATGAACTTGATCGCTTTGCGGAAGCGGTTCTTGCAATCAAAGACATTATCGAAGAATTCCCTTATGTTCTTAAAAGTGCCCCCCATTTTACTCCCATTGACAAGGTTGATGAAGTTTCGGCAAACCGTAACCTCAGCCTCCATGAGCCATTGGATCGCTTACCTCCTCTGCCTCACAACCGAATAAGCCCTGCAGAGCTTATGAGGCTGGAAGTTTCAGAGATAAAAGAACGCGTTATTCAACTGTCCAAAGACTCGCAAGGATTGATTTGACCAACTTTTCTTTTTATCCATAATAACAGACTCATGAGCGAAAATTCAGAAAAAACCCTATTTACTGTTAGAGGAGTTATTATTGACCTCGTTCTTTCAGTCATCTTCTTTCTCCTGATGAGAAAAATTTTGGTTCCTCATGTTCCCTCCCAAGATCCAAACGCAGTTTTAATCGTTTCTTCAATGACATCTTTTTGCATGACAGGAGTCTTTTGGATTGCTGCCAACATGCTCCGTGTTACATGGGTTGACTACAACCGAAGAAAACAGCAGTAGGCTACTAGTTTTCAAATTTCCTGAGCTCTTCGAGTAACTGATTGCTGGGGTATGCAGTGATTCTCACTCCACATTCCTCTGCTTCTTCCATGGCTAAGCTACCTTCTCTTCTGGTTTTCACCACCAAATGATACTGCTCATGGGGTACGAGAAAAGTTCTCTCCTTTTTCTTTAGACCTAGTTTGCCTTCAATCACTTTTAATAGTTCAGAGATACCTTCTCCAGATTCACAACTTAGAAAAACAACCTCCTCTTGATTTTGGCTTAATTTTAAGTTTTCCAATTCCTCCGCTTCCAGAAGATCGATCTTGTTGAAAACAGTCAAAATCTCCTTTTCCTCTGCACCTAACTCATTCAAGACCTCAAGTGTTGTTTGCATATGTTCTTCAAATTGGGGATTCGATAAGTCAACAATATGCAATAGTAGGTTCGCTACAAGGGTTTCTTCAAGTGTGGCTCGGAAGGCGTCTACCAAACGATGCGGTAACTTCCGGATAAATCCCACCGTATCGGTAAAAATGATTTTTCTTCCGGTTGGCAATTTTGCCTGTCGACTGGTGGGGTCGAGGGTTGCAAACAATTTGTCTTCAGAAAGGACATCTGCTCCGCAAACTTTATTAAGAAGGGTTGATTTACCTGCATTTGTATACCCAACCAGTGCAACTGTTGGAAGGGGTATCCTTAATCTTTTTTTCCGACTTGTTTTTCGGATTTTAGAAACCTGCTTGATTTCTTTTTTTGTCGCTGTGATCTGGTCTCTAACAAGTCGTTGATCTATCTCTATTTGAGCCTCGCCCTCACCTCTTTGAGTTACCCCACCACCCCTTTGCCTTCCAAGATGAGTCCAAGCCCGTCTTAATCTTGGAAGCGAATATTCCAACCTTGCAAGCTTTACTTGTAAAACAGCTTCTTTGGTTTGAGCTCTTGCAGCAAAAACATCCAATATGATTTCCTGACGATCTATGACCAACACCTTGGATTCAACTTCCCAATTTCGCTGTTGGCTTGGCGACAAATCGTTGTCAAAAATAATAACATCACACTGGAGTTCAGTAACTTCCTCAATAATCTCATTAAACTTACCCTTGCCAAGCAGAAATCCCGAATAGGTTTTTCGAACGCGGACGACTTTCTTATGACTTACGCGTATACCCAAATTAGACACAAGTTCATCAAGTTCTTCCAATAAAGACTCCGCCTTGGCCCTCTCATTCTCTCTTGATATAACTGCCAGAAGATATGCTTTTTCAACAAGCCTTGGCTTTTCCTTAACCTCAAACATCCTGTAAAAAGAAGGGTCCGAGCTTTAGAAAAGCACGAACCCTTCTGAAAAACTAGATTGAGTCAAATGACTGATTGTCAACTGACTGCAGCTTGTGCTGCAGCTAGTCTTGCGGTTGGCACACGAAAAGGAGAACAGCTCACATAGTTGAGTCCAATCTTGTGACAAAACTCTACACTCTGGGGATCTCCTCCATGCTCCCCACAGATTCCTAATTTTATTCCCCTGCGGGAAGATTTTCCCCTTTTGACACCAATTTCCATGAGTTGGCCAACCCCGCTCTGGTCAACGCTGGCAAATGGATTGGCATCAATTATATCAAGCTCTGTGTAATTAGGCAGGAAGCTTCCGGAATCATCTCTACTCATGCCCATGGTTGTCTGAGTAAGATCATTTGTGCCGAAGCTGAAAAATTGCGCAGTCTTTGCAATCTCATCCGCAACTAAGGCCGCACGTGGTATTTCAATCATTGTTCCCACTAGGTATTTGACCTTTTCGCCCTTTGCAGCGAACACTTTTTTGGCGGTCTGATGAATTACCTCTACCTGAATTTCCAATTCCTTCGGAAATCCAACCAATGGCACCATAATTTCGGGATTTACCTCAATGCCGCTTTTTTGAACGAGGATCGCAGCCTCTATAATCGCCTGTGCCTGCATCTCTGTTATTTCCGAGTAGGAAATGCCAAGACGGCAACCACGATGTCCGAGCATAGGATTAAATTCGTGCAGATCTTCTACCCGCTTCTTAATAGATGCGAGTGACACTCCTAGCTTCTTGGCCAAATCGCGCTGAGCCGCCTGATCGTGGGGCAAGAATTCGTGCAAAGGCGGATCCAGTAGACGAATGGTTGCGGGACGACCTTCAAGAGCCTTAAAGATTCCCTGAAAATCCCTCCTTTGAAAAGGAAGTAATTTTTTGAGAGCCTTGCGGCGATCTACCTCATTATCAGCAAGAATCATTTGGCGCATCGCATCAATACGATTTCCCTCGAAGAACATATGCTCTGTTCGGCAAAGTCCAATTCCGGAAGCACCGAAGGCAATTGCGTTGGCAACTTGGGTAGGAGAGTCTGCATTTGTCCGAACACTCATCTTGGTCGCCTTCTCGCACCAACTCATCAATTGGGAAAAGTTTTTGTAGTCACGACTTTTCCTGGGATCTAGTTTCTTATCAACCAAAACTTGGATTATTTCCGACGGTGCAGTTTTTAGCTCACCCGCAAAAATTTCACCTGTTGTTCCATTAATGGAAAGGTAATCACCTTCCTTATAAGATGAACCATTAACTTTTACAGTGCGACTCTTATAGTCGATATCCAGGTCTGCAGCTCCGCAAACGCAAACCTTTCCCATTTGCCTGGCTACAAGTGCTGCGTGGGAAGAGACACCTCCCCGTGCAGTTAAAATCCCTTCCGCAGCAATCATTCCTCGTAAATCTTCTGGCGATGTTTCCTGACGAACCAGTAAAACAGGTCCTTTCTTTGCTGCTTCCACAGCACGTTCGGCATTCATACAAATCTTACCTGAAGCAGCACCAGGACCCGCGGGTAAACCCTTGCATAGCTTTTTGGCTGATTTTTGAGCTGCAACATCAAATACTGGAGCCAATACCTGATCTAGCTGTTCGGCAGGAACTCTCTTAATGGCAGTTTTCCAGTCAATAAGTTTCTCCTTCACCATTTCGGTAGCAATGCGCACTGCCGCCAGGCCCGTTCTCTTGCCATTACGGGTTTGCAGCATATATAACTTCTGATCCTCAATAGTGAACTCAAAGTCCTGCATGTCCTTGAAGTGCCTTTCCAGTTTTCTTTGAACTGAAACGAGCTCTTTAAATGGTTTTGGCAATACTCGCTTGAGCTTGGCAACAGGTTGGGGAGTACGAACTCCGGCAACCACATCCTCTCCTTGGGCATCAGTAAGAAATTCTCCATAAAGAACTTTTTCGCCTGATGCAGGGTCACGAGTGAAACCGACTCCAGAACCAGACTTCTTACCTGTATTCCCAAATACCATTGCCTGAACATTCACCGCTGTACCCCACTCTGCAGGGATTCCGTATTTCCGACGATAGACAATCGCACGATCATTCATCCACGAGCTAAAAACCGCTCCGACAGAGCCTTCGAGTTGCTCCCAAGGACATGTTGGAAAATCCTTACCGGAACGCTTTTTAACCAAAGTTTTAAAGCGGGCAACCAATTCTTTCATCTGTTCGGTTGTAATTCGCGAATCATCCACTTCACCTTTTTCTTTAGGAAAAATTTCCTTTTTAAAACTTTCAATTATAGCTTCAAACGGATCATGGTCTTCGCTAGGCAGCTTTTGCACTCCCATAACGACATCTCCATACATTTGAATGAAACGACGATAACAATCCCACGCAAAACGTGAGTTGCCAGAAGCACTTGCTAAAGCTTCAACGGTTTCATCGTTAAGACCCAGGTTAAGAATAGTATCCATCATCCCTGGCATTGAATCCCTCGCTCCGGAGCGAACAGATAGAAGCAATGGTTTTTGTGTATTGCCCAACTTTTTATCAAGTTGTTTTTCCATTAATGCAACGGAAGAACGAATCTGACCATCCAAGGCTTTTGGGTAGCAGCGCTTATTGTTGTAAAAATAGGTGCATACCTCAGTCGTAATTGTGAATCCTGGAGGCACAGGAAGGCCAATCCTAGCCATCTCAGCTAAATTTGCTCCCTTTCCTCCTAATAATTCTCGCTGCTTTGCATCTCCATCGGTCTTTTTTCCGAAGTCATAAACATATTTGACTTCTTTATTGGAAGTGCTCTTGGAGGCTCGTTTTGCTACAGCCTTTGCTTTTGCTTTTTTAGTTGGTGCTTTCGCCTTTTTTTTCTGTGCCATATAAGGTATAGGTTAGCTTTTGTTTTAAGATGGGTAACAATGTGTAATTGTTCTGGGCAGTTTAAAATAAAGAGCCTTTCTCTTATTTTTATTGGGTTTTGTCAACGGACGACTTTGTAATCTTTACTTTAAAAACAAGCTGAAAAAAAGATTTCATCATCGACCATTTGTAAGAAATTCCTCTTAATTATTTCCCTAAATATCCTTTTATCTATTCTACCTCAATCGATGCCATCATCCAAAGATCAGAAACCTGCAAGCTTCGGCGATCGGTTTCGCGAAGAAGGCTTAAGTGGTGTCTTCAAAAAAAAGACCAATAGTCCAAAAGCAAATCCAAATGAAATGCATTTTCTAGAGCATTTGGAGGAATTGAGATGGGTAATTCTTAAATCTGTTCTGGCTTTCATAATCGGATGCGTCGGTGTTGCCATTTTTATGCAGGACTCAGTAAAGCTCCTCCAAATGCCCCTTATCAAAGCGGTTGAGGATTTTGGAGAAATTGGCATTGATCTGCAGTCCATAGGCTTGGAACAATACACCAGGACCTTAAACGATAACGAAGTGGGACTTGGAGAATTGAGGAATGCTCGGGAAGATGACCTGAAACAATGGGGAATCACTGATCCTCATCATCAGAATCGAATTATTACTCACTTCGCTAACGGCAGTAATCGTAACTTACTCCAGGTAATACGCTCATACTCACCTATTTTCATTGCCATGAAAATTTGTTTTCTTGGAGGGATTGGGCTTTCTTTACCAATAATTCTTTATTTTGTTGGTAGTTTCGTGGTGCCAGGGCTTACCCCTCAAGAGAAGAAAGTCTTTTTTCCAGGATGCATCGCTGCGACTTTTTTATTTTTGGCGGGAGCTTCCATGACCTATTTCTTTATCCTTCCTCTATCTCTTGCCTTTACCATCGAATTTTCCTTCAACATTCTCGGACTTGATGTATACCGACCCGAGGCTGGCAATTATTACAGCACTGTAATTTGGATGACGTTTGCGGTAGGGATCGCCTTTCAATTTCCCCTTGTTTTAATTCTATTGATTCGCATTGGAATCTTATCCGTAACTAAGCTCCGTGACAACAGGAGATTGGTTCTTGTCATATTAATGGTGTCTGCAGCTCTAATAACTCCAGGGGGTGACCCAGTGAGTCTTTGTATCCTTACAATTCCTCTCTACTTCCTCTATGAGTTTGCCATTCTTTTTGGTACCTTCATTGAAAAGAGCAAAGCATTGAGAGAATGGCAGGATTGGGATGAAAGTATTCAAGGAGAACGTCCAGAAAAACCAAAAACCGATAAATTTGCTAATTTTATCCTTCTGATAATTATGATTGCGGCTTGTGGGACAGGCTTTGCAGCATGGAAATTCAAAGACAAGATTAAGGATTCGTTGAATTGGTTTGATGCGGAAGACTTGAATGCACTACCTAAGCCTCTCGATATCAATCGATCTACCGAAATTACAAAACCTGATCTGGCCAAGGTTTTTTTGGATGAAAACAAAACGCTTGTGATAGAACTACTTCCATTAACTGACGCCAATGCTAGCCTTGGAACAGAAGCAAGGGTATTTAAGGCCAAAATTATCGAATCTCATTAAGGCACTGATTTTCTTGCCTTTCCCAAATCAACCATCCAAAATGGTTGAGTGAACAAAAATAAGATTGGAAAATTACTCAAAGAATACCGTAAAAAAGCAAACCTCACTCAACCCCAATTAGCCGGTGCCAGTGGAGTTGCAACTTCTATTGTTAACGATGTGGAAAATGGCATTCGTAATGCCGGAAGCAAAACGCTGAACCGGATAGCCCGTGGTTTGAATTTATCTGACGAGGAGCGTTTTAAATTTATCATGATTGGCCTTTCCTTATCTAAAAGAGACTTCCTGATTCCAGATTTTTCTGGCTACCCCCCAGAAATTTTGAATTATCTGCCATTTGTTTTTCAAAAATCCGGAATTGGTCCGTCGAAAGTTAAAAAGGTCATTCTCCCGTCGAAAGAAAATAAACAGTTCCAAATTGTTTTGAAAAGCGGTAAGTCTTTAGCCATGGAAATCCGACTTTCTCCGATATCCGCATAAGTGATGTCTTTGGAAAAAGTCCGAGTTGACCGTTGGTTATGGGCAGTAAGAGCCTACAAGACCAGATCTCTTGCGACCGATGCATGCAAGCGTAATTGGGTTTCTGTTAATGGAACAAAAATTAAACCTTCCCGAGAAATTAGAGCAAAAGATATTATTACTTTCAAAAAAGGGCCTTTAGAAAGAGTTGTGAAAGTCCTTAGTGTCCTGGAAAAGCGTATTTCTCCAAAACTGGTTGAAAAATTCCTTGAGGATTTGACGCCGAAAATTAATTATGTGGAGGCAGAAAACAAAAAGAGGGCAATTATTTCATCGCCTTTTGGAATGCGATCCTCAAAAGGTAGGCCATCTAAAAAGGAACGTCGTGAGTTGGAAGACTTTTTTTATCAAACCGATGAAAATTAAATCTCCTAACACTTTCTTACAGTTTGCTTATGTCTAATGAGGTAGAAATGTTTGAGCGCTTTCTATTTTATCGCATACAAAAACCTCTTGCCAGAAATCTCTGGTAAAGTCATCCTTTTACTCCATGAAAAATTCGCTAACTCTTTTGTTTTTTTTGGTTGTGGCATTTTCCTTTTCGTCCTGCGTTCAATCCGTTCCCTCCTTAAATAATTCAAGTGATGAGACTGTCATGCTTCACTTGTTGGAAATTGATGATGATGGCCTTGTTCGCAAAACCTCAAACGAAGAAAACACAAATGATAGTGAGTCTCCATTTTCAGGTAGAGCAATTGAAACTTTTGAGCATAGTCCAACCAAGTCTGTATCCGCATGGAGAAAGGGAAAGCGTCATGGCATCACCACTGAATATTTTTACAATGGCAGGAAAAGACGCTCAGTAAGCTATAAAAATGGTCTTAGAAATGGTGTTTCCCGGGAATACAGAATTACGGGTGAATTACTCTCAGAAGAAACATACTCAAATGGAACGCTTAACGGACCGAAATCTGAATGGCACCCGAATGGTACAAAGATAATCGAGGTGGAAATGAAACTTGGAAAACCGCATGGAATTGCAATTGAATGGTATTCCGATGGCACCAAAAAATCTTCAACTTCTTATCGTAATGGTCTTCGTGAAGGTCCTTCTTCGGAATGGTACTCCAATGGTCAACAGAAACTCGGACTTTTCTACCAAAAAGACAAACAACACGGTCTTCGTACGATTTGGTACGAAAATGGTCAGAAGAGACTGACTGCTCAATTTTTGAATGACAAGATGAATGGGGACTCTAAAGGCTGGTTTCCAAACGGTCAGCAACAGTTTGCCTACAATTTTACGGATAATCTTGAACACGGAGTTTGTTCTGAATGGGATGAAGATGGGCAAAAAATTTCAGAACTAGAATTCCTGAGAGGAAAACCCGTTAGAGATTTATTGTCCGGAACTCCCCTTAAACCTGCCAACCAAACGGCATCATCAGAATTGCAATCTGAATCAGACCCTCCTTCCAGAGAATTAACTTCTTCAGTCACAGAAGATAAACCAAAATCATCTCCTTCATCTACGGAATCTGAGCAAAACAGTTTTCAAGCAGAATCACCGGATCAGAAAACTACAGTTCCGGTTGCCAACAAAAACGAAAGCAATTCAAGCAAAAACTTTGACCCATTCGGTTCTAAATCTGATTCACAAAATAATCCTCAAAAGCAAAATACTTCTGAACCCATATCTCCCCCTCCTGCACCCTCTTTTGACCCCTTTGCCAACGACCCACCACCGGAACCGCCTGCCCCCGAACCTGCAATCGAACCGGCTCCGGCTCCATCCGTTGATCCGGTTGCTCCTCCCCCACCACCTCCACCCGCTCCCACTTTCAATCCATTCGCAAACGATTCTGATATCAATGGATCCAATGAGAGTGATTCAAACAAGTCGTCGGTCCAGTTGCAGAGCATTTTCAATAATCCTCCACCTAATTCTGGTTCAGATGTAGAAATCAACCCATTTGAACAGGCTGAATAGTGCTAATCCAGAAACCACATACTGTTTTAGATATGTGGCAGCCCGGCAGGGACTCGAACCCCAACTAAAGGTACCAAAAACCTCTGTGCTACCATTACACCACCAGGCTACAAATATAAGTATGAAAATGAGCTCAATAAAGTCAAGTGAGTTGGCTCTGCTAAACTGATAATGAATCAAACCAAATATAAGCGTATCATTCTTAAAATCAGCGGAGAAATTCTTGGATGCAGGGAAGAGGGGGAACCTATCCATTCAAAGTCTTTGGAAAATATCTGCGAAGAGATTAAAGCGGTGGCGGATATGGGAGTTGAGATTGGCTTGGTAGTTGGAGGAGGTAATATTTTCCGGGGATTACAGGGAAGTGACAAGGGAATAGACCGAACCACCGGTGATTCCATGGGAATGCTTGCCACAGTCATAAATGGACTCGCCTTAATGGACCGACTTGAAAAAATTGGTGCCGTTGTCAGGGTTCAAAGTGCCATACCCATGGATAAGCTTGCTGAGCCTTATATACAAAGGCGTGCAATTCGTCATCTTGAACGAGGACGTATCGTTATTTTCGTCTCTGGCACAGGAAATCCTTATTTTTCGACTGATACAACCGCTGCCCTTCGAGCAAGCGAAATTTCCGCCGAGGTAATTTTGAAAGCAACCAAAGTGGACGGCATATATGACAAGGATCCTCACAAGTTTGAGGATGCCCAAAAATTTGATTCTCTCACCTACATGGACTGCCTCGAAAAAAGACTATCTGTTATGGATTCAACTGCTTTTTCCTTATGCATGGATAATGCAATGCCGATCCTTGTTTTTGATTTGCAACAAAAGAACTCAATACGACAAGCAGTCTGTGGAGAAACTATAGGAACAATTGTAAGCTGATATTGGCCAACTTCTCACAAAAATTATAATTCATTACTATGGAAATCGAAGAAATCTTCTCTGTTATGAAACAGGACATGAAAAAGTCTGTGGATCACGTCAGCAACGAATTTAATACCCTTCACACAGGTAAAGCGAACACATCGATGGTCGAAGGCGTCACAGTCGATGTTTACGGTTCAAACATGAAATTACGGGATGTAGCTGCCATTACCACTCCTGATGCTCGTACCATTCAAATCCAGCCTTGGGACAAATCTACTACTGCTCCAATAGAAAAAGCATTGATTGAAGCAAAACTGGGGATCAGCCCAGTTGTTACTGGAGAGATTATCAGACTTCCTATTCCTGAGTTAAGCGGCGAAAGACGGGAAGAATTATGTAAAATGGCTCAAGGTTTTGCAGAACAAGGAAGAATCGGTATTCGGGCATCCCGTAAAGATGCCATGGATGCATTAAAGGATGCGCAAAAAGATGGACTTCCTGAGGATGATTTCAAAAGAGCTGAAAAAGATGTTCAGAAAGAGACGGACGATGCTGTGGAGCAGATAAATCATGCACTGGCTTCGAAGGAAAAAGACCTTAGACAGGTTTAAGACTGCACAGTTTTGACTGGTAATATCCAGTTAATAAAATCTTACTCATGCATTCTCGGACAATTGTTATCAAGCTAGGAACTGGTATCCTTTCTGCAGGATCCGGGAAAATTCATCAGGAACGCTTAAATGCCATTGCCAAGGGTATTAAAACTTTGGCCAATAATGAGGATACTGGAACCATCATTGTGAGTTCAGGTGCCGTCGGTTTGGGCATGGGTAAGCTTGAATTGACAGAAAGACCCTCTGAATTGTCCGTACTTCGTGCCTGTGCTGCGATAGGTCAGTGCTGCCTAATGAATGCGTGGACGGATGCTTTTAGAAAGGTAGGGCTTCTTCCCGGACAAGTGCTGCTCACAAGACAAGATTTTGCTGATAATAAGCGTTCTCAAAAAGTCAGAGAAACATTGCAAAGCCTGAGCAACTCCAGCGTTGTGCCGATCGTAAATGAAAATGACTCAGTTAGTGATGAAGAGATTAAATTTGGAGATAACGATATATTATCAGCACTCCTTTGTTCGCTAACTGGTGCTCAATTGCTTGTGATTCTTTCCACAGCAAGGGGCTTGATGACTCAGCCTCAGGCGGGCGAACTTATTCCATTTGTTGCAGAAATTACACCTTCCATTGAAGAAATGGCAAAAGGTACCACAAGTGTCACCGCAGTAGGTGGAATGAGCACGAAGATTGAAGCGGCAAAGATTGCCACAAAATCCGGTTGTGCTGTCTTTATCGGCAGCGGTGAAAACTCTCCGGATCTTTCCTTAATTCTCTCCAATCGGGCGGAAGGTACTTTTTTTCCTCCTTCCGGTTTGGACTTAAATCAGCGGAAGAAATGGTTGGCTTTTTTCCCAAAACCCAAAGGAATCATTTACATCGACGAGGGCGCAACCTCAGCCATTCTCAAAAACGGCGGAAGCCTTCTTGCCTCCGGCATTACCAAGTTTGATGGAAGTTTCTCCAATTCAGATGTCGTATCCTTGGTGGGTCCAAAAGGAAATACGATCGCAAGAGGGGTCACAAGGTTCGGCTCAAACCAACTACAGGAAATCATTGGGCTGAACAACCTGCAAATCCTTGATAAATTCCCCACACAAAACAAAGCAGAAGTAATTCATCGCGATCATCTTGCGCCTCATCTTTAACTTGTGAATTGAATACGCTTGAACGGAAGGATTAATTGAGTGAAAGCTTGTTCCCGTGTACGATTACGAAGATGATGAAGATGATGTGTTTGGTCCACCACCATCGGTTACAGCAAACAGTCATTCCAACGTTGAATTTGCCAACGAACTCAATGCCGATCAATTAGCTGCGGTAACCGCTGAAGATGGTCCAGCTCTTGTGCTTGCCGGAGCAGGTTCCGGGAAAACAAGAACCCTCACCTACCGAGTCGCCTTTCTTTTACAAAATGGTGTGAGCCCGGAAGCTATCTTGCTCCTTACATTTACTAACAAAGCATCCAAGCAAATGCTTCAACGAGTGGAGGAACTCACGGGCGTGGGTGCACACAAGTTCCTCGGAGGAACCTTCCACCATGTTGGAGGTCAGGTTTTAAGGTTATTTGGTGACAGCATTGGCTTGGCAAAAAGCTTTACCATTCTAGACGATGGGGATTCAGACTCTCTGCTCAACGAAGTGATCCGTGATCTTGATCCTGATTTTTTCAAAGCCAAAGAAAATCCCAAAGCCAAACCAATCAAAGGATTGATCAGCTTCGCCAGAAACATAGATGCATCTTTCGAAGAAGTGGCTAAAGGGCGATATCCTAGTAATACTGAGCTCTGTGCCAAGATCGACTCCTTTTCCAGGGTTTATCAGCAAACCAAGCTGGATAGAGGTTTGGCGGATTATGATGATCTCTTGGTTTATTGGCTCGAAGTTATGGAAAATAATCGAGAGGCAGCGGAATACTATCAGCAGAGATTCTCTCATGTGTTAGTCGATGAATATCAGGATGTAAATTCACTTCAGGCACGCATCGTGGATAAGATTGCATCAAACCATCAGGTCATGGCTGTAGGCGACGATGCTCAGTGTATTTACACCTGGCGCGGTGCCGACCTTGATCAAATCATGAGTTTTCCTGAGCGACATCCTGGAACTAAAATTTTTAAGATTGAGACAAACTATCGTAGTTCTCCCGAAATTCTTGAACTGGCAAATGGCATTCTTAAGAACCGGGCAGTGGAATCAAGTTTTTCAAAAGAACTTAAAGCATCCCGCCCGCATCAGGATCTGCCCGTTTTGGTTCCAACCATGGACACTTATCAACAAGCTGATTTTGTCCTCTCAAAAGTTGAACAACTATATGACCAAGGCGTTGATTATGATCAAATCGCAATTCTCTATCGTGCACACTTCCATGCAATGGAATTACAAATTGAACTCTCCCGCAGAGGAATGCCTTTTGTCATAACCAGTGGACTCAGGTTTTTCGAACAGGCACATGTTAAGGATCTCGTAGCCCAACTGCGATTTGTTATTAATCCAAAGGATCGTACTGCCTTTTACCGATTTATATGCCTACTCCCAAAAGTTGGAGAAAAAACCGCAGCCAAACTTCTAAAACTAAGTGAAAAGCAAGTAGAGGAATCTGAACAAAATATTTTCCAGGCATTTGCCGATCCAAAAGTGGTTTTGAAAGTTCCCGCGGATGCCAAGGAAGACTGGGTATCCGTAGCTGAAACTCTCCAAAATATTTACAGCCTAGCCACAAGTGCCACTCCCGCACAGGTGGTTGAAGGTGCCATTTGCGGATGGTATCAGGATTACCTCAGAAGAACCTATGAAAATTGGCCCAGACGGGAAGAGGACCTGGAAAGTCTGGTCGACTTTGCCTCCAAATACCAAAATCTTGCTGAAATGCTGTCGCAGCTTGTCCTGCTCAGTTCAGAATCGGGTGATCGCGTCGTTAGAGATGGCGAAAAATGTCTTCGACTCTCAACCATACATCAATCCAAAGGACTTGAATACCCTCATGTCTTCATAATTGGCTTAGCTGACGGACTTTTCCCCGGCAAAAGAGCAATTGATGGAGAAAGCGATATGGAAGAAGAACGCAGACTTTTCTATGTCGCAACTACACGGGCAGAAAAATCTCTTCATATGATTTACCCCATGCTTTCTTCGCAAAAAGGAACACCTGTCCGCCTCATGCAAAGTCGCTTCCTGAAAGAACTGCCTGAAGCAAAATACGAGCTCCTGAATGCTCATTCCTCCTTTGGTCGAGGATACTCTAAGTCGCCTGGCTGGAACCAGTACGGATCGAGGGGATATGGGAGTGGCTACGATCGTCGTTCTTACTAAAAAGCAAGTGCATCTCCCAGTGCATTCCATGCAAGAAGTGCACAATCATGTCTCTCCGGAAAACGTACAATTGAATTAAAAACGCAAAGATCGCCCGGCAATTCAATTATTTCTCCTTCCAAAAGAATTTTAAAAATTTTCGCATGTATATTTTGAGCCTCATGAAGGCTCATTTCATTCAACTCGCAAAAAAGTAAAGATGCACTCGCGATAGCCAGCGCCGACCCCTGTACTTTCAAACCTATTTGGACTAGTCTTCCATCCTTTACATTTAAAGTGATACTGCAAGCATTCCCTGTTTTATTGCTCTGATAATCAGCTTTGTGAGTAGGTTCGGATATCAGATCATCAAAATGGGGATTTCTCGCATGCTCCTCGAGAATTTCTCGGTGAAGAGTGTCTTCCTTCACTTAGAAACTATTTTTCCACATCATGGATTCCACCGGCTTGGGTGTTCTCTGATTATATTTAGCCGATGATTTGGATGCATAATCAACTTCCACATTTCCTTCCACCTTGAAGTAAATTAACTGTCCAATCGGCATGCCTGCATAAACACGGACCGACTGACAAACCGAAATTTCCAAAGTCCAATGGTTACAAAACCCCACATCTCCCTTACCTGCCGTAGCATGAATATCAATACCCAGCCTGCCTACACTTGATTTACCTTCCAGAAAGGGAACATACTGTCTTGTCTCGGTATATTCCAAAGTTGAACCTAGGTAGGTTTTTCCCGGTTTAAGTACTACTCCATCTTCAGGAATTGAAAAGTGCTCAACATGGTTATGCTTTTTTGCATCAATTACCTCATCAACATAGCATGCCAAATGCCTGGATAAATGCACATCATAACTATTAGTCCCCAGACAATCCCGGTCATAGGGTTCAATTACAATATCGTTCTTGGATATGGCATCGAGGATGGAACTATCGGATAGTATCATTTGGGTTATATTTTACAACAAATGTGGATGAATCAATCTCAGGATTAAAATTTTCTTTTTTAAGGGCGACTTCTACAAACAAAAAAGCC
>NZKO01000065.1 GCA_002692535.1 Opitutia bacterium
ATCTTGTCGGCAGCATAACCTTTAGCAATTCCACCTAAGTCCAAAATCATTCCGGGTTTAAGTAGTTTTGCCTCTTTGGCTTCAGATCTTAAAAGCAAAAATTTGAAGCCTTTGCTTTCCATTGCCCTATCCAGCATTTTTCTGGAAGGAAGTGTTTCTCTGAACCTGGATACCCTCCATAATCTGGATAATCTTCCTAGAGTGGGATCAAATGCCCCGTTTGTTTTTCTTGCAAGATCCTTGCTGTATTTTAAGACATGAAAAAGTTCTGGTGACAATTTTTGAAATTTTTTTTCATGGGAAGACTCTGAGAATAGAGAAATTTCACTATCTGCAATGTAATCACTGAAAATCCTGTTTAACCTGTGACATTCTTTAAAAGCCAATTTAGCGGCTTTCGAACAAATTTTCCGATCATCATGATCCATAATGATTTTGAAGTCAGTACCCATGCATTTTTCACTGTAAACGTTGTATCCTGAAGAAATCAAATGATTACAAAATAGTATCTTTATGATACTCCAAAATGTGATTTTAAGTAATTGCATGACTTAAAAAAACCCAATTGTAATTAGATTTATTCTTTAAAAGGAAGAGTATTTTTGAAATAAGCATTTAATTTAATAATATTATATGTGATGATTATCCCCAAACCTTTTGCCTTCATATCTATTGTTTTTCTCGGACTAAACTATATTCATGCAAAAGTGGAATTTGTTCGTGATGTAAAACCCATCCTCGAGCATAATTGCGTAAGTTGCCACCGCGAGGGAAACGACAAGGGTAATGTCAGACTAGACACGAAAGAAGTTGCATTTGAGTCAGATGATTTGATCATCGCCGGCAATCCCGATGACAGTTCCCTTTATTGGACCACCACCCTACCTGAAGATGATGAGTTGTTCATGCCTCCAATCAAGAACAAGGAAAAAGATTATCCGCTCACTGTATTCGAGAAGAAAATTCTGCATGATTGGATCAAAGAAGGTGCAGCTTGGCCTGATGGTGTTGAACTTAAAACCGAAAAGAGGCTACCCAAGGAAATTAAATTTGTTGAACATGTCCAACCCATTTTAGAACTAAATTGTGTGGCTTGTCATTATGAAGGTAATGTAAAGGGAAATTTGCGTCTGGATTCATTTGAGCATGCATTTGAAGCAGAGCACGTAATCGTTCCGGGGGAACCTTTGGACAGCGACCTGTGGGTTCTTTGCACTCTTCCTCAGGATGATGAAATGTTCATGCCCCCTGAAGGAAACGATCCGCTTTCCTCCACCGACCTTTTCATGCTGCGCAGGTGGATAGAAGAAGGTGCTGACTGGCCTGAAACTGCAAAACTTTCGCCTAAGAAGAAGAATTTTACCACACTAGGAATGCTACCCAAAGATTTATACCAAGAACTGGGCTTCGAGGAAGGCAAGACTCAGGACGAGTTTATTCCTTACAGGCAGGAGATTGAGACTTCCAAACTTAATTTTGAAATGCTTCCAATAACAGGCGGAGAATTTTTGATGGGTAGCCCTTTGGCTGATGAGGAACGGGGAGAAAATGAAATGATTGCGCACAAGGTAAAGGTCTCTGATTTTTGGATGGGAAAATATGAAGTAACTTGGGATGAATACGAATTGTGGATGATCAATTTGGATAAGGACAATCGAGAATACAATCAAAAACAGAGCGACAAGGCGGATGCACTTTCCGATGCAGTTACCAAACCAACCGCTCCATACGTTGATATGAGTTTTGGTATGGGTAAAAGCGGACATCCAGCGATTTGCATGACACAACTTTCGGCAAAGATGTACTGCATGTGGCTTAGTGCAAGAACTGGAGAATTTTACCGATTACCCACTGAGGCAGAATGGGAATATGCATGCAAAGCCGGCACTTCAACTGCGTACAGCTTTGGTGACGATTCCAAAGACTTATCAAATCATTCCTGGCACCTTGGAAACAGCAGATTTAAATATCAACGGGTCGGTTCCAAATCGCCCAACCCTTTTGGCCTCTATGATATGCACGGAAATGTTTGGGAATGGGTGCTTGATCAATTTACACCACCACCATCCAAACCATCCGAAGAGTTGCGTGACAACCCTTTGGTGGCTCCAAATACTTTGTATCCGCGGGTCGTCAAAGGAGGGTCTTGGGACGACGGAGCCAAGAGTCACAGAAGTGCAGCAAGAATGGGTTCTGAAGAAGCATGGAAGCAACAGGATCCACAAATACCAAAGAGTGTTTGGTATCATACAGATGCGCTTTTTGTCGGATTTAGGGTTGTTCGTCCGAGAGAAATTCCATCCATAGATGATATTGAAAAATTCTGGCCTTCAGAAGTGGACATAAAAGCCATCCCTAGTCGCTGACCATTTATCACTTGCGAACTCATGGAATTTGGGCTCAATTTGTATTCGCCCAATGATTAAAGTGTGTCACACCAAAAACTACCCCCATAAAGTTGCTCGCGATAGGGGTTTTGCCATCGTGATGGCCCTATCGCTGTTGAGCCTGGTTTTCTTGTTGGTGATCTCTCTTGTAAACCTGGTTGGAATAGACCTCAGTCTTGCAGATGCTCGTAAGCAAAAGGTATTGGCCCAAGCTCATGCAAGGATGGGTATGATGGTTGCAATCGGAGAATTGCAAAAACATCTTGGCCCTGACATGCGTGTAACTGCGACTGCAGACATTCTTGATGAAAGGATTGAATCTGGTGCGAAGTATGAATCCGAATTCTACAGCGATGAGATTTCCTCTGGTCTCAATGAAGCAGTCCTTGCAAATCAGGCGATTGACTTAAATGAAAATGGCCAGATTGATGCGGTTCCATTCGGACAGAGATATTGGACTGGAGTATGGAAGCATCGTGGAAGAAGGAAAGGTACTGCTGATAATAAAAGAGCTGCAAAACCCCTGCCTGAGAACCAAGAGACGGGAAAAAATATCGCTGGTTCACCACAAGCTGACCCGGAATATGACCCTCACCCCGCAGTGGAAGTTGCATGGTTGGTAAGTGGTAACGAGGGTTGGTTGAAAAAACCCGCTATCATGATGAACTCTGGCTCTACGATTGTTCAAGAATTCTTGGAAATTCCTGACTCTATTCCCTTTGAAGACGAGCAAAGATATTTTGTAAGCGGAGGGGTCTATGGCAGCGAAAGAAACGCATGGCGAGACCACCAGCTTGTAGTCGCAAACCAATTGAAAAACTATCACCACCCTCTGGAGAATTTGGCTGACCCTGAAGAGGATGATGAAATGGTCTGGATGTTCAGGCGCCCCCTATTGGAGACTGCCGTACCTGAGGGTAGTGATCCGCTTTATTGGAAGACTCAGTTGCGGGGAGAACCCGTTAAAGTGAAGAAGACGAACGTTCGTTCTAGTGGTACTTCTGCTGACCGACTAAATTCGCATGGCGCATATGCCTATTGGGTTGGTGACGAGGGTGTAAAGGCCAAAATGAATATCCACAGATCCGAAGAACCAACGCCAAGTTTGCAGGAGCAGGTTGATGATCTGACTGTTGCAACTTATCCAAATATAAATTTCGGAGATTACTCCTCCGATGGTTTGACGGGAGGATTTGGCTTGGAGTTCGAAGATGATTTTCTAAGATCTCAAATCTTAAACCTTGGTGTCTTGACCAAGAACCAAGGCGAATTGACCGAGAATCAAGCATGGTCCAAGAAGTTGGCCGCACATAGTCATTCCATTACTGCAAATTCTTATGGCGTGCTTTCCGATGTTCGCACCGGCGGACTGAAAAGAGACTTGAGCCATGCCTTTTCAAATGTGCAAGAATGGGACGATACTTGGAATGAGACCTCACCACCTCCGGAGTACAGGGATTTTCTCGGATTTCTATATAAGGACAGAGTTGAGCATCTGAAAGAAATCCCAATGGAACCCAGTGCCAAGGCCAATCAATGGTATGATGCGGGGAATGAAACAATTAAGGACCCCGAAGGCATTTTGGCTGGTCCAAGGTGGAGAGTTCTGGGTTCTTTCCATAACTTGTATACTAAAATATTTGGTTCGACAAATCCATCGGTGGCAAATTACGCGGCAGATTCATTGCCTAGATTTTCCGGCGACAACTTTGTACTTTTCAGCAGTGAGAAGGGATTACCTCCAAAATCAAGAGGCACAGAGTTTTGGAAGCGAATGCCAGGAGTAAATGATGTTCTGTTGGCAATCACTTCCAAACTGAACTGGTTTGCCAACCTGAATAGGCCAGGAACGGTTAAGCATCCAATCCAGCCTGTTCTCATGGAGCTCAAATTCTCTCAGGTTCCCACTATAAGGGGAGGGAATTTGGCTTTGGCAATGTATCCATCTTTTGCCTTATGGAACCCTTACGATGTGGCAATCGAAATGAATGAATTGTATGTTGAGGTTCCGATTCGTCATTCCAGGTTAAACTGCTTCAATCCAAAAGAATATGATCGTTGGCGCAAATGGTTCATTTGGGCGTGGCACCCAGACCCACCAGCAGGTGGCGGTGGTGGGCGCCCTAACCCACCCCCTTTCCCTCCGGGATTTCCCGCGTGGGGTGGAAATGGACCGGTTGGTTTGGCAGGAAATGCTGGTACGGCAGGATATTTCTACTCAGCACTGGTTTCCAACATTGGTCGAAATGACCCTATCTACAGGTCTAACGTGCAAGAGAGCTTTGATTGGTTTGGAAATCGAATTGTAAGGGGAGCCCTCAATAACGTTCACTACCGTCGCCTGACAAACCCTTACAATTTAGTCAGACCTCCTGCGGGTCAGAATCCTGACCCTTCCAACAACAAGGTATTCGCTGCACGCAATTATGAAGTTTTGTATCAGGATAGCATTGGAAGATTTAGTTTTCTTTACAGCAATCATCCGGTGACTGACCCTGATTCCAATAATGATGGAATTTCGGACAGAAGGGAAAGGCATTTATTATTGGGGTTGACCTCCCTCAGGCTTGAGCCGGGTGAAAAAGCTCAATTTGCTGCAATACCTAATCAAGTCTGGGAATATAGGGGATTACCAGCTCGAAACTCCAGAAAGCAGTACCTTGGAATTGGGATGACTAAGTCCACTCAAGATGTTCCATTTGTTTGTGATACGCAGTTCGCCGTACCAACGGGAGGTGAGCCCTTGGCGATCGAAAATATAGTAGGCGATGTGCTTGGCGTTCACCAAAGCCAAATTGCACTTTATGACGCTGAATCCGCAGAAAGAATCAATGCCAATTCCGTCTATCCTGAGCCCAAAGGACTGACCATTTATTCCGAAAATCCCAGTTTTGGAGCAGTTAATCCCGGCAAGCCTTTTTTGTATAATGCAAAAGATGTACAATTTAGGAAACCCATCTTTAAAACAACGAAAACCTTTGATACTCATGCGGGCTTTGATGCCTGGTCGGCACTAATGGACCCAATTAATCAGCTCGCACAAACTGTGAATTCTAACAACTGGAAAAATGGTCGCATGCCCGGTAATGGTTTTAGGGTCCGCTGGAATTTGCCTGGATATGCAGATAAGATTGTTCTTGAGCAATTTAACTTGAGAGCACCTGTCAATAGCTTCCAAGAGGGATTCGGAGATAATTGGCATGTGGAAAAGTTCAATGGTAACAGATACGGAGCCATAATACCCAATCCATTAACTTCTGTTACTCCCCGAACTTATAACTTGATTCATGAAGAAACTGGAACATTGAGTTTTACTCCCAATTCATTCAGGTTCATTGATTTTTTTGAATTTAAGGGCAATGATGCTGCTCCAAACTCCGTAACCGTTGCTAATTTCGATGGTAACCTAACGCTTGATCAGGCAATTTTGGAACGGAGTGCACCTGATACCACCCAAATGGACCCTGATGTTGATATGAACATCAATTCACTTCTTGGCTGTGCAATGCCAAGAATCTCAACGAATCCAATGTCTGGTTTTTTTCATGATGTCAATGATCAGCATGGAAGTATGCCAGTAGTGAATCGTGCTGTCCTTTTTGAGCTGCCTAGGTCGCCTATGTTGTCATTGTTGCAGCTTAGGCACGCCAATCTTTCAGATTACAGTCACAGCCCATCTTATATTCTGGGAAATTCCTATGCCACCACTCAGGTGGGGAGATACAAAACTTGGGGTCGAGTTAGAAGCGTTGTAAAAGGTTGGAGCAAAGAGACTGAAAGCTACGCTCGAATTGGACCGAATTGGGACTCTCATAGATTATTCAGGCAGTGTTATGGAACATCCTCATCTCCTTGGGAGTGGTGGATCGGTGAGCAGAACGTTCATATGCCGGAAAATATAGATCAGTGGGGTTGGTATGGCTCAGTTCGTAATGTTGATGCTCAAAATGAACATCAGAATACTACCTTGGATCATAGCTTCTATGCAAATCGGGCGTTACTTGACGGTTACTTCATGTCGGGGGTAGGAATGGGCCAATGGGGGCGGAAATCTCCTTCTCAACACGAGGCTGAAATGGCACTGATTGAGCCTGGTGTTCCTTACAGACCCTATCGAAACAAGAGGTTCGTGCCCTATTTTCGAAATAACACGATTAAGGAGACATCCTATTCCGCCTTGGAAGAAAACACCGCTGGACCCGATGATGTCTTCCGCTACCAATCTCTTGCAGGTGATCTTCTGCTTGAAGGTGCTTTTAATCTGAATTCCACCTCTGTTGATGCATGGATCAGCCATTTGTCTTCTTTGAAAGGGCTTGAAATCCCCAACGGAACCTATCCTCTTTCTGAAACTCCCTTTCCCCGTTTCTTAAATCATCCCGACCAGAATGGCTGGAATAAAATTAGATCCCTTACCGACGAGGAGATTACCTTGCTGGCACATTGTTTGGTCGAGCAGATCAAGTTGAGAGGACCGTTTCTTTCAACAGCAGACTTTGTGAATCGAAGAATCCATGGAATTGAGAGCAATCTACTTCCCGTGCCTCTACAGAGTTGGCCATCAGTGGCATCAGAAAACCGTGATTCGGTTTTGGGTCTGCGGGGAACCGTGCAGGCAGCGATTGCAGAGGCTGGCTTGAACAAATTGAGAGATGTCGGTACAGGCGTGCCAATGTACAATCCACAAATTCCTACCATACCTGATGCAAGATATTCTCAGGGCGATACGGAAAGTGCATTTTTACAACCTAGAAACATGGGATTTTTATCTGGTTCTTTTGGACTGCACGCGATTTCTAAGCAAAGATATCTGCAACCAAGGTTCCTCAATCACACTTATGCAGGGTTTAACACTAGTAGGCTAAACAGTTATGTAGTTGAAGAATCCGAATTTGGGCGTGGTAAGATGATAAATCCGAATTTCTTTGCAGGGAGGGACTCAAACGGTAATTTGCTGAGTTCGATTTTCCAATACACTCCTCCATTCAATTTTCAAATGGGTTGGGAGGATTATCATGGGGCAACCTCTTTTGGTGAGGCGCCTGATAATCTCTTGGCAGTAGAGGATGTTGCAACTGCGGCAAATAAACCTGATTGGCTCATGCAAGCGGATGTCCTGAGCCCGATTCTTCCCGTATCGAATGTTCGGTCGGATACTTTCGTCATTCGTGTAATGGGCGAACCAAAGTCCATTGCAGGAGGAATGCACAAAGGGAATCGTGCCTGGATCGAGCTTACCGTTCAACGCACTCCCGAATATGTAAAATCTGAACTTGATGCACCTCATCATCGTCCTCACGAACCTTTTGAAGATCGAAATCTTGATGGATATTGGAATAATGAGGCAAGCTTTAGGGAGCATTGGTTGGATCTGAATCAAAATGGCATAAACCCAGAAGGTACAGATACCTTACCCGATGCCGTTCCTGATCTTCCAGGAGCAGGAGTATCGGCAGGAGTTGATTGGTTCGCTGATGGTCTTAATTCAGATCTTAAACTGAATGATGACCCTGAAGAGGAGCCCGACGATACGGTATTTTCAACCATGGGAATTAACCAGAGATTCGGTCGAAAGTTTAAAATTATTAAATTCCGTTGGATTAAGGATCAGGATGTGTAGATATTTGCACCTTAATCAAAGCGTGCTGTTTTAGTTTGTCCTTAGATTTCGATAACTAAGATAAAGGACATAATGGATATTCATATTCCTTTCAATCGTAGAGCAACAAGGCAATGCNTACTGAATACTGGAAAAGAAAGTACAATTACCAAAAACATGATGATTTTACTATTTTAGAAGGAGAGTAACGACGATGATAAGAAGGAATTTTATGCAACTGACTGCAACTTCTGGCTTTGCAGCAATCAGTAAGGCAAGGGATTGGAGTGGTCATAATCCCGTTAGATATCCGGACCCGGATGTAAAAGCAATGGATTCGAGATTTAATAAGTATAGGCTGGGTAATGCTGCAATAAGGAGAATTTACTCAAGTCCGGATTTGCTTTGGGCTGAAGGCCCAGTTTGGAGCTCGGTGGGAAAATATCTTCTCTGGAGCGATATTCCCAACAACAGGCAATTAAGGTGGTTGTCGGACGATGGTCAAGTTACTGAATTCCGAAAACCTTCGGGTAACAGTAACGGAAACACTTTTGATCATCGGGGAAGACAAATCTCGTGCGAACATGGGAATCAGCGAGTGGTTCGCTATGAATTAAATGGATCCGTGACAATACTGACGGACTCTTTTGAGGGAAAAAAATATAATGCTCCCAATGATGTNGTGGTACATCCCGATGATTCCATCTGGTTTACGGACCCTGGTTATGGTAGTCTTATGAATTACGAGGGAAATAATTATAATCGGGGAAATCCCCAGCCCATCAGGAAAGAAGCAGTTTATCGCATAGATGCAAAAACATCCAAGGTTCAAAAGGTAACGGATGAGATTTATAAGCCGAATGGATTGTGTTTCAGTCCCGATTATGGAAAACTTTATGTTTCCGACACCGGTGCATCACATTATCCGAAAGCTGAAAGAGAAATTAAGGTTTGGAAAATAGGCGATAATGGCACCGTACACAGCGGAAAAACTTTTGCTTCCATGGAGATGGAATTGAATGGAAAAACAATCAAAGGAGGTGCGGACGGAATCAAATGCGATGAAGACGGAAATATTTGGTCAAGTGCGGGTTGGGCAGGACCCGGTTTTGATGGNGTGCATATTTTTGAACCAGTTGGAGGCGAAAGGATTGGTCAAATTCTGCTTCCGGAAGTTTGTTCTAATCTATGTTTTGGGGGAATAAAGAGGAATCGTCTGTTTATGACTGCAAGCCAATCAATATATGCCTTATATGTTGAAACAAAAGGAGCTCACTTCTGCTGATATATTGTAGATTTAATTATTTTCTTCCTTTGAGAAAAGATAGATTTCCGTTATTATCGATTTTTCGGTAGTAGCATCCAGACCGCGAAATGCCATTTTGATTCTTTGTGTGACAGGCTCCTTTACCTCTGGGTTTTACCCTGTAGAGAACGGAGTTTTGTTCGCAATTTACACAAATATCAACGATTTCGAGATAGTCTCCGGATGTTTTTCCTTTAACCCAAAGTTCGTTTCTGGAAGTACTCCAGAAAGTTGCCATACCCTCCTTTTGAGCAGTATTTAAAGCAAGTTCATTGATATAACCAACAATTAAAACCTCGCCACTTTCCGCGTCCTGAGCAACGGCGGGAATGATATCTTCTCCACATTCGACAACTTTTTTTAATTTTGTAAAATCTAGGTTTAAGTTGCATCCCTCTTCCAATTCATGATGACTCATAATTATAAATAAATATTCTTTCAGTGAAAATTATAATTAAAAACTATCGAGCAAACCACTAATCAGTAATTTCATTGTTGGCATTGATTGTGAGGTATTTACCGAAACTTCCTCATGTGANAGTGGGTTCGGTGAGATTCCNGCTGCCATGTTTGAAATACACGAAATTGCAATGATTTTCATGCCGAATGCATTTGCCATCATTGCTTCTGGAATTGTGGACATTCCTACTGCGTCTGCTCCGATTGTTCGAAGCATTCTAATTTCGGCAGGTGTTTCAAAAGCGGGTCCTGTTAATCCCAGATAAACACCTTTTTTTATCTCAAACCCGTTATCTTGTGAAATTTCCAATGCTGTGGCTTGCAGTTTTCTGCAATAAATTTCCGTTTGATCAACAAATCTCTGGATATCTTTGTGTTTAAGTGGTCCTATCAGGGGATTTCCTCCCATTAGATTGATGTGATCTTCAATAATCATTAAGTCTCCGACATTGAGCTTTTCGGAAATCCCGCCTGCTGCATTTGTGATAATTGCGTTTTTACAGCCCATTTCTTTGGAAAGGAAAATATTGTGAGTAATTTCTTTCCATGTTACTCCTTCGTACCAGTGTCGTCTTCCCTGAAAAATCATTGCATGAGAAGTTGCCGTTTTCGCAAGCAGGAGTTTACTCTCATGTCCCTCAACAGTCGTTTGTGTAAGGCAATCTATTTCATTGTAGGGAATTTCATCAACAATGGTGAGGTTTTCGGTAACTTCTGCCCAACCGGATCCGCATTGCACCATTGAGTTCGGTAATTTTCCGACCCAGCGTTTTTGCAGGCATTGAACGCTTGAAATTAGATTTTCATCTAATTCTCGAACATCTTCACTCATAGTTTAGAGTTTCTCCTTCGGATAAAATTTGGAGATGATTTTTTTGTGAGACAAGTTCAGATGGTTCGGTGCGGCCGATGACTTTNGCTTCAATACCTAATGAATTTGCAATGTCAATAAGGGTGTTTTCAAATTTCGGATGGCAAAATATCTCCATGCGATGCCCCATGTTATATACCTGATGCATTTCCCTGTCGCTTGTTTTGGAAACGTTTTTAATTTCGCTGAAAATCGCTGGCGGAGCAAATAGGTTATCCTTGATGAATTTTACCTTTGATCCGAAACGAAGACATTTTGTCTGACCTCCTCCTGAACAGTGAACTGCTCCGTATACCTCTTTTCCAAGTTCCTCCGATGCTTTNTTAAGCAGTGGGAGATATGTGCGTGTAGGACTCAAAAGTGACTGCCCGACACTTAATTCGCTATTTGGTAGCGGATCATTTATTCTGTATGGTCCGCAGTAAACATACTTTGAGTCAGTTGTCGGGTCATAAGTTTCCGGATAGTTGGCGGAGTAGTGTTCCGAAAGAAGTTCATGTCTGGCACTGGTCAGACCATTACTGCCAATACCGCTATTTTTAATGGATTCATAATTAGCCTTTCCCGCAGAGGAGAAACCAACAATGGAAAGACCTGGAGTTATTCTTGCATTGTCTATGATGTCATCCCTTTTTGCCACTGCTACCGCACAGGAGTCCACTGCAACCGTTCCTGTGATATCGCCAACATCTGCTGTCTCGCCACCCCCGCTCACCACATTGATCCCGAGATCTCGAAGTTGTTGCAGAAAATTTTCCGTGCCTTCTATCAGTGCCGCCAATGCTTCACCCGGGAAATTCCGGGCATTACGGTTCACGGTGCTTGAAATAACAACTCTGTCCCAAATTCCGACACATGCGAGGTCGTCAAGATTCATTACAANGCTGTCTTGTGCAATCCCATGGAAAACCTTTGGATCACCGCTTTCTTNGTAGGCAAGGTATGCGATGATTGATTTGGTGCCTGCTCCATCTGAATGAATCACATTGCATCGATTCGGATCTGCGGTAAGCAGATCTTCAGTTACCTTACAGAAGGAACCCTCAAATAGACCTTTGTCCATATGATCAACGACATCATGAACTTCTCTCTTACTAGAAGATACTCCCCTTTGGGCATATCTGATACTGCTTTCTTCCATCGGTTCCATATTGCCTAAATGGAAAAACATTCCAAAGCTATTTTTTTAGATTATTTCAAGTGAAGGAAAAATACAGGTTACAAAAATACAAAACAACATCCGCTTTTTTTTGGCGTTCCGAAAGTTTCCTTTTGAGGAATGAATCCAACAATAATCTCTTTTGGGAGGTCGCAAAAAACTTCAGTGAAGATGAGAGGATATGGGCGGCTAACCTATTTTCAAATGGAGAAATAATACTTTGTGCAATCCAAACTAGAAGTGGTTATGTTTTGCTTTCCACTGGAAATAAAAGTGCGGTTCGCGTGCTTGCAACTCGTGCCAGAAAGGATGTNTTTGCGGTAAAAGGAGTTTTAGGGCCAACGGAGCAATGCACGAACTTTGTTGATGCGTGGTTCGGCACTAAGACCAAAAATTCTTTTGAGAAGAAGAACTTTCGTATTTACGAGTTATCAAATGTCCAAAGAAACTCATGCCAGAACAGTGAGATTGGAATGGTAAGGGCAGGAAGTTTGGAGTGGCCAAGAATCAGACTGTGGGCAGAAGCATTTGCCAAGGAGGCTGTACCACCAATTAGTCAAACCGCCACCACTGCCATGGCTCGAAAAATATTGGATAATGGAAACTTTTACATACTTAGAAAAAATTCACAATCCTGTGGGATGGCTGGTTTTGGAAGATCTACTCCAAACAGACTGGTTGTAAATATGGTCTATGTGCCCGAAAATCAACGGCACAGAGGATATGCCAAGCTGATCGCCCGGCACATGTCGATCATTGCTGCCAAAAGGGGGTACTTATCCTGCATTCTCTTTAGTGACCACATGGGTGAGAATCTTTATGAAAGGCTTGGAGGCTTGATAATTGGAGAATTTAGTGAGATTTCCTTTGTCTAGTTTTTTTTNAANCCTTTTACTGGGCNGTCATCTTGCGTTCTCCGTCCCTGAATATGACATCGACTGTTTGATCAGATTTGATTTTTGCTGCGTCGGATAAGAGCTTTTTGTTCTGGTCTCTGACATAGCAAAATCCCTTCTTCATTATTGTTTGAATATTTGCGCCTTCAACCATTTTGGAGATAAGCTCCAACTCCTTTTTTTTACCTAGAAANAAATTATGTGTTGATAGGGTAAGCCTTTCACTGAGTTCATCCAAAGTCTGATAGGCATTTTCGAGTCTCGACTTTGGTGAAATAAGTTGAATNCCAAGTTTTAAAAGACCCAAATTTTCGCTTAATTTTTCTAATCGGTTATGAGTTGCTTGCTTCAGGGATGAGCGCAGGTTTTCCATTTGCTCGGTTTCCCTCAGATATAAAGAGCTTATCAATTCAGCAGCACCCGAAGGAGTTTCGGCCCGAATGTCAGCGACAAAATCGGTAAGCACAAAATCTGTCTGGTGACCAACTGCCGAAATTAGGGGAACTGGAAAATCAGAAATCAATCGAACGAGGTTTTCATCATTGAATGACCATAAATCTTCGATGGATCCGCCGCCGCGAGTGAGGACGACCAGATCCAATTTTTCTTTTGATTTGGAAATGTTTTTTAGTGACTGGATCAGTTCCCCGGCTGCTTTGGGTCCTTGTACCAGGGAGGGATAAAAGGAGATTACACCTTTCCATTTTCTTCTTTTCAAAATACTGATGAAATCTTCTTTCGCTGCACCTTGAGGAGATGTGATTAGTCCAATTCTTAGTGGGAGCAGTGGTAGTGGATTTTTGTTATTTTCATCAAACAGTCCCTCCTCAGACAATTTCTTCTTTAATCTGTCAAATTCCTGCTGAAGGTGTCCCAATCCTTCCCGCATGAAATGCCTGACGCGGATCTGATAGTCACCCCTTGGTTCGAAAACAGTTAGGTCGCCGAAGGCCAGATAACTGGCTCCATCTTCTAATGGAGCGATCAGATTTTGAGCATCGCCCCTGAAAAGAACTCCTTTTAGTTGGGAGGATTTATCTTTTAGCTGAAAATAATAATGGCCACTTGAATGAGCCTTGAGGTTGGAAATTTCTCCTCTAACCCAGATTTGGCGGAAATTTCCCTCCAAAATTTTGCGAATGGAAGAGTTGAGTTGGCTGATTTCCCAAACTCTCGAATCCGAGTCATGGACTTGAAAAAGTTCAGTTTGCATTTTTTTTTCTTCCTTTTAGCAAAAATTTGCCGATTAGAAAAAATACTAAAATAAGACTTATTCCTCCAAGGACATTATGGATGTTTCCTTTTATTAAACCGTTTGCGGCCAGAACATATCCGAAGCAAGTAACTGCAAGTATGGGAATGGATATGAGAAGGTATCTGCTGAACGGCATTTTTAACGAGCCCAATATAAGATTACTGAAAACAAAGGGAATGCCAGGTGTTAGTCTTAGAATCAGGCACCACAAGTCAAAGTTTAGATTTTCGTGCTTGGGCAAATCGATCGATTTGATCCGAAAGAAATGCAGGATCTGATTGATAGATTTTACTCCAAAAACTCTGCCAATCCAATAGGTTAAGCTGCAATTGATTCCAAGCGATAAAGTTGCCATTACACATGCAAGAATTTCATCATGCCCACATGCCCAAACCCCAACCAATGCCAAGAGCGGGGAGACGGGCAAAATAAAAGTCGGCAGGATCGCGATGGATAGGAAGAGTAAAGGTCCGTTTTGAGTTAGAAACTCTGAAAAAAATACCCAGCCTTTTTTAATATCTAGTATAAAATTCTGATACGAAATGATATCCGAAAACAATAGATAGAACAAAACGGATCCTGAAATGAGTAGTGGAACGAAAAGCTTAAGAGTTTTTTTACTATATCCTTTTGTAGAGTTCAAAGAGTTCACTTATCCGCCGAAAAATTCGATTCTACATAACCTTTGTTCCATGATTCAAAATGAAAAGAAGAATTGGTCTCCATCCCATCAGAATTCGGAACCGATGATTTAAATGAATTGAAAAATGGAATTAGCAAAAAAATCAAGACTGCCAAGATTGCAATCCACAGCAGAAATTCGATTTTGGTAAGTCCAGATTTTGAAGGAGTGTTATTTTCGATTGCCATGGTTATTTGCGGATTTTTCTTCGAAGAAAGAACTTTTCATTTGAATTTCAACCAATACAAAAATCCCGGTAGCAAAACTCCCACAAGACCGAAAATTCCGAGAATAATTTGAGCCCGAAGGGCTTTCTTGCGGTTTTCAGGAGTGTCAGGAGAAGGCGGATTACCCCAATCATCTTCCTGATTTGGTTCTTCCTCATCTAATTCCTTTTGCATCAATTGATAAATTCTTTAAAGTCTGCGGTTTTAATAAAGTATTATAAGTAAACCTTTTTTCATGTTCAAACAAGTGACAATTATCGGTCCGGGGCTATTAGGAGCTTCTTTGGTTCTTGCTATTAGGAAAAAGCATCTGGCTGAAAAAATTGTAGTGTGGGCAAGAAGCGATAAATCGGCACAAGACGCTTTAGATCAATTGCCGGTGGATCGAGTCGAAAAAAATCCTTCCGCATCTGTTGAAGGAAGCAATTTTGTTATTCTTTGCACTCCAGTTGAAACGATTAACTCGATATTATCCTCAATTGTTGGAGAATTGAAACAGGGGTGCTTGGTTACTGATGTTGGAAGTGTTAAGGGCAGGGTTTGCGGGGAAGCTTCAGATTTATTTAAAAATAGGAATGCCTGCTTTATTGGATCTCACCCTATGGCTGGTTCTGAAAAATCAGGGATGGCTCATGCATCAGAAAATTTATTTTTAAATAGGCCGTGCATTATTACACCGGAAGATGAAGAATCTTCTGAACAAATAAAAGTACTAAAACTATTTTGGGAGAAACTGGGAATGCAGAATATCATCATGACCCCTGAGATTCACGACAGGCAACTGTCAGAAATCAGCCATCTGCCTCACTTGATTTCATCTACTCTCGCTCATAGTCTATCTGAGAAAACTGATGATGCACGCTCTATGTGTGGGCAAGGTCTTCGGGATACTGTCAGGATCGCAGGGGGGAGTCCTGAACTTTGGACAGGAATTATCCAGCAGAACCAAGCTAATGTTCTTTCTAGCTTGGAAAAATTTCAAACATCAATGGAAAAAGTTCGTTCATATATTTCTCAAAATAACTTTGATGGACTGAGAGAATTTCTTGAGACCGGTGCGAATTTTCAAAAAGAAATAAACAAATAATGAACTCTACCCTGGATATTATTCCATTTAAAAATGGATGTTCTGGCGAAATAATCATACCGGGGTCAAAAAGCATTTCCAATCGGGCACTCTTGTTGGCAGCTCTGTCAAACTGTAGAACCACATTATCTGGAGTTTTGAAAAGTCAGGATGTGGAGTTGATGATTAAGGCTCTTAAAACTTTGGGCATAGGTATCATCGAAAATTGGGTCAAAAACGAGGTAGAAATTCAAGGCTGCGGTGGTACTATTCCTCAAAAAACCGAGAAGTTGTATGTGGGAAATGCAGGAACAGTTGCCAGATTCCTAACGGCATGGCTTGCTATACAGAAAAATGCCACTTATCACATGGATGGTTCTTTAGAAATGAGAAAAAGGCCCATCTCTCAGCTTCTTAATCTGTTTCAAGATGGAGGAGTTGATGTCATTTACGCAATGGAATCTGGATTTTTTCCTTTTACCTTGAATACCAATTCATTCAATCAAGATAAATGGATGGTTGATGCCACCAAGAGCAGTCAAATCCTCTCTGCTTTAATGATGATTGCGCCACTTTGTTCTGAAAACCAATCGATTGAATTTCAAGATGGCACAGTTTCGCTTCCGTTTCTTGCCATAACAAGAAAGATGATGGAGGATTTTTGTGGTGATTCTGATTTTGAATGCAAGATTCATTGCGATCATATATCCATAAAAGCCAAATACTTAAGAAATGAGGATTTTCATTATGAGGTAGAACCGGATGCGACTGCAGCAAGTTATTTCATAACCCTACCGCAAATAGTTGGAGGAAGTTGTAAGGTAGTGGGCATATGGGATGAGATGTTGCAGGGAGATTCCCGGTATTCCAACGTACTAAGACTACAGGGAGGATTGATTGAAAGAGGGAACACCGGTCTGGTTTCCTCATTCAGTGGTCAACTGACTGGAGGAGAATTTGACTTTAATGATATTTCAGACACCTTTTTAACTCTAGCTGCCATTAGTCCTTTACTGACGACTCCCTTAAAAATATCGGGGATTGCGCATACTAGATTGCAGGAAACGGATCGAGTGAAAGCCATGGCAGTCGAACTTAAAAAGCTTGGTCAAAAGGTAATCGAAAAGGAAGACAGCTTGGAAATTATGCCAAATTTAAATAAATTAAAAGAGATTGCTGAAAATAAGATTCAGATTGAAACCTATCATGATCATCGTGTGGCTATGTCTTTCGGTATACTTGGAAGTTATGATTTATTTGGGAATGGCAAATCTTGGTTAACCATTCAAAATCCATCGTGTTGTGAAAAGACCTTCCCTGACTTTTTCGATAGAATTGAGGCTTTGAGAAATAATCAAAAGTAGTAATTGGTTATGAAAATGTTCAGTGTTTTAGCGATTGATGGCGGTGCTGGGACCGGAAAGTCCACGCTTTCAAACCTTATATCCACAAGAAACAATTTTCTCTATGTAGAGACAGGTTCTCATTATCGTGCTTTGACTTTTTTACTTTTAAAAAAAAATTTGAAACCAAATTCAGTGGAAGAATATTTAAGGTTTAATTCGTTGGCCATTCAATCAAATATAAATAAAAATAAAGCAGAGATTGAAATTGATGGAAATAAATTTA
>NZKO01000066.1 GCA_002692535.1 Opitutia bacterium
ATTTTCCCAAATAAATGTCTTAAGAAAAATATAACTGAACACTCTATTCTATTTGTCACAACCAATGATGCATGGTTCGGAGAAGAGGGTTGTGCCGAACAGCATGCATCTCATTCCGTACTTCGTTCTTTGGAAACAGGGGTTCCAGTGCTAAGATGCGGAAATGCAGGGTGGTCTGGATGGATTTCCCCAAGTGGGGTTGTGCAAGAAACATTACTCAATGAAGAGGACAGTGTTTATTTTCAAGGTGCGTCTGTTTTGAATATTGATTTCGGTCCAAATAAAGAAACCATTTACCATAAATATGGAAATTTTTTTGTAGCATTGTGTGCTTTTTTTCTCATTATGGCTTCTTTTTCATTGAGGGAAAAACGCAACTCAAATGTTAACTTATAGTCATTATGTCACAAATTAACTACGATTTCCTTATCAAGCAGATTCAGCGTGACCTGCCCACGCTTCCAACTATAGTTAATGAACTGACAACCATATTGGAAAATCCTAACTCTTCTACTATGGTTGTGGAAGACATTGTGACTGCAGACCAATGTATGGCTGCGAAAATCCTCCGAGTGGCAAATACCAGTTTTTTTAGAGCAGGTGGAGATCGCGTTAAGGACGTCAATCAGGCAATTGGTAATGTTGGCTTTGAAAAAGTTAAGGATGTCGTCTTGAATAACTCGGTTTTCAAGTTATTCAAAAACGACAACGAAGACCGATTTAGTTTGACTGGCTTATGGAAACATAGCTTGGGAGTAGCATCAATTGCTCGAGAAATAGCAAAGTTTTTAGGAAAGTCCTGGCATGAAACCGCATACACTTGTGGGCTGGTTCATGACATTGGAAAGGTTGCGAGATACAAATTGGATGAGATAGACAATACGGAATTTTTTCTCAAGGATTCGCGCCTCGCAGTCAGAAAATCGATCAGTTTCTTCAACGCCGAATTGGTAAACCAAAGTGCTCGGCATGATTACCTTGGCTACTTGCTTTGTAAGAACTGGGGTTTATCCGCATGGGTCGAGAATGTTGTGATGTGGCATCACGAGCCAGATGTTCAACGCAGACAGGGAGTGCCATCAGCGGAAGCAAACGCTTTAGTTGATATTGTGATTGCCGCCAATTGGCTAACTCATGAGAATAGCTTCGGTTTTAGTGGACACGAAACACTGGACCCTCTTCCTGATGCTTTGTGGGAGAGATTGAATATTTCCACACTTCAGTTGGGTTTGCTTAAGGAGCAAACCATCGCCACTTTAGAAGAGACAAAGGAATTTTGTGAACTTTTGGATTCCGCAGAATAAGTGGTTTGCTTCTGGTAGATTTTAAGCGAACATCTGGTGAAGCGTAATCAACCATCTTTTTGAGAATCTTTTAGCATTTAGACAGCTTCTTTCCAGAAGTTTTTTTTCTTTTCGATACTCGAAAGGTGCTATCCGAATTGGAATTCTTTTACTTAATTCCCTTGCGTTTTAGGCTCAATTCTTCATTTCAGGGTATTTAACAATAATACGATCAACTTTAATTTAACACATTCATGGCTACTAAAATAGGTATTAACGGTTTTGGACGAATCGGTCGTCTGGTATTTCGCGCTCTTGTTGACCAAGGCTTACTTGGTAAAGATTTTGAGGTAGTTGCAATTAATGATCTCGTTCCATCTGATAACTTGGCTTACCTTTTAAAATATGATTCCACCCAAGGACGATTTTCTGGAACGGTTGAAGCTCCTACCAACGACAGTCTTGTTGTCAACGGAAACGCCATCAAGTGTCTTGCTGTTCGCGAGGGTCCAGCCGCACTTCCATGGGGTGAGTTGGGGGTGGATGTTGTTATTGAGTCCACAGGTCTTTTCGTGCAAAAGGAAGCAGCTGAGGGTCACTTGCAAGCTGGTGCCAAGAAGGTTATTATTTCAGCACCTGCCAAAGGGGATGTTAAGACGATTGTTCTTGGAGTAAATGATGAAGCTCTAAGCAATGATGACCACATTGTTTCTAATGCATCATGTACGACTAACTGTCTTGCACCAATGGTGAAGGTGGTGTTGGAGAATTTTGGGATTGCAGAAGGTTTGATGACGACTGTACACAGCTACACTGCTACGCAGAAGCCTGTTGATGGTCCTTCCGTCAAGGATTGGAAGGGTGGTCGTGGTGCAGCAATCAACATTATTCCCTCTACTACTGGGGCTGCTAAAGCAGTGGGTCTTGTTTTACCGGAGGTTCAGGGAAAATTAACTGGCATGGCTTTTCGGGTACCAACACCTACCGTTTCAGTTGTTGATCTGACCGTAAAGACTGAAAAAACTACATCTTATGATGAGATTTGCCAAAAAATGAAGGAAGCCTCTGAGGGCTCTCTCAATGGAATCCTCGAATATACTGAAGACGAAGTTGTCTCCGCAGATTTCATCCATTGTCCCGCATCATCTATTTTCGACGCTGGCTCAGGTATCGGTCTCAGCGACACTTTCTTTAAACTAGTTTCCTGGTATGATAACGAATGGGGTTACAGTAACCGTTGTGTTGATCTCCTGAAAAAAGTATCCGCTTATCTTTAGGATTTAGAATCAACTTAAACTTCATTTAACAAGCCAAACACAAATGGCTAAAGTAAAAACCATTGATGATTTAAATCTTGAGGGTAAAAAGGTTTTTGTTCGTGTTGATTTCAATGTTCCCTTAGATGCAGACGGTACAGTTACCGATGAAACGAGGATAATTGCTGCCATTCCCACAATCAGGGAGTTACAATCAAAGGGAGCAAAAATTGTACTTGCCAGTCATTTGGGGCGCCCTAAGGGGGTTAGAAACCCATCTTTGAGCCTTTCACCTGTTGCTCCTTTATTGGCTCAAAAACTCGAAAGCCCGGTTCTCTTTCTTGATGATTGCGTTGGAGATGAAATTGAATCTGCTGTAGCTTCGCTTCAAAACGGACAGGTCGCACTTTTGGAAAACCTTAGGTTTCATGGAGGTGAAACTGAAAATGANGGATCCTTTGCTTCGAAACTTTCGAAACTGGCTGATGTTTATGTAAATGATGCCTTCGGTACTGCTCATCGTGCTCATGCTTCAACCTTTGGAGTACCATCGCAGCTTAATGAAAAAGTCTCTGGCTATTTGATTGCGAAGGAACTGGAGTTTCTAGGTGAAAAAACAAGCGATCCTNCACGACCGTTTGTTGTAATTCTTGGNGGAGCNAAGGTCAGCGATAAAATAACCGTTATTGATAAANTACTTGATAAGGCTGATTCCATAATAATTGGTGGTGCAATGGCCTTCACCTTCGCGTTGGCAAATGGGAAAAAGGTAGGCGAAAGTCTTTGTGAACCAGACAAAGTGGATTTAGCAATAAGTGCCCTTGATAAAGCNAATCAGAANGGAGTGGATTTCCTCCTNCCTGTTGACACATTGGTCACTGATAACTTAGATTTTGATNCAAAGACACTTGGACGCTCAAAAATAGTTGAGGGCGATATCCCAGATGATTGGGAAGGAGTGGACATCGGACCTAAGACCATCGAGCTTTATCAAAATGCAATCTCTGGTGCTCAGACCATTTTATGGAATGGCCCAATGGGAGTTTTTGAGATTAAGGATTCGAGCAGGGGTACTTTTGCAGTTGCTGAGACTGTAGCTAAGAGTTCGGCCNTTTCAATTATTGGAGGTGGCGACAGCGTAAAGGCGATTAATCGCAGTGGTTTCTCTAATGATGTTACTTTTATGAGCACTGGTGGAGGTGCTTCGCTTGAATTCCTTGAAGGCAAGGATTTACCAGGTGTGTCCATTTTGGACACCCATTAGAATAATTGGAAAAGTATTATGTCTAGGAAATATTTGATAGCAGGGAACTGGAAGATGAACACNACTTGCAGCGATTCAGTCGATTTGATTTCGGAGATTAACTCATTGGTTGGTCAACAAACACAAGTACAAGTTTGTATTTGTCCTCCTTTTACCTCATTACAGAAGTCTTCAAACCTTGTGGAGCAAACGGAAGTCCTNCTAGGTGCTCAAAACATGTCCGCAGAACCATCAGGTGCATATACCGGAGAGATTTCAGCTGAAATGCTTCGTGATTTATATGTTAATTTTGTTATTCTGGGGCATAGTGAAAGGAGACAGTACTTCGGAGAAACCAATACCACAATCAATCGAAAGGTTCTAGCTGCGTCACAGAATAACCTTAAACCAATTTACTGCATTGGAGAGACCTTGGAGGAGCGGGAAAGCAACTTGACCCTAGATGTCATTAAAACTCAAGTTGAGGAAGGCTTAGCAAATTTTCCCCTTGCTGAAGTAGATAATTTAGTTTTGGCATATGAGCCTGTTTGGGCTATAGGNACTGGCAAGACCGCTACAGATGAAATGGCTCAGGAAGTACATGCTTATGTAAGAGGACTTCTGGTCGATCTTTTCGGTGATTTGGCCGGTTCTGGCGTAAGAATACTTTACGGAGGTTCTATGAAACCTGAAAATGCAAAAGGTTTGTTGGCTCAGCAAGATGTTGATGGTGGATTAATTGGTGGAGCTTCACTTAATGCAAAATCGTTTTGTTCGATTGTAGATTCAGCAATTAATTCCTAGGGCATAAGTTAGGACTCAACTATCTGCAAATTCTTCAAGGTCCTGTAGCACCATTCGCAAGTGCATTTTGGCCCTAACCTTAATATAGGTTTTTTCAATCTTACCGGATTTATTTATTAGAAAGCTAGTCCTATGGATNCCCATAAAAGTCTTTCCCATAAATTTCTTTTCGCCCCAAACACCAAAAAGTTTTGCGATAGTGTGATCTTCATCCAACAAAAGAGGGAAGGGGATTGNGAATTTGTTTTTAAATTTTTGATGCGAGGCGAGAGAGCAACACGATACACCTAAGACTAGAGCGGGTAGTCGCTTTAGAACCTCATANGCATCTCTTAGGTCACATGCCTGGAGCGTACAACCTGGCGTATTGTCTCTAGGGTAAAAATAAAGCAAGGTTGTTTTCCCNNTAATTGTTTCATGCGAATGAAAGAATCCTGATTCATCTTTGGTTGTAAATTGAGGTATTGGGCTTCCCTCAGGAAGCGGATTGGCTTTCATGAAGAAGTTTTACTAAAAGTTAGAGTCTTCCCAACTTTTTCAATCAGATTAACCGACATTAACTTTTCAATACTGGATATCAGATCATCTCTTTCTTCCCGAAGCATTGAGTGAGAAAATTTTACCATTCCATCTTTTAATAGGATTCTTGAAGCCTCTTGAAGGAACGCATCTGAAAGGCCTTTCTTACCAATCTTCAAATCGACAGAGCGTACTTTGGCTATTGACTTAAGTTTACGTCGTTCCTTTCCATTCATTTTCAGAGTATGGCTTAAAGTTTTGAAATGAATTCAAAAGCATCATTACTATCTTTTCCTGCATTCACTTTGTTGTTTAGGTATAGAATCTTTCCNTCCTTTGAGATNATGAAAGTCCACCTTTTGGCTGTGACACCTCGTTCCAAAGTAAATCTTTCTCCCTGGAAAAACTTCTGGATAGCACCTCCCTGACTAGTTGGCACACCAAATGCCTGCGCTGTTTTTCCTTCCTGATCGGAAAGTAATCTAAAATTAAGCCCATAGGCTTTTTTAAAGAGTTTAAGGTTTTCGGATTTGTCCCCGCTAATACCAACAACTTCAAAATCCCTTGATTTCCATTTTTGAATGTCATCACGATATGAGCAGGCTTGCTTGGTGCAACCCCCTGTCATTGCTGCTGGATAAAAAAAGATTAAAATGTTTTTATGGTGGAGAAAATCTGAGGAATTCCATGTTTGTCCATTTTCGTCTACAAGGGTGATGACTGGTGCAATGCTCCCCACTTCCTTGGTTATGCCAGGTAACGAGAAAAATAAGAAAGAGGTTACAATTACTGGAAGATAGGATTTCATGATATTTGACTAGGGAGAATAGGGGTTGTCTTCAAGATAAAGTCGTTGCTTACCAAGGAATCTCATTACCATCCTCTCCCATGAAAATTCCATTGGATGAAGCGGGTAATTGATTGATTTGGGAAANAAATAGTCGGACGGATTCACTAACTTCATATTTTGCTTCCTTGCCACCCATCTCAGTTTTTACCCAACCTGGACTAATTGATATTACCCGCACGCCTAATTTTTGATAATCGATCGACATCTGCTTGGTAAGCATGTTGAGAGCCGCTTTTGAACATTGATATGCGATTGCACCTCCGAGTTGGGAATTCCCTCTTAATCCGATTGAACCCAATCTTGAAGAAAGGTTTACAATTAAGGCGTTATTGCTTCTTTGCAATAGAGGCAGAATTCCTCTACTAACCCGAAGTGCTCCAATTACATTGGTTTCATAAATTTCTCGAAAAGAATTCACCGAAACTTCATCTAGTTTGCTCCAATCAAGTATTCCAGCGTTNTTGAAGGCCAGATCCAAGCAATCAAATCGTGCAGATATCTCTTCGATTGCATTTGAAACGGAATTGTCTTTGCGTACATCCATTTTGAACAGATGTAGGTCTTCGAACATTTCATTAAGGATTAAAAGCTCACCCGCGGTTCTTTCTGACCGATATGTAGCCAGAATCGTGTTTCGCTGCTCAAGCAACTGTCGGCACAATTGAAGTCCAATGCCACGTGATGCTCCTGTTATGAGAATTTTCTTCATTTTATGTTTTGTAAGTTAATTTTGGAGATGGCACAAGACATTCACTGTTTACTCTTTAAAGTTAGTGTTAAATGTAGTTTGATGGAGAAAAATGAAATATCGTAAGTTGGGAAACTCAGAGCATGAACTNAGTGAGATTGGACTTGGGACTTGGGCAATTGGTGGAGGTGACTGGGGCATGGGTTGGGGTGCACAATCTAAGCAGGACTCCATAGAGACTATCCTTGAGGCATTGGAATTGGGTGTTAACTGGATAGATACCGCTCATGCATATGGCTTCGGAGAAGCTGAGGAGGTAATTGCAGAAGCACTATCTCAATGGCAGGACAAAGTATTTCTCGCAACAAAATGCGGAGTTTTACCCAAACACGATCGTGTTCCTGAGAGATTTATTTCCCCTGAGACTATTCGAGAAGAAATTGAAGGATCCCTTTGCCGCTTACNGGTTGAGATCATTGACCTATACCAAATTCATTGGCCATCTCCGATTGAAAATCTAGAAGAATCTTGGCAAACCTTATTGGAACTTAGATCTGAAGGAAAGGTTGCTAACATTGGCGTTTGCAATTGTTACATGGATGAATTGAAAATTTTGGGCGACCCAAATTCAATTATCTCTAATCAACCATTGTATAATATGCTCGAAAGGAAAATTGAGTCAGATGTAATACCCTGGTGCAATNAGCATAATGTTGGGATTTTAGCATACAGTCCCATGCATTCGGGCTTACTCACTGGCAAAGTCTCCAAGGAGTGGTTTTCATCTCTGCCTGAAAATGACTGGCGTAAGCACAAGGTCGATCATCCTGTAGTAAGCCCATTGCAGACCGAGGACGGTATGGAGAAGTTCATTGTCTTTCAGTCCGAATTGCAAAGGATTTCAAAANATAATGGGAGATCAGTTGGTGAGCTTGCCGTTGCATGGGTCTTGCGAAAGAGAGAAGTTACTTCTGCGATTGTCGGTGCGAGAAAAAAAGGTCAGATAAGCCAAATTTGCGGNGTGAGTCAAANCCCCTTGAAACAAGATGAGGAAGATCTCATCAATCAAGCAATTAATAAGTACCGTTCATAATCNATGGCAGAGGAAAAAAACGAATTTGGAGACGGAACGACTCCTCCAGTTAAAAAGGATAAAGACTCAATACCCAAACCCAGTCGTTCAAGATCGAGTCGGGGCAGACAGTCGAACAGAGCTAAATCCGNTAACCATAAATTATCTCGCAAGGTAAATTCGAAGGCATTGATTTCTGTTGAAGCCAATACCACTTACATTCGTAATTTAAAAGGCAAGCGTCCTATAGTTGCGCTTACCGCTTATGACTCCATTATGGGTTCAGCTCTATCNGATGCTAATGTTGACTTTATTTTAGTTGGTGACTCTCTNGGTACTACCATTCTTGGTTATGAAACCACTGTTCCCGTAACTATGGANGACATGCTCAGGCATACTGCTGCAGTACGAAGATCAAAACCTAAATGCCTTTTGGTTGCCGACTTGCCATTTGGTGAAGCCAGTATGTCTTTCGATCGTCTCCTNGAATCATCTCGCAGACTAATGCAGGAAGGGGGTGCTGATGCGATAAAGATTGAGGGTGGCAGAGATGTCGCTGATGATATTGAGAAGTTAGTGGCAACAGGTGTGCCAGTTTTGGGCCATATTGGACTTTTACCCCAAACGGTTAAGGCAATAGGCGGATATCGTAAGTTTGGAGAGACCAGGGAGGAGGCAGAGGCTNTCTACACTGATGCCATTACTCTGGAAGAGGCAGGTTGTTTTGCCATTATTGCAGAAATGCTAGAAGAAAATGTCGCCACAGAACTTTCAAAGCAAATTTCACCACCATTGATAGGTATTGGTAGCGGAAATGGATGCGATGGGCAAATTCTTGTTACAACCGACTTATTGGGTTGGTCGTGTGGTCATGTACCTAAATTTGTTAAACCTTATCTCAATATGAACAAATTAGTTTCCGAAGCTCTGGGAAATTATATTGAGGATGTACGTTCAAAAAAACAATGACTTGCANATTATGAACTTTTGTATTCTCGGTGCAGGTGCGTGGGGCACGGCAATGGCAGTTCATCTTTCTGAAAACGGTCATGCCACGACTTTGGTTCCCCGACGCTACGAGCATGCGCTTGAACTTTCCAGCGCAAGGACAAATGAAGATTATCTACCTGGCGTTGGATTTCCTGAAGATTTACAGATAGGGGCAAGCCTGAAACCTTCCTTGATGGAGTGTGATTATGTCTTTTTTGCCTGCCCTTCCAATGCTCTGCGGGAGACTTGTCGAAATGGTTCCCTTTGGGAAGCTTCCTCTTGGCAATTGAAGGGTGGGATCGCATTGTGTAAGGGGCTGGAACCAGCGAGNAATCTTTTTGCTCATGAAGTTATAGAAGAGGAAATGGGCACTGAGATGGCTGCTGGTTATCTTACGGGGCCCAGTCATGCTTACGATATTGCTGTTGGCAAGCCAGCAGCTATGTCACTGGCAATGAATCTATCCCAAGGAGACCTGAGCGAACTGCGAGATGCGATCAGTTCTCCTATGTTGAGAATTTACAGTACTGATGATCTTACTGGTGCGGCTCTCGGCAGTTGCCTGAAAAATGTATATGCAATTGCAACTGGCATTTCAGATGGACTTGGTTTCGGTGATAATGCAAGAGCCGCTCTTCTAACTCGAAGCATGAGCGAAATGACCGCTCTTGGCCTTAAGATAGGCGGTCGGCAAGAAACTTTTTTTGGGTTGAGTGGATTTGGTGATCTTATTGGCACCTGTATGGGAGGGTGGAGCCGAAATAGAAATTTTGGTCTTAAGATTGCCCAAGGCCAAACACCATTGGAAATTAAAGAATCACAGAAAACAGTTGTAGAGGGATATTGGGCTACCAAATGCTTTTATGAAAAGTGTGATGAATTAAAAATGGAGATGCCTATTTTATCTGAAATCTATGAAATTTTGTATCATGGGAAAAGACCAGGTGATGCACTAGTTGCATTAATGGGACGCGAGCTTAAACAAGAGCGATAGTCCTGTTGACCATTTCTCAGGTTTCAATATCCTGTAAGGAGAAACATGAACACTTCAGAAAGACCTAAGCTTATCGCACCATATGGTGCTGCCAAGATACTTTTGCATTCTTGTTGCGCCCCTTGTGAGGGTGAAGTTTTGGAAACCCTTTTACATTCTGGAATCCAACCAACTGTATTTTTCTACAATCCAAATATTCATCCGAAAAAGGAATACGAAATCCGCAAGCAAGAAGATATGCGTTTCTGCGAAAAACTAAATGTTGAATATGTTGATGTGGATTACGATCCCATAAATTGGTTTGAACGTGTGAAAGGTCTGGAATGGGAACCGGAGAGAGGTTCCCGTTGCTCTCAATGCTTTGATATGAGATTTGAGAGAACTGCTCTTTATGCCCATGAAAATAATTTTGAAGTCATCTCCAGTAGTCTTGGAATTTCCCGATGGAAAAATATGAAACAAATAAATAGCAGTGGAGAGAGAGCAGCTTCCCGATATTCAAATGTAACTTACTGGACCTATAATTGGAGGAAATCAGGCGGCTCACAGCGAATGATAGAAATTTCCAAAAGAGAGAGTTTCTATCAGCAAGAGTATTGCGGTTGTGTTTATTCTTTGCGTGACACGAATAAGTGGCGCACTTCGCAGGGACGGAAGAAAATTGAGATTGGAAAGAAGTTTTACAAGAACTGATTTTCAATTTTATTGAGATTTTGCACTATCATGAGCGAAACTTGGCACATTATACGCGATGAAGCGATAGAGATTGCTTCTAAAGAAAGAATTCTATCTAAAATTTTAACGGAATATGTCTTTGAGAGAGAATCTTTCGAGGATGCATTAAGTTGGCGTTTATCGGCAAGGTTGGCCAAAGGGTCGGTTCCTGCCAATGACCTGAGAGAGTTATTACTTGCCAGCTTTGTTGATTCAAAAAGTATTCTAACTGACATTGAGGCCGATTTGCATGCAGTGAAGGAAAGAGACCCTGCATGCCAAGATTTCATTAGTCCTTTCTTATACTTTAAAGGCTTTCAGGCACTTTGCGCTTACCGTGCATCGCACTACTTGTGGAATAATGGTCGTTGCGACATGGCACTTTACCTTCAAAGCCTGATATCTATAATCTATTCAGTTGACATACATCCAGCAGCAAGAATCGGGAAGGGCATACTGCTCGATCATGCAACAAGTTTTGTTGCAGGTGAAACTACTGTTATAGAGGATGATGTTTCCATCCTGCATGAAGTTACTCTTGGCGGTACTGGTAAGGAAAGCGGGAATCGTCATCCAAAAATTAGATCTGGAGTCCTGATTGGAGCGGGAGCAAAAATACTGGGTAATGTAGAAGTTGGTGAGGGTGCTAGGGTTGGAGCCAGTAGTGTAGTGCTCTCGGATGTTCCTCCTAATGTTTCTGTTGCAGGTGTTCCATCCCGTGTTCTTGGGGAAAACAGCAGTCAGGATTCGCCGTCTCAAGAAATGAATCATACGATCAATAGCTTGAAGGAGTATGAGTCTGGTGGCGGTATTTGACTGTTTATGCCTTTTACTTCTATTGACGCACAAACTCGCTTAGACTAAGTTTAACAAAAATGTCACATCCAACCAAAATACTTAAAGCAGAGAAGCAAAAAGGAACGAGCACAGCTGACAAGAAAGAGATTAATGCATCAATAAAGGTGAAGAAAACCTCAAAGAAAGTAGAGGATCTTGAGGTAAAAGATGCCCAACTTATTTTTCAAACCGTATGGCATGAATTGGAGCAGGAAATGGGAGCGGAGAACCTAAGGTTCCCTGCTGAAATTTTTTGGCTCAATGGTGCACCTGGTGCAGGGAAGGGCACACAAACCGCCTTTATCATGGAGTTTCGGGATCTTACTGAAAAACCAATTATAGTGAGTGAATTGCTGAAGTCTCCTGAGGCAAGAAAGAAAATTGATGCTGGTTTACTAGCTGGAGACCGTGAGGTAACAAAGTTAGTCCTGCGTACTCTGCTAAGTCCGGAGTATGAAAGCGGAGCGATAGTTGATGGCTACCCTCGAACCAAGACACAAGTAGAGTGCCTGAAATTTTTCCATAATCGCCTCAGTGAACTAAGGAGCAAGTATTTGGGCACGTTACAGGAAACTCAGTTTCCCAAGCCGCGTTTTCATATAATCATGCTTTTTATTGACGAAGAGGAAAGCGTTCGCCGTCAATTGCTTCGCGGGCAAAGATCAATTGCTCATAACGCCGAAGTTGAAGCGTCTGGCGTCGGTGATAAATGGGAAGTTCGGAAGACTGACCTTGATGAGGATGCTGCTCATTTGCGCTATAAAACTTTTAAGGAATCAACTTATGATTCTCTCACTACATTACGAAAATTATTTCACTATCATTTCATCAACGCCCATGGTTCGGTTATTGAAGTTCAGCAAAGAATAATACAAGAGCTTAAATATCAAAGCTCATTGGAATTGGATGAGTCAACCTATGACCGAATCTCATCCATACCACTCGCGGATAAATTATCCCTTCACGCGCGGCAACTTTTGGTTCATCGGCTTGATTCTTACGAGAAATTTCACTCCGAAATTTTTGACCGTGTCGTTAGGCTTATCAAATCAAAATTCATACCGATTGTTGAAAAACACTCAATCTCTGGACTCGCGTACATCAATTCAGAGGATTCAGTTTTTGATGATCCTCTTGCAATTGCCATTCTAATCGACGTTTTCACCGAACGGGGTTTTACTGCTGTTGTTGATATCCGACGAATGGAGGTTCCATCACGCATAGATCCCAAAAGCTTTGAAATCATCAATAAGGTGAAAAAAGTTTATCGTGTGAGGATTAATTTCTCAGGATCAAAGATCCGTCGCGGTTAATTTTCAGTTAATTATAATTATGGACCCACGATACGAAGTACTTGCCCGAAACTTGGTTTCTCACTCAACTAATCTTCAGCCTAATGAGATGGTTTTGTTGCACGCTTTTGATATTCCCGAAAAGATGACTATCGCATTGATCCGTGCGGTAAGAGAACGTAACGCAATCCCTTTTGTTCAGGTTCAATCTGCTTTATTGGACAGAGAGTGCGTTCTCAATGGCACGGAAGAGCAGTTTGTTGCTTCTGCTCATTGGGAGATGGAAAGAATGCAGAAAATGGATGCATACATTGCCATTCGTGGTTCGAGGAATGTTTTCGAGAACTCAGATCTTCCTCCTGAAGACATGAAACTTGCAATGAAGTCAATGAAGCCGGTTCTTGATTGGAGAGTGAAAAAGACAAAATGGTGTATACTGCGTTGGCCCTCACCGTCGATGGCTCAACAGGCTAAAATGAGCACTGAGACTTTCGAGGGCTTTTTCTTCGATGCCTGCTGTATGGATTACAGTCGTATGGTAGAAGGTATGAATGCTTTGGAGAAAAGAATGATTGAAGCCGATCAGGTTAAAATTACTGGACATGGAACCGACTTGAATTTTTCCCTCAAAGGTATACCGGCAGTTGCTTGTGGTGGGACGCACAACATACCGGATGGCGAAGTATTCTCATGTCCGATTAAGGATAGTGTCGAAGGTGTTATCAGTTTCAATACCGACACTATTTACCAAGGTACTTCATTTTCTGATATCTCCCTCAAATTTAAAGAGGGTAGAATTGTTGAAGCGAGTGCCTCCTCAAATGAGCAGAAGCTAAATGAAATCCTCGATTCCGACGATGGTGCTCGTTTTATCGGCGAATTTGCCATTGCTTTCAACCCGATGATTCGCGAACCAATGCTTGATATCCTATTTGATGAAAAAATCTGTGGATCATTTCATTTTACCCCCGGCCAAGCTTATGAGGAAGCCAACAACGGTAATGAGTCACAGGTCCATTGGGATATGGTGAATATTCAGCGCGAGGAATGGGGAGGGGGAGAGATTTGGTTTGATGGTGAATTAATCCGCAAAGACGGAATCTTTGTCACTGATGATTTATCCAAGCTCAATCCAGAATACCTGTTAAATACCTGACCAACCTTTCCCGCATTAGCTTTGGATCTCAATCAATTTATAAGGAAAATCCCAAAGACAGAGACCCATCTTCATTTGGAAGGTGCCTTGCCCTGGGAATTCCTTGAACAACTTGATCCCGCTAGTTATGGGAATACCCCCTTTTTTAGAAAGGAAAAGTTTAGATATGTTGATTTTGCCCAATTCGAAAAAATTCTCATTGATCACGCCTTAAAGGTTTTTAGATCTGCTGAAGACTATTTTAAAGTATCGACCAGTATTTTTCGTTCGGCACTGGACCAAAACATTCGATATCTGGAGACTAGTTTTCATGCAGGAATGATTGAATTTTTGAATATCCCTGGAAGAGAAATTCTATGTGCAATTCATTCGGCCATCCCAGATGGTTTAGAGGTTCGAGTTTTTTTGGGGATGAGCAGGAATGCATACAGCAGTTCATTAGGTCCAAAACTTGAAGAAGCGGTAGACGCTTGGGACCATTTGGCTGGAATAGATTTGCATGGACCGGAAGAGCTTCCAATTGAAGAATGGACAATACCCCTCTGGAGAAAAGCTGCTGACCGAGGCTTGATTCTGAAGGCTCATGCCGGGGAGTTCGGTCCAGCATCAAACATTGAATTTGCTATTGAGAAACTTGGTGTAAAACGTATTCAGCATGGTGTGTCCGCATGTGAGTCACACGAATTAATGAACAAGATTGCAGTCAAAGACGTTTGCTTGGATATGTGCCCAATAAGCAATTACAAGTTGCGTGCAGTGGAATCATGGACTGAACATCCGCTCGGCCTGTTTTTGGAAAAAGGTATTAGATGTACCATTAGTACGGATGACCCCTTGTCTTTTAACAATACGCTAGAGGATGAATATACTGCTTGCATTGAAAAACTTGGATTGCCACCTTCAAAACTTGTTGATGTCGCCAAAAATGGATTTTATGTAGCTGATTTGCCTTCCAATGTAAAAGAGCTGTTCATCCAAGAGATTGATTATGCTTGGAATGAGTTTTCAGGCAGTGATTCAAATGTTTGAGTTTGTCATTCCTCATGGCTCAGAAGGCCGTGCTGACAAGGTGTTGGCAAATGCTTTTCCAGAAACCAGTCGCACGCTAATAAAACGTGCGATTGAAAATGGCAATGTTTGCCGTAAGGATGGATCAAACATTGAGCCTAAAACCAAGTTACTTGCTGGCGAAATTTTTTATGTTAACTTGAGCCGTCCCGCAGTTAAACAATTCGATCCGTTTAGGTTTGATTTGGATATCTTTTACGAGGACGAGGACTTGCTGGTTATAAACAAGCCTTCAGGGATGGTTGTTCATCCAGGAGATGGTACAGACGGGCGCACGCTTGTCCATGCATTACTGCATCATTGTCCAGATCAAATGTGTCCTGTAGGTGCTCCTGAAAGACCAGGGATTGTCCACCGGCTCGATAAGGAAACGAGCGGATTGATGGTTGTCGCAAAAAAAGAACCGGCATATCATAACTTGGTAAAGCAGTTCTCTGATCGAGAAGTACTGAAAAGATATAAGGCACTTGTCATGGGCAAGATGAAGATTCATGCAGGTACTTTTAATGAATCAATTGGAAGGCATCCCAAAGTTCGTGTTAAAATGTCCGTGGTCTCTAACGGAAAACCTGCAATCACGGAGTGGAGGTTACTGGAATCATTCAAACAAAAGATATGCCTTGTTGATTGTGAAATTAAAACTGGGCGTACCCATCAAATACGTGTTCATTTTTCGCATGCCGGACATCCCCTTGTTGGTGATGAAACCTATGGCTACAAGGCTGGCAGGCATAAGAATAAATTCAAAAATAATCCTGAGAGGGTTATGTTGCATGCGGAGGTATTAAGTTTCCTGCACCCCTCAAGTGGAAAGAAAATCACTTTCAAGGCTCACCTTCCTGATGATATGAGTAATCTTATTGAGGAATTAAAAAGCGGGGAATAACTTATTTAACTGAGTCTAGATCCGAGACAAGAGATTCCATAGCCTCATCAACACTGTCAACCAACTTAAACAAATCTACGTCCCTGGGGGAGATAACTCCCCACTCCACAAACTTTTCAAAATTGATAAGACCTTTCCAAAACTCTTTACCGTACAAATAAATGGGCATTTTTTTCTGGAGTTTATTGGTCTGAATAAGTGTGAGGGTTTCAAATAATTCGTCCATTGTTCCAAAGCCACCGGGAAATACAAAAACGGCTTTTGCATGGTAGAGAAAATAGAACTTTCGTATGAAAAAATAATGGAACTCAAATGAAAGCTCAGGGTCTGCGTATTCATTTACACCTTGTTCAAAAGGCAGGCTTATACCAAGAGCAATTGAGCGTTGGCCCGCTTCACTGGCTCCTCGGTTTGCCGCCTCCATGATACCTGGTCCTCCTCCAGAGCAAATGAGACAGTTACGCATGCCTGAATTTGTTTTTCTGGACCAGCTACTTACTTTGTTTGCAAGTCTTACTGCATCATCATAATATTTGGAAAGCTTTTTAATTCTTCTCAATCGTGTGGATTCCAATTTCTTTTCATCTGTCATTTGAGGTGATGAATTTAGACTTTCCTCAAAGTCTTTAAGCTCACGACTGGCAACATCTTGGGATTTGGGTCTAGCGGACCCAAAAAATACGATAGTGTTTTTGACTTGATTCGCCTCAAGCCGCTCTTCAGGTTCCAGTAGTTCACAAAGGACCCTTATCGGACGTGCTTGCTTGCCGTTGAGGAACTCCTTGTTGTTATACGCTTTCTTCAAATCCTTTTGCATTCCCCATCATCAAAGTAATCTAATCAAGAGGAAAGGAAAAATTTTTTCTAAAGAACTGCCCCGCGTTGTCGATTATCATAATTGCCACAAGGATGTGGCCCTTTATTCAGAGATTCATTTCAACAGGAGGTCGTCTTGAATCATAATTAAAATCATTTTAATGTGAGAACGATTATAGACTTCCTGCAAGAGAAGAAAACAACCAACCGGGAAATGGATGGATTCATTCCTTTCAAGCAATCTGGATCCATCGTTAATGGTGAGGTAATTTCCAGTGTTCCTTACCATGATCTTTCAATAGAAAAAATTGCCAAACTAGTTGATCAAATTAAATCTTTACCCGACGTGGTTGTAAATGAATCGACTTCGAAGCATGTTTTCCGCTTCAGTGATTCTTCAAAAATTGATCCTTGTGAATTACTTGCTACAAAATTATCTAGAAATGTGGATTGGGTCTCTTAATTGATTTCAAAATGCGGAATGATTAATTTTTGCCTCTTATATTTACTTGTTCTTTTCTTCACTTGTTTTTCTGGATGCTCAGATAGCAAGAACCTGGATGTCAAGAAAGATTCAAATGAGCAAGAAATTGACTCTAAAGATGGAAATCTTTCGAGTCCCAAAAAACTAAGTTTCGAATCAAGAGATAGAACTGTCGAAAAAATTTTGGTTGATTATGAAAAGCCTATAGAATCTTACCCCAGAATNAGTTCAAAAGAGTCAAGAACTGATCAATCCGGTGTGGTATACCGAAATGGAATAAATGAACCATTTACAGGTAGAATCATTGATTATTTTGCGGATGGAAAATTAAAGCAAGAATCAACTTATTTGAACGGACAACACCACGGACTGCACNTTAAGTATTTTGAAAACGGGAATAGATCATTTGAGGCAACTTTTGACAATGGGACTCTTTCGGGAATAACATCGCGCTGGTGGCCCAATGGACTCAAGCGGCAAGAGGAATTTTGGAGTGAGGGTAAGTTCTATGGNAGGAANCTNTGGGATGAGAGCGGTCGNTTGTTAAAGGAAGAGAGAGTTACTACACCTAACCAGTAATCTTTCTTACAGTCTTCATGATCTCATCTAAGTAGGGCCCGAAGTCACCGATTCGAATGACTGAAAGGTTTTCTATCACATTTCGTTTCTCAATATCTCTTAATTTGATGAATTCTGTGTCTGATAGGTCGTCTGGAGTAACAAGGCATAAATGAAGTGCTCTTTTCCTGAAGTTAGTGTCACTTAGGGTACGAATGATTTCAATTTCCTTATTTTCATCCCAAGAATCCCTAACTTCAACGCCAAGGGATATATCAGGTATCCAGAGGTCAGATTCACCGACCGAAAATTTCTTGCTTACTTTGAGTTTTCGTAAGTCAAGTTTATGTTCACAAATNCTAATCATGTCCATTATACTTGCAGAGCATGACATTAAGGAAGATTTTTCCTTGGCGACTAAGGAAGACAGGTAAGCAGCCAAATCCCCTCTATGAAGCATCTGAATTCTTTCTAATGCAAATGCTCTAAGTCTATGGTTTGGAAATAATTCAGATAAAGAAACATTGAGAGGAGTCTTTGCATTGCTTCTTGTTGCTTTCGTCTCCTCTGTTTNTAAAACTTGGTCTATACTTTCTGGGATTTCGATTGCATGGACTTGTAAGTTGTATGAACCCTGTTTGATTGTGAGTTCTGTAAGTTTTTCCCGAATCCACATCGCCATNAGGAAAACTTCTATATTTTCCTCAAATCCATTTGCAGCGAAGGATTCAATCTTTTCCCTTAAGTTTTTTACTTTTGAGTCAAAATAATCGTATGGGCTATCAATTTTCTTGAGAATTTCCAATAATTCCTCAAGGAGATCTTTGTCATCTCGCCATGTTCTTCTCTTGCGATGATAGATTGGCGTGCCTATTGTTGAGGCTTTTGGCTTTCTAAAGCTTTTCATTCTAAGGNTTTACATTGATCTAAATTTAAATATCAAAGACTTAAATGCAATATAGGCAAGCAAAGTTATCATATTGTAGTGCTAGTCGGAATTTCTTACTAGTCCTGTTTCTTTTCATTTTCGTTAACAAATCATTATCGAATGAAAATAACTCGTCATCCAACGAGACCTTAGAAAGTCCAAAAGTTCTCAGGGTGATTTTACCTGGAGTATTTGATGTGGCTTATGGTGATTATCAAATTCGAATGCGAGCATGGGGAGTTAAATTTCCTGATAGAGGGCAGCCCGGTTTTCAAGAGGCAATTTTATTTACCGAAACTGAACTGATTTCAAAGGANATCGAATTTGAGGTTAAAACAAAATTTGATCAAAGAAATTTAAAAGTTGTTGATATCTCACACAAAGACGAAGGAACTAATTTCTCACGCAAGGCAATTTCCCTAGGCGTNGGTTGGCATGATGAAAAAGAAACGTCCCGTTTCGGACCCTATTTAATGGCCCAACTTAAGGCTAAGAGGGAAAAGGCAGGGATTTGGGCATTCGATTACAATTTTGATAAATCAAGATCAATTCTCAATCCTCCCAAACCATTTCTTTCTAATGCCCTAAANAACACGAATCGTTTTCTTCCNCAGATATCCTATTGGGTCACGAGCTTTGGAAGAATTCACCGNCCAGGTTGNTCATTTTATCAGAGAGGAAGAGGGGAGCTTTCTTCTAATCCTACGGGAGAAGATTGCAGGATATGTGGTGGCAAAAAAGGGAAGAGATGATCAGGAATTGATCAGTTCGATTAACTCCTCTTTGGACTTCAATCCAACCACCGTTTCCGAAAGTGATCCGTTCTTGTAAACCAAAATGGTAGGAATNGATTGCACTCCATGTTCTTGAGCAAGCTCGGTGTTGTCGTCCACATTTACTTTGTATATGTTGACCTTGTCACCCATCTCCGTAGCGAGTTCAGCTAAAACTGGGGAAAGGGCTTTGCATGGTCCGCACCAAGGTGCCCAAAAGTCTACCAGTGAGGGTTTTTCATTATCAGAAACAGCCGTTGCGAAGCTGTCTTTATTCAAATTTATGGGTTCACTCATAAAAATTTTAAAAGTTGAGGTGTAAGAGAATAGCCCCGGCAACAGAACCACCAAATACAAGGAAGTCCAAGATAATGAAAAAAATACTGGGCTTACTTTTAACTGGTGTAGCGGGAGCATTCACAACAGGCCCTGGGCTCGACTTCGGATCTGGTGAAGGTGCTCCAGGTGCAGAACCAACGGGAGGAGGTGAAGACGGACTAACACCGGGTGATATTGGTGGAGGTGGAGTCGAACCTCCTGTAAGATTAGGTAAAGGACTAGGTGCAAGAGTTGGAGAGGAAGGTTGGACCGGTGCTGGAGCTATTGCAGGTGCTACACTGGGTGCAGGAGACGGAGGCTTGGGTGCGATCCCACCAGGCTGGAGTGTAGGTGGTGATGATGGGGTGAGGGTTGGTGTTGGGCTGGATGGTGCAGGTGACGAAACAGGTGATGGAGGAGAGCTTTGACCAGGTAGCCCAGGNGGTNCAGGNGAGGATGGAGGAGGGAGTGGNGGGCCTTTNGATGGTCCATCATTTGGAGATGGTGCAAAGGGAGATTTGGAGACTTGGAATTTTGGTTGACCTGGCGTAGATGGCTTCACTGGTTCCCCACCTTTTGGCGTTAANTTAAGAGATGGCCTCTTGGGTTCGTTTGGTTCGACCATAATCAGGTTATTCTTTCGGAGTATTTTTGCGGATTAGATCTGACAATTCATCCATGGAAGCTTCTTCTAGATTTTTACCCTTTCTGGAAAGGTCCTCAAAGGTTTTGCAAAGAGTTTCAGTCATGTTGTCATGAGTTTTTTCAGATCCGCCCATGATTGAGAATTTGTCTGCTTGAGTAATGCGTTTGTGCCCATCAGTGCAATCCAAACCTAATCCAAACAAGTGGGCCATAACTTTTGGATCTTTTGAAGGAATGGGTATGTTCTTGTTTGTTCTATTTATCATGTATCTAATTACTGCAGCGCGAACTTGAAATAGTCAACCATGCAGACCAAATTACTCAAAAACTGAATACGTTAACTTTGAATCCCAAATTGATGTGATCCTCTTTTCTTGTGCCCTCATATCCGGATAGAAATAATTTCCAATCCCAGCCAACCGGTCGTTTAAATCTAATGCTGCCCGACCAATAGGATAGACTTTTTAACCTAGGATTATAACGTAAAATAAATTCAATGTCCGCATCATAGTTGATTCTATTTCTGCTTATAAAAATAAAATTACTCCCTGCAATGGGTATNGATGTGCTCGAAAGGGAAAATTCATTCATTATTCCATCCCGTATNTTGATGGAAAATGATTCCGCCTCAGATTTGCCGTTGGAAGTATTGATTTTCTTACCATATGAAAACCCCAATGAGTCGAATGGATTGATTTCCAACCTACCACTGAAAATCGGTTCCGACCAAAAGTCGGAACCTGAATCAACCCAAATGTCTTGTTCCAAATTTAATGATGCAAGTTTACGAAACCGATTTTGCTCTTCATCACCAAATAACTCATTTTCCCAACCAATGCGTATTATCTCATATGAATCTAGGTCATCATAATCAGAGAAATCGAATAAATCTACTTTTTCAAAGCCAGGATCAATATAGTTACCACGAAGTATTGGGATCGCAGATGTGTTTCTTGAATTCAACATAGTGTTGTGATTATGCGAGAGTGTAAAAGAAGAAAAGTGCATTAGATTNTCTTTTTGCCTNAAAAATTNAATTTGAGGACTGCCNACAATTGAATATTTTAGGGCATTACTTAACTCTAAGAATTCTCGATAAGGGTTACGATTGGAATCCAAATGGTAGTCCTGCCTTTTATATGAAATTGCTGGAAGATATGATATGCCTCTCCCTATTGAAAACACTCCTTGTGACTTCATCGAAACACTTGTGCTTTCATATTCGTTCAATACAACACCATTATTGTCTCTTGCGGTTCTTGAAGAGTAATCAAGCTGAATGGTTTCCAGAAACCTACCATTGACGAAAGATTTTGGTCCAACCAACAAACTTAATTTAGGGATTTCCTCTACCTGCTCCTCATAATCATTCTCTTGCCAGTCTGATAGAAAAGATGCAGACAGCCAATCTCTGTCGTAACTCAATTCGGCAAAATTTTCAACCCACTGGAATTTTTCGAAACGATCTCTTTCGAAGTCTCGGAAAATATCAGAATCAGTTTGAGGATTCATCTTAAGGTTGAGCTTCCAGTTATCCTCAATATGAGCTTTTGCTTGGATTCTTGCATACCCTCTATCTGCTGGGATCGGTTTGCTCCTAAAGTCAGTTTCAGTATCGCCATGATCATGAATGCCACCAAATGATGACTGGAAATGGAAAAATGGAAATTCATCAACAGGCGCAGTTTGGAAGTTGATAATAGGAGAGAGATAAAACCCTCTTTGGGGATAGCCAAGGAATTTGCTTTCGATGACCAGTTTTTCCGACTTAAATATAGAAGTTCTTACTCCCCCATACCAACCTAATGGCTTCTGTTTCCCTCCTAAAATTTCATATCGAGTTTTAAAATCTCCCGCTTTTTTTCTCAATCTAGGTATTTTGCCGACNAGCGAATTCCCTATTTTGAAACCTATGGATTCTGCTTCGATAAGACTTTGATTGTCGTCAAAACTTAATTCCCCAATTAAAAGATTAGGAGAAAATGACTCGTGATTCTCATGTTTCAGAGAAGCGTTTAATAGAGAATATGTATAACTTTCTACAGTCAGAGAGTCTGCTTCCACATACCATGGGAAATGCCCCAGTTTGACTTTATCAGCGGTGAAGGAACCCGTATTCATATCAAGGGTTATTTTGTCAGCCAGAACTCGTTTGCCCGAAAAACTTAAGATGACTTTACCACTCGCACTGACGATTTCCAACTTTCGGTTCCATTCGATCAGATCTGATTGCAAGATGAAATCTTCTCCTCGAAGAACTGCATTACCCTCTGCCGTTACCTTACCATTTTCTTCGTCATAGGTCAGCGGTTTCTCTGCATCCAATGTTATGCCATTTCCCCCCTTTTCATCTTCAGAATGAAGCCAGTTCCCGAAAAGGTTGATTTGAATGACCAGAACAAAGGTAAGAATTTTGGAAAGATTCATTTTTTAAGGTTTGATGGAAATAATTTGTCATTTTTAAGAAATTACACGACTCAATTATAGTTAGATGCTCGCATATCGGCTGGGCAGACTTTAATAATTCATGTTCTATGTTAATTAGTCGTCATGAGATGGAAGCCTGCATNAGCGGCACAATTGGCGAGCCACACTATTTTTTGGGAATGCATGCGGTGTCAAGCAGTTCTGGCNTAGTGGCTCGTGCCTGGGATCCNTTTGCGAACAAAATCAGCCTAATACGAACCAATGATTCGAAAAGATTTGAAATGAACAGAATAGATGATCGTGGTTTTTTTGAACTTCATTTGAAGGGTTATGATAAACCTTTTGCTCATTCCTTGCATTCAATTTACGAAAATGGAGAGCGAACATGGGTGAACCCGTACTGCTTTTCTCCTGTTGTCACAAATGAGTCACTTAGTGATTTCAATTCCGGCGTAGATAGACGTCCATTTCACAAACTTGGAGCCATCCCTTTTAATCACGAGGGCGTGGTGGGTATTTCTTTTTGTGTGTGGGCACCTTCTGCTAAAAGCGTACACTTGGTGGGGGATTTCAATTTATGGAACCCACAATCACTACCCATGCGCTCTTTGGGAAGTTCTGGATGCAGGGAACTTTTCGTACCTTTTGCACAACTTGGAGATAAGTACAAATTTAGAGTGTTAGGTGCAGATGGAGTGATGAGAGAGAAAACTGATCCATTCGGCTGGCAGTTTGAAGGCTCGACTGGCAATGCTGCCATCATTTCCGAAAGGTTTGAGACCAAGTCGCGTTCACAGACTCAATCAACGGATCATTCTTCAAAGCCCATNTCTATTTATGAAATTCATCTTGGATCCTGGAAATTCAAGTCGAAAAAAANTGAGCCGCTTTCCTACTTGGAATTGGCTGACGAACTCCCCAAGTACTTGAAGGAGACTGGCTTCACTCATGTTGAGTTTTTGCCCCTCACGGAGTACCCATATGTACCCTCATGGGGATATCAGGTGACGGGCTATTACGCTCCTACTCACAGATATGGCAAGCCAGCTGAATTTGCCTTCCTTGTTGAATCAATTCAAGAGTCTGGTATTGGAGTGATTCTGGATTGGGTGCCGGGCCATTTTCCTGCAGATGAATTTGCCCTTTCCAAGTTTGATGGAACATGCTTGTTTGAGCACCAGGACCCTAGGCAGGGCATTCATGCTGAATGGGGNACATTATGTTACAATTACGGACAGCCTGAAGTAAGAAGCTTTCTCATTGGAAGCGCAATTGCATGGCTTGATCGTTTTGGGATAGATGGTTTCCGAGTAGATGCGGTTGCGTCTATGCTGTATTTGGATTATGGTCGTCAAGATGGAGAGTGGATTGCGAACAGAGAGGGAGGGAATCTTAATTATGAGGCAATTGATTTCATCAGGCATTTTAATCAAGCCATTCACGAAGAGTATGACAGCGTACTTAGTATAGCAGAGGAATCCACCTCTTTTCCCAAAATCACAAAACCAGTAGAGGATGGAGGGTTAGGTTTTGATTTCAAGTGGAACATGGGCTGGATGCATGANGTTATTGATTATTTTTCAAACTCGCCCTCCAATCGTTCATGCAACCACGGGAATCTTACCTTTGGNGCTCTCTATCAGTTTAGTGAAAACTTTATGCAAGCTTTCTCTCATGATGAGGTTGTCCATGGGAAAGGAGCCTTGGTTAACAAAATGGGTTTGAATCTTGAACTGGATAAAATAGCCAACTTGAAAGCGCTCCTTGCGCTTCAATGGCTTTGGCCCGGGAAGAAAAACCTTTTCATGGGTTGTGAGTTTGCACAATGGAAGGAGTGGGATTTTGAGTCATCCATTGATTGGGAATTGCTTAAATTCCCTCAACATAACGGGGTAAAGCTTTTGATAGCGGATTTAAATCATTTTTACCAAAACCACCCCACTTGGGCGAAGTATGACCATGTGCCGGAAAAATTCCAATGGATTGATTGTGGTGACGCTGAAGGTCAGACTCTATCTTTTTTGAAATATGGGGACAGAGCTGAAGATACCATAATGGTAATTTGCAACTTCTCCACAAACCTAAAATCCCGCGACTGGGGGGTTCCTCATGTCGGTAAGTGGAAGGTTTTTATTGACACTGATTCTGCCGCTTACAATGGGGATGGCAAAACCGATCAAGAAAGTTTCCAATCTTTCAATGAGGAAAGGAATGGACAACCTTATGGATTAACATTTCCAATTAACCGATTGAGCGTTAAGGCTCTTTCTCTTTCTCAGGAAAGTTTTCAAATCAATCCGGATTCAGAGAAGCTGTAATAGCCTATTCCATTAGGACAATTTTCAGGTTCTCCCAATATAATATGGTCATGCATTTCAAGACCAACTGACTCTGACGCCTGCTTTATTTTCTTGGTAACATTGAAATCAGCGGAACTTGGAGATGGATCACCACTTGGATGATTATGGGCTAAAATGATGGCAGTGGCACCAATGCGGATCGCAGGGCGGAAGACCTCTCTTGGGTGTGCAAGACTGCCTGTTGCAGTTCCAGAAGTAACCACTTCAGATCTCAATAACTTATTTTTTCGATCCAAACAAAGAACCCAAACTTTTTCAACCGAATGTGATCTTGTTTCNGGAAAAAGGTATTCCCAAACCTTTTGTGGCTCATCCAATATTATACTGTTACTTCGCTCGCCTTGAATNATACGCTTGGCAACTTCCATTTGAATGCTGAGTTGNAAGGATTTAACCTTCCCGATTCCTGGAATTTGTTNAAAGTCAAGAGCGTCCCACTTGAGCAGACCGCTTAATGAGCCAGCTTGTGCAAGCAATTGCTCTGCTATCGCAAGGACATCATGCTTGGCAGTTCCTGAACGTATTATCATCGCGAGCAGTTCATGGTCAGAGAGTGCACTTGCCCCAAGCTTTTCCAATCTTTCCTGCGGTCGATCTTCCTTGGGTANGTTCTTNAATCTCGAAGAGCTTTCGGACCCTTTTTTCAAANGCCTCAGGGACAGGTTGNGAGACTTGANCTATTCAGGGAGAATGATGCGCACATAGGCATCTTCCTTGACCTTAGAAAGCCATTTCCGTTGATTATCCGCTTCTATTTCTCTTGCAATTAAAGATTCGATCTCAGTTCGTAGTTCTTCTAGAGGTTGCAAACCTGAAACTTCTTTTTTACTAATTTGTATGATGTATACTGCGACTTTCCCTGATTTTGCGACAGAGCCATCTTGCTTTCGCTCAAGGAGTTCGACCTTAAAGGGTTTCGACACCTCTCCCTCTTCAAGATTAAAAGCCTGATTTCTTATCTCTTCACTCCGCATTTCACGCTCGGAAATCATTAATCCCCAATCTCCACCGTTCTCACGATATGCNCTTTGNCCCACTGTCTTGGCAATTTCCTCAAACTTTCGTCCCTTATCAAGTTCAAGCTCTATTTTCTTTGCTTGCTGNAGAAGTACGGTTATGGGTTCATCTGCAATTGGCTTAAGTACAATTTCTCTGATTCTAACTTTTGCATTAGTTTTGAATTTGGAAGCGTTCTTTCTGTAGTATTCTTCCACATTTGCAGGACTTATATCCTCCTTTAGCCTTCTCATCGAAGATAGCATATGCTGATAAATGATTTCCTCTCGAATATCTTCACGGTATTCTCTATCCGTTTTACCGAGACTTCGAAGGTATTCTCGAAAAAGTTTTCGGTCGTCATTAAATTCACCAATCATTCTCTTATTAAATTCTTGTTCTATAAAAGAGTCGGGTATTGCCATTCCCTTTTCTGTGAATGCGTGACTGGCTAGCAGGCGATCCACCTTTCCATCCAAGAACTCGGAAGCCCGTTCCTTCATCTCTTGGTCCGTTAAGTTCAGCTTTTGCATGGCTTGACGAATTTCGCCCCAAGTGACTATCCTATCGTTAACTTTTGCTGTTATGCGATTTATTTCAACAAGATGATCATCCGCAAGGCAGAATTGAGTAATAGTAAGCAAAAATGCAAAAAGCATTCCTGCAGGCTTGTTTTTATATTTAAGCATTTTTCCCATGGATATGCATTTTGAGGAGTTGTATGATTTCCTTCAACTTCAAAAGTGGCTTTCTTGCCTTAAGCAAGGGAAACCTTCCCAGTAATCGATGGAAAGTTCTTTCACCCTTTTTGCCCTTCTTCGCGTAACGAAGATGGATCTCTTTCTTTTTTGTTTCTACCAAATCGAACTCAGCCTCTTCTGCAAGAAATCGAATTCGTGCCTCTAAAACGACTGATAACATTTCATCTGGCAATTCCCCAAACCTGTCCAGCAATTCTTCCTCAAGTGCATCAGCTTCACTCATCGTGGAAATTGTTGAGAGTTTCCTGTAAGTTTCGATTTTAAGCCTGGACTCTCCAATGTATGAGTCGGGAATAAAAGCACCTAGCATTTCCTCAGACTCATTGTGGTCATTCATTGTTAGAAAATCAAGTCTTACACTAGCTTTGGGGCGTAAGCTAATCTCATCTCCCTTTAATCGCAATACACTCTCCTTGAGTAACTTGCAGTACATTTCGAAACCAACTCCAGCCACGTGACCACTTTGTTCGCTTCCGAGTAAGTTTCCTGCTCCACGAAGTTCCAGGTCACGTAGAGCGATTTGNAATCCGGCGCCAAANTTGTTGATTTGCCTGATTGACGAGAGTCTTTTTCGGGCGGTTTCCGTAACACCGNTATTCTTGTTTACTAGTAAATAGGCATAGGCTTGTCTTTTAAAACGACCAACTCTGCCCCGTAATTGATATAATTGAGACAAGCCGAATTTATCAGCACCTTCGATGATTATTGTATTGCAGTTTGGAATGTCCAATCCTGATTCAATTATTGTAGTGCAAACTAGAATATCGAATTTTTTTGCNACAAATTCAGTCATTACCAATTCGAGTTCGCCTTCATTCATTTGACCATGCCCAATTGCTATTTTTAATTTTGGAAACAGTGCTTTGAGTTTTTTTTCTGTAGAGTGTATGGTTTTTACTCGATTATGAAGGTAGAAAATCTGGCCATTTCTCTTAACTTCCAAATCAACGGCTCGTTTCAGTAATTCTTCTGAATATTGAACCACCTCTGTACGAATTGGNCGTCGGTTGACCGGCGGGCTTTCAATCGTCGAAATCGAGCGTGCTCCTACCATAGCGAAGTATAATGTTCTAGGTATTGGAGTTGCGCTTAAGGTTAAGATATCGATGCTTGACCTCAATCTTTTGATCGCCTCTTTGTGCTGAACTCCGAAACGCTGTTCTTCGTCGATTATCAGAAGCCCNAAATCTTTGTATTCTACNTCATTACTTAANAAGCGATGAGTTCCGATGAGAATATCAATGGATCCTTCCTTGATTGAACTTAGGATTTTACGCTGTTGTGATTGCGTCCTAAATCTATTTAACATTTCGATTGTAATTGGAAAATCGACCATTCTTTCCCTGAAATGATTCAAATGCTGCTGGCAAAGAATCGTTGTAGGGGCCAATAATGCGACCTGCTTCCCATCCATGACGGACTTGAATGCCGCACGGATAGCAACTTCTGTCTTCCCAAAGCCGACATCACCGCAAATTAGGCGGTCCATTGGTTCCTCTGATTCCATATCCTCTTTTACCTGATCGATNGCTCTCTGTTGGTCTTTTGTTTCAGAGAAAGGGAAACTGTCTTCGAATTCCTTCTGCCACTGATCATCTTTGGAGAAGGCAAATCCTCGATTTGCCTGCCGGTTTGCCTGCAAGCGTAAAAGATCTGCGGCCAAATCGAGAGCAGCCCTTTCCGCCTCTGATTTAATTCTGGTCCAAGCTTTACCTCCAAGTTTCGCAAGTTTTGGTTTTGTTTTTGTCAAACCAACATACCTTGAGAGAAGATGAGACTCTTGGATGGGAAGGTGAAGCATTATAGAATCATCAAACTCAAGAGTTATTGATTCTTCTGTTAATGATGAGTTTTCGGATATCTTTCCTATGCTGCGAAATCGGCAAATTCCGTGCTGATGATGAACGATGAAGTCACCGTCAACCAGTTCGGAGAAATCCAAAGATTGATCAACTTTCCTGCGTTGAACCAAAGTTTTTCTCGAAATGATAGGTCTGCGACTCCTCTCACGCCCAAGTATCTCTCTACTCGTGGCAAGAACAAGACCGCAAGATTGGCTATCAACTATACTCGGAAAGTACTTGTTGGCATACCTTTTCGAGCAAAAAAATCCTTCTGCAAATCCAATTTCCCAAAATGTTGGATTNAGGCTTTTAAGAGATGACTCGGAAAAAATTATCTCCCTAATTCTCTTTATTTCATTTTCTGCTCCAGCTGAAATTACAATCTTACAATCCTGTTCTTTCTGTTTTTCAAGCAACTTGAAAAGGTGATTAATTTGCTTCCCCGAATCGTTTTTAAAAAAGATAGGATCATTTTTTCTGCCTGGATTCACATCTTTGCTTGGGATCCAAGATGAAATCCTGACTTGCTCCCTTTTAACGTCATCGAAGATACCCGCACCTATATCCAGTTCACTGAAGCCAACAAAAAGATCGCTTCCAATACGATCAGGACACCAAAGTTTGCTGAAGTTCGCTCGAGAAGATGATGAATTGTCCGAATCGTGAAAACACAACGGAAATTGCGTGATCATTTGCTCGGGTTCATGAAATATCCATGTTGCAGGCTGTTGCAGATGATCGAAAAACGCACATTCCTTCATTGTTGATGAATTGGCCTTGCAACTTGAAATGCGAATGCTCGAATGGCGATCATTACTCCTTTGACTGGTAGGGTCAAAACTTCTTATCTCCTCAACCTCGTCTCCAAAAAAATCGATCCTGAATGGCTTGTCTGCATTGACTGGGTAAATGTCAATCAAGCCTCCCCTTACCGCATACTGTCCCGGTTCCTCACAGAGAATTTCTGACGAATAATCAAATTNTTCTCCAAGTTTTTCAATAAGACCGGAGAAACTCATTTGAGATTCGACCTCTATTTTAATTTGAGTTTTTTCCTTGGACTCAAATACCTGGCAGGGGCTCCTNAGAGCTTCTGGTGTAGTTGCCAAGACGAGCTTTGTATTCCCAAGAGATCTTTCATTTATATCGCATAATAAGGATAGCACATTTGCTCTCTCGCAATTCCGTTCAAAAGCTTCTGGNTGACTTGTTTCGGGGATTTCATCAAACAAATGAAACAAAAATTGATTTTTCGGAGAAAACATTTCTGCCAAGCGAATAACATCTTCCCCCCATTCTTCTGCACTTGCAATCGAGTCTGATAGAAGTATNANACAATTGCTTTCATCCTTGAGCCAAGTTTCTGCAGCCATGCAGGCATGGCCTGCTTCTGGAAATGAGTGGATGAATTTAGCCTTTGCCTCTTTGGGCAGTTTAATTCGCTTCACGTTGATTTCTCACAAGAAAACCAAGTGCCATTTCCGCGGCTTTAGTTTCAGCTGATTTCTTGCTGTCTCCGTTACCATGACCTACTATCTTGCCGTCTATTGAAACCTCNGCTCTAAAAGAGCGATTATGTGCGGGACCACTTTCATGTGTAATTACATATTTTATTTTTTTAAACTCGGGTTTTTCCTGAATCCACTCTTGCAGTCTTCCCTTTGCATTGATGAGAATTTGGGCTGAATCGAGTCCTCCAAAAGTATNTTTTATCTGCAGCATGATTATATTTCTTGCCGATTCAAGTCCTCCATCCAGATAAACTGCACCCAAAAGTGCTTCGAAACTGTCTTCAAGAGTAGATTTCCGCAAGTGACCATGGTTGGCCAATTCAGCCTTGCTCATTTGAATATACTCACTCAAATTTAATTTCTCAGCAATTTTGGTGAGTGTATCCCCTTGTACCAGACTGGCTCTTTTTTGCGTCAATTCACCTTCATCTGCACCAGGGAACATTTTGTAAAGCTCTTCAGAGAGAACAAGATTTAGAATGGAATCCCCTAAAAATTCCAGTCTCTGGTTTTGAGGAAGAGAGGTACGNTGTTCATTGTAAGAGGGGTGTGTAAGTGCCAANTGAAGAAGGTTATGATCTTTAAAGTCATAACTGATTGCNTTTTCAAGCCTTTCGAAATTTTCCACTAATCTTCCCAATTAAATGTGAATTAAAATTTCTATTTATTNANCGGAGAAACGGTCTAGGACCTCTTTGGTTAATGAGGAATANGCTCTCGCTCCTAAGCTATTGCGGTCATACTCAAAAATTGTCTTACCAAAACTTGGAGCTTCACTTAGTCTAACGGAGCGAGGAATCGCAGTTCTAAAAACTTTATTTTTGTAGTGTTTGTTAACCTCCTGCCACACTTCAAATGATAACTTAGTGCGATTGTCGTACATCGTTAAGACTATTCCGCCGAGGGTCAGGGTTGGATTCGCTCCGGCTTTTTTCAATTGGCTTACAACTCCAGTGATTTGTTCAAGTCCCTCCAACGCCAGATATTCCGATTGCAAAGTAACAATCAAGTGATCTGCGGCACACAGTGAATTCATTGACAAAAGNCCAAGGGTAGGGGGGCAATCGATAATAATGAATTTCAGCCCATAGTTNTTCTTCAATCCATCAATTGATGATCTTAANTTCGTGAGGTANTTCTNTTGAGAACTGAGTTCCAATTCTGCAGCCGCAAGGTCGAGCTCAGAAGGAACGATCCATAAATTCTTTCTCCCCGAAGACAAAACTCGGTTGGACAAATCCATTCCACTCAAAAGAGGTTCGTAAATTCCCGCACCAGGCTTCTTCTCAAGACCNAGNGAACTAGTGGCGTTTCCTTGGGGATCCATATCAACAACAAGAGTTGGNATATCAAGGATACTCAAGGCTGACGCCAAGCTAATTGAAGTTGTAGTCTTACCGACTCCACCTTTCTGATTTCCAATTGCCAAAACCGTTGCAGTCATGCTTCAAATGGGTTCATAGATCGGAAATAGTTGTGAAATGCCTGCAAATGTGGCTCTGTCATCTTTTTTGCTCTTCAAGAAAAGAACTCAGCGCATGAATGACCTTCGACTGATCCGCCTCCGCCAGACCGGGATAAAGGGGTAGGCTAAGGCAGGATTCAAAATATTTTTCCGCTCCTTCCATCTCTATTTCTCCGTATTGATTTTTATAGTAAGGATGCTTGTAGACGGGAATGTAATGGACTTGCGATGCAATACCTTTGCTTTTCAGGAAATGGTAAGCTTTATCCCGCATCAAAGGTTCAAGAAATCTTACAACGTACAAATGCAAGGAATGGCCATCACCTATGTCGGGCAACCCTATAAAATCCTTAAACGGATAATCACTTAGAGCCCTATGATAGTTAGCTGCAAGTTTCTTACGCTCGATTATACCAGATTTGAGACGTGATAATTGTGAAATTCCCAAGCTGGCTTGAATTTCGGTCAACCTGAAATTCCAACCCAAGTCTAGCTGCTCATACATCCAAGGTCTATTAGGATCGGTATTTTTTTCTATGCCATGAGTGGAAAGTCGCCTTGGCAAGGAAGCAAGGTCTTTGTTTTTTGCGAGAACGGCTCCGCCTTCTCCACAACAGACATGCTTGACCGGATGAAAACTCAAGGTCGCAAACTCCGTCCATTCACAGGAACAACTTCGAACATTGACACCATCCTCATCGGACCAAGCCAGTGGAGAATGGGATGCATCCTCAACCACCATCATTTCAAATTGATCAGCAAGTTTCCTTATTTCCTTGAGCGGAGCAACCCTTCCCGCCAGTGAGACAGGTGTAATGACTCCATTCTTGAAGTTGGTTGTTTTTCTAACCGACTGCAGGGATTCCTCCAGAGATTGAAGATCAATCAGTCCTGACTCATGATCAACATCGCAAAACACCACTTTTGCGCCAAGATGCCTCAATGCGTTAGCGGTTGAGGCAAAGGTTATGGAAGGAACGATCCCTATTGAACTCTCGTTGATCCCACAACCTGCATAAGCTAAGATCAGGGCGGAACTACCACTTGAGCAAGCCACTGCATCCTCACATCCGTGCATTTCACAGATTGCTTTTTCGAATTCAACTACTTTTGGTCCCTGCGTGATTAAGGGGGAAACGATGGCATTGTTTACAGCTATTTCGTCTTCTTCGGTAATTGCTTGTTTGGAGTAAGGAATCATTGGCTGTTTCAACCTAATTCTAATCACAATCTTAGTTTTTTTCCAAGTGCGATTAGCAAAAAGTCTTTATTTCCATTACTTCATGAATCATAGTTGGGTAGTGAAAATTATTGGTTCAGTCATAGCAAGACTTGGAAGCAAGCGACTTACATATAAGAACATTCTTCCATTCAAGGGGGAACCTCTTGCTCGTCGCGCCCTTCGCAAATTGGCTGAAAGTCAAATCTTTGACGAGGTTGTTCTCTCAACCGACAGTGAAATAATAGCCCGAACCTGTTATCTTGACGGCATAAGAATACTTCGTAGACCCGAATCCCTTGCGGGTGACGATATCGCCTCAGTGCCTGTTTTCAGGCATATCATAGATTCATTTCCTTGCGATGTTCACCTAAATTACAATTGCAACTTCCCTGTCTGTCCAAAGGGTGTGTTCGAAAAAGCAATTGAACTTGCCATGTCAACTGGTGAGGCTCTCTCCGTCCCATATGCCGTTTGGGCTCAAACTTCAGAATGTCTTGCAAATTATGATGATCCCATGAAAATTACCGCCTCTAGATTCAAAACGGGAGAGGTTCATCCTGTGGACATACACACCATGGAGGACTTAATTGCAGTTCATAAGGATAATCAGGATGGATTTATTTGGGAATAAATTAAAAAAAAGTAAAGTTTTACACCAGCCTGTCGATCATATGGGTAAATCTAGATTTATGAGCATGCATACAAAATTTTCCACATCCCTCGTTTCTTTCCTTATGTTTATTATGTTTGGACCTCTTTCATTGTTGGGTATTCTGGACACGAAGAGATTTGATTCCAAGCCTGTTGAGCGAGCAAAATACCTTAATTACCGAAATTCAGGAACGCTCCGTTTTGCAGACCCAGCACCCGTTGCCGACAGAGGCAACCTATTGACTTTCACTACTTTGGTTACCACCGAAGTCACGATTCCTTCTGTTGATAACAACCTCTCTGCACCGCCCGAGTTCCCTCTTGTCTCGTACGGAGCAACTGATCAGAACAAATCATCAGAGCCATTACCTTATCCTTCTCAAATTCAATCTATGCCAGAATTTTCCCAAAGTGAAGAGGCGCTACCACTTGCTGATCCGTTTGAAGAAATGGATGCTGATAATATTGTTACGACTGACGAATTGCTTGATGTTATTGAGTCTAGCGATTCTGGTTCTTCAAACTTTAAGTTTGGGCTACCTTTCATTCCGCCCTACTCCGTAACGCCCGACAACCTCACAATATCATCTGAATCTTCATACAGGAGGGTAGAGCGATGAAAAAAGTCTTTCTCTTGTCCCTTACGGTCTTACTTAATGATTCTTGGCTCGTCAAAGCTCAAGAGGGCGACCTTATTTCCATTCAGGATATGATTCAGACGATGGATGATTTATTGGGTAACACAAATGATACTCCATTAGGCGTTGGCTCTACTGGTACATCTGATCCTTTCTTACAAGGAAACTCCCCAAGTTCAACTTTTCAATTTCCCAGCATTGAAAATTCAAGACCTCAAACCATTCTGCCCAGAGTGAATTCTCGTTCGCTATTTGAAGACAAGGCACCCCCTGCATCACCACCTACCAAATCATACCGAATGAATGAGGAATTGATGCTTCCATTGCTGCGTAATCCGATCAAGCCAGTCCTAGATCCAGTTGTTGAAGAAACGGATGCTTCTTCATCGCCTGAAGATTTTTCAAAAATGGAAGATCCTTCTGAAAGCGTTGAAGGAAATGTTATAGATAACAGTGCCTTTCTTCCGAAAATGGATTATCAGAATGCCGATCTTGACGTCCTTTTGACCGAGGTAGATACGCTAGAATTGCCTGAGTACGAATCTCCGATTGTTTTACCTTCAAAAGGTGTGAGACCACAAATAGGCAATTCCGCAATTACAACCACTGATCCGAACAGAGAGGTTACATTTCAAAAGAGCAGTGATGAACCAAGTGCTGGAGTACAACCTGTTGTGGATGACTTCATTGTTCTTGGCGAAAGAATTGATCAGGAACTTCGTGAAAAGATTCGCGAAGCGGTAATGTCTACACGGATGGCATCGGGCGGATCAAACAATCCTTTCGTCACTAGAACTGTTTTCAAAGCTGTCTCAAATTGCAATCGTGTTCTGGGTCGTCTGAATGCACCTTTTCACAAAAGATACCGAAGGGATGTTCTTCTATCCATGATTCGGATGCATGAAAGAAATCGTGCTTGGGTAGATGCAATCAAGACATACGAGAGATATATCGAGGAATTTGCGGCAGATGATTCTTATCCATTTGAAGATCATGAAGATGCTCCCGGCATACCTGACCTTCAAGCTAGCGTTGGGTCGCTAAGAAAGTGGACTGAAGGGAAGGAAAGAGGTGCCCCCACAATTCCGGAAACGCATGTGAGAATGGGAAAAATATACAGGAAGCTTGGTGCTCATCGTATGGCTCTAAACAAATTCTATGATGCTATTAATGCAACCCTCACGCTTCCCAAAAATAATTCTTTCGAATTGGCTGATCGCCGTAGTGGTCGAGCAATCGACAGTCGATCGGATGCGGAGTCGAATCAAGCCATGTTTGAGATCGCGGAAACCTTTATGGATTCTGAAGATTATGACCAAGCGGTAAAGTTTTACGATCGCTTGTGGAGACTCGAACAACTACGCGACTTTGATCGTGCGATAGTTCGCTTTAAGCAGGGTCTTGCGCATTATCGTAGAGCTATCGATAATCTTCGTCTGGATGAGAGAAACAAGAAATCATCAGGCGAGAGCGGTGAGGAGAATGAACTGCCCTTTGACAAAACTCCAAAGGCAGACTTCGCAAAGGTCAAGGAGGTGCTTCGTGGTTACGGTACGATTTACCCACAAAGCCCTTATGTCCCTGAATCCCATTACATACTCGCTTTGACCTACGAACAACTTCATCAGGACGAGGAGTCCATTAAAGAGTTAATTGTTCTTTTAAAGGAAGCTGAATTCAATCCGGAAAAACTCCAAAACCTGGAAGTCGATCGTGCGGAGCGCGATAAGAACTTGGAGTTTATTTCAAAAATGAAGAATGTATGGAACTTCTGGAAGAAAAAGACCGGAAACTATTTGGCAAATAAGTTTTTTGAGGATGCAGAGTATTTCAATGCATACCGGGTATATTCAGCGATGCGCAAGGTTGATTCTAGTCCAACTTGGCAGGTTCCGGTACTTTATCAAATTGCTCTTTGTCAGGAAAAATTGGGTAATTTTGTTCAAGCAACCGAAACCTACATGTCAATTGAAGAGTTTGTGAATACCGTCAAAGAGGCACGGGAGGATCTTGCGAACAGTGAATACTTAAACTTCGTTTTCGGAATGGCCAAGTGGAGGAGAGAACAACTGGAGGAAACCAGATCTATCCGGCAGGCAGTCAAACGTTACGGGATTTTCCAGACAGCAAGTCCCTCAAGTCCAATAGGTAACTAAAAGCTATTGGGCTTCAATTCTCCTTATGGATCCTGCAAGTGTCTTGAGCAATCACCTTTCACTCTGTGAAGGTGTATACAAATTGCTTCTGGAGGAAAATTCATGGCTCAAGATTCAAAAATCAGTGCCTAGCAAAGATATTTTAGATCGTAAACAGCAGTTGCTTCCCCAACTCGAACAATCTTTGGTAAATTTGAGAAAATTGAAACCGGAGTTTTTCTCCCCATTTGATAATTCCAAAAAGCTTGTGAATGATTCCCATGCCAAGCTTTTGCAGATTTTCTACATAGATAAGGAAAACGAAGAATTACTTGTCAAAATAACCCAACCCGTTGAAAGGCAGAATTTCAACCGGTTTACCACACCTCCAGAGCAAATCGATGAGATCCACAGATTGAGGGATGATGAGGAATCGAATTCTGGTACTCAGGATTAAATCTTTTTTACGAAATTAACATGCTCAATTGTGAGCATTTTAAAAAAACGGGAATACACTATGAGTGGATAGCACAACCCAAAGTTTAAGTTTTTTGGTAAAGTAGTGGCGGAAGGAGAGGGATTCGAACCCCCGGAACCGTTACCGGTTCAGCGGTTTTCAAGACCGCCGCATTCGACCACTCTGCCATCCTTCCGAGGTGTAAGACACTAACAAATCTGATATCTAACTCAAGAAACAAAAGTCCCAAGTTTCGGAATTATTTAATATCTATGATCTTATTTCTTTCTGAGGTCGATTTGGTATTTCGTTACTTGGTCGAGATCCAAATTCGCGTCAAAATTAAAGGTAAATAATTTTGCATCATCCTTTTGAAGGGCAAGCGTCACCTTTGCTCTAGATATTTCAAGACCGCTTGCATTCATTGCTTTGGATAAAAGTTCCCCTTCGATAGCCTCCTCGGATACGAGGTAAACCTCCACCACAGATTCATCTGTGGTGAATGAATTCATCTTCACACCTTTGTCGATCAGTTCAATGGAAAGACTGACGGGGATTTCCTTCTTCATGCATGAAGAAGAAATTATGAAACCAGTCAGTAAAAGGGCTTTGATGATTATCCGGATATTCATGATAAAAAGTGAAATTCGGTTCATTGTTTACCAATAAAATGAAAATTTCAAGCATCTTGCAAATTATCTTGGCGACAGTCTTTTTGCGTTATTAGTGAGAAACAAGTAGCCCCCCATCCACCTGATGTTTGATCGCCATTCCAATAATCCTTGACTAATGGATGCTTTTGCAAATGGCTTTGAACCGTTCTCTTCAATGTGCCAGTGCCTTTACCATGGATGATCCTCCCTTCAAAAATCGAACTTTTCAAACATTCCCTTAGATATTCATCAATTAAGGGAATGATCTCTCTGGGTTGAAAATGATGGAGGTCAAGAGTTCCAGTAATCTCTATTTCCTTGTAACTCTCCATTTTCAAA
>NZKO01000067.1 GCA_002692535.1 Opitutia bacterium
TTTTAGTTATACGCCAGGTGCCATGACACCAAAGCTCAGCAAATTTAATCCAATTACTGGAGCACAGAAGATTTTTGGTATAAAAGGTTTAAAGGCATTTGCTATCGATTTTCTAAAATTTTGTGCTCTTGGAAGTGTTGTTTGGTTTACTATGCTGATCTTTAGTGACCATCCAATTTTCTACGCTCCTATTCCCATCCAGCATGTTCTGCTTTTCATTTACAAGTTGTTTTTGGTGATGTTTACCATTGTTGTACTTTTCCTTCTTATAATTGCAGTTATCAACTTTATAATTAAGAAGAAAGAGCACGAAGAGGAGATGAAAATGACCAAACAAGAGGTTAAGGATGAGGCTAAAGCGAAGGATATTGATCCAGAAATAAAGAAAAAGCTCAGGCAAAGAGGAGCGGAAATCCTCTCCAATGCGGGAATGGATTCGGTTTCAACTGCAGATGTTGTAGTTACTAACCCTACGCACTTCGCTGTCGCATTAAAGTATGAAAAGGGCACGGATTCTGCTCCAGTTGTAGTTTCTAAAGGTTATGATATGGTTGCAAGAAGGATAAAGGTAATAGCTAAAGAGTACGATGTCCCCATGGTTGAAAACAAACCATTGGCAAGAACATTGTATGCCCTTGGACAAATTGGCGAGAAAATCCCAGTTGAGCTCTATCAAGTTGTTGCTCATATACTTGCAGATGTTTATCAGAAACATTCTTATTATTTTCACAGGTTGAAAGCTAGACGTTTGCTGGCCAAATCAACTCGTTCTATTTCTTTTGGGTGAACAATTTTTTTAATAATCTAAGATCCAAATTTTCAGGGTTCGGAGGTAGCACCGAGCTTGCTTTTGTTGCTGGTGTAATAGCGGCAATTTTCCTCTTGGTTATACCTGTTCATAAGGATCTTTTGAGTATTCTTCTTGTTTTTAGTATCGGAATTTCAATTCTGATACTTTTAACGGTAATTTATCTAGAGGATCCTTCCGAATTCTCAGTTTTTCCAACTCTGCTCCTCGCAGTAACTCTCTATCGACTAGGTTTGAATGTGGCTTCCACTCGTTTAATACTATTGGACGCAGATGCTGGATCTGTAATTAAATCCTTCGGAACATTTGTTGTGGGCGGTAACTATGTTGTCGGTGCTGTCATTTTCCTTATTTTGGTGGTTATCAATTTTGTCGTTATTACAAAAGGTGCAGGTAGGATTGCAGAGGTTTCTGCTCGGTTTACTCTTGATGCTATGCCTGGTAAGCAAATGTCAATTGATGCTGAGATGCAGAACGGTATTATCACGGAAGCACAGGCTATTGAAAAGCGTGAGAAACTTCAGAAGCAGGCTGACTTTTATGGTTCTATGGATGGTGCCAGCAAATTTGTCAGAGGTGATGCTGTTGCTGGTATAATCATCACTGTTGTAAATGTCATTGGTGGAATTTTGATCGGGTTTTTCCAGCGTGACTTGCCAATAACCGATGCTTTGCAAACATACACGATTCTTTCGATTGGTGATGGTCTCGTTAGTCAGATACCTTCCATCATTGTTTCAATTGCTGCGGGTATTTTGGTAACCAGATCATCTGAAGAGGCTAATCTTGGTGAATTTGTAGGTAAGCAGTTATTAATCTATCCTAAGGCAGTTGCTATATCTGGTGTTTTACTCTTGGCATTTGGCTTCTTCTTGTCCGAAACTTTTTGGCCATTCTTCATTTTGTCGGTGGCATGTTTTGGGGTTGCTTATCTGATTTACAAAAAATCAGCCGAAGAACCCTCCATCAGTCAACTGCCAAACAGCCAGTTCAAAGAAGGAGAAACGAGTAATTTGCCTTTAGCTCAAAATCAAAATGAAATTGGTCAAAGCGGTGAAAGTGAGAAAAGCCTTTCTCCTGTTGAGAATGCCATTGAACAGGAAGTCTTTGCCCTAGAGATGGGATATGGTTTGCTTGTTCTTGCTGATAAGAAAAAAGGTGGCGATTTACTTGATAGAATAACCGGAGCTCGAACGAATTTTGCTAAGGAAATGGGGATGCTTCTTCCAACCATTGGGGTGCGTGACAGCATTGAATTGGAACCGAATGAGTACCGTTTTCTTCTAAGAGGAAAAGAGATCGAAAGGTCTACTGTAATCCCCGACCGAGCAATGGCAATGAATATGGGAGATGGCGATGTATCCAAACTTAAGGGAATTCCGTGTATCGAACCCGTATTTGGTATTAAGGCATCTTGGATTCCTGAGGAAGAGAAAAGAAATGCAGAGGTCGAAGGGTGTACAGTGGTTGATCCTTCTTCTGTGCTTGTGACCCATTTGTCCGATGTTCTGAAAAAGAATGCATTTCTCATTTTGGAAAGAGAAGGAACACAAAGGCTTATTGATCTGATAAAGGACAAGAACCCAACACTAGTAAGCGAATTGTTGCCCGACTTGGTGAATGTTGGAATTATCCAGAGAACTCTTCAAAATCTTTTGCGTGAAAAGATTTCCATCAAGAATCTGACTCTCATACTTGAGACGATAGCCGATATGGCTCATGTAACGAAAATTCCTGATGATTTGTCTGAACAAGCAAGGAAAAGGCTTGGGATGTATTTTGTAAAAGAATATGAAGTGGAACCGAACAAACTTGTTGCACTTACCTTGGAACCAACTCTCGAGCAAACCTTGATCGGGCGAGTTAAGAAAAGTCAATTTGATATTGGTTTGGCAATGGATCCATCAACTACTCAAGGTTTGTTAGAAGAGTTGGAACCGAAAGTTTCGGAAATGATGTCTCAGGGAATAACTCCGATATTGCTTACGACTGCTGAGTTACGCTTGGCGATCCGTCGTTTTCTTGAGCCAAGCATTCCGCAATTAGTTATACTTTCCTATCAAGAGTTACCTACTGAAACTCAAATTGAACCATACGCTGCGATTGCCCTTAAATCTCAAGGCATTCCTCCTGAGGTTTTTGACCAAGCACCAGTTTCTCAAGAAAGTCCCGTTGATGCTGAGCCAGCAACCGTTGTAATCTNATGAACAACTTNAGTGATAAGAGTTCAGATAACGAAACCCATTTGGAGGGAAAGAAGTTTCGNTTAGTCGTAAGATCTGCAGAAGAAGCGGTTCGAGTTATAAGAGACAAACTGGGCGACGATGCCAAGGTTCTTTCGGTTAGGCAATTGGGTGGGGAAGGTCTGAAAAGATTTATTTCTTCNCCAAAGTTAGAGGTTATNGCAGAAGTCCCTGCTGAAGAACCCNCAACNATCCCTCAACAGCCTGAGACTTCNAGTCCCCANAAGAGTGAGGTAANNCCCAATTCTAGCCTTAGTGATCCAGAGATGCCAAAANCNGCTTCTAAGGATGAAGAGGATGGAGTTCATTCTTATGATGACAATCTTGTTCTTCTGAAACGTTCGGGCTTTGATCCAATATTGCTAAGAGATATTCAGTCATGGAAGCAATGGGATGAAATTAAGAACAAACCTTTTGCTGATGTTTTAAAGGAGATCACGATTGGCTTGAGCGATCGTTTTAGATCCTCCGAAGAAAAACCAACAACCAATCGGATTGCCCTCCTAGGTTGTCCAGGTGTAGGTAAAACCACAACATTATGCAAGTTTCTTGCTCACGAGGTTTTCATGAACAAGTCAATTCCCTCGGTCTTGAAAGTTGAGAATGGAATTCCCAATCCAGACGATGCACTAAGAATTTTTTGCGAGGTTATTGGGGTTACGCTATTTCGTGAAGCCGATTCCTTACCTGCATCAAGTCACGAAAATCCTTTGTATCTCGACTTTCCGGGGCTAGCCATGAATGACTTAAATGGGTGGGCTGAAGCGGGGCATGTATTGGACAGTCTGAATGTCGAAACGAGAGTTTTAATCGTTAATGGTGCATATGAGCGTGATATAATTCAAAAAGAGATTCAAATGGCTCGACACCTCAAGGCAACCCACATAGCAGTGACGCATTTTGATGAAATAACAAATTCCACCAAACTATGGCCTTTGTTTCTTAACTCTTCTCTCAGTCCCTTATGTATTTGTAACGGTCAGAATGTGACTGGAGATTTTTCCACAAATGTTCTGAATCAGATGATTTCAAGAACATTTCCAGAAGAATTGTATTCCAGGGGATTTAGTAGCTACAAAAAAGTCATCTCATGAACAACGACGCTAGATTCTTCTTTGTCTTTTTTGGCTTCTTCGGTTTTGTAGTTCTTGGCCTTGCATCTTTGGCAATATACCAAAAGTTTATCTTGGCTGTTGTTCATGGAGTTTTTGGATGCATGATTTTTGCACTTGGCGGAAGATTTATGATCAATATTTGCCTGAAAAGCCAATTGAATGGGAAAGTTCAATCCTTCGCTAAAATGGATCCAGTGAATGACGTCGAAAATGTTGTAGCTCAAACCAATGGCAATGCATTAAACTTTACTAAGGATCGAACAAACAGTATTGATGGGAAAAGTATAGCATCCTCAGAGTAGATGAGTTCCGTAAGTACAGTTAAATCTTCTTCAGAAAGTTACAGTCATGCTAACATGGCTAAGGCGGTAGAAAGATACAACCGTGCGATGCTTTCCGATGAGCAAAGGGACAAGTTTATTATCGATTACCTTCCATTGGTCAAGTCACTCGTGTTGAGAATGAAGCACAACTTTCCTGACAACTGTTTGGTTGAAGACATGTATGGAATTGGAGCTAGGGCTTTAATTGTAGCTGTAAATCAGTTTGATCCTTCCAAGGGCAAATCTTTCGGAAACTACGCTGCAATGCGAATAAGGGGATCACTTCTTGATGAACTCAGGCGTATCGATTGCCTTCCTAGGGCAAACCGAGCAAAAGCAAAATCTTTGCAGGAAACAATACTTAAACTCGAATCAAAACTTAAGAGAAGTCCAAATGCTTCCGAAATCAAAGATGAGCTTAACATCAGCGACAGGGAATACAAAATTTTGCTCAAGGAAACTCAACCAATAACCTTTACTCCCATTGAAAATCAATTTGAGGGTTCCGATCAAACACGTGAAACTTCATCTTTGCTGGAGACTTTGGACGATCCAACTGACCAATCTTCTTCTGAAATGTTGGAATCCAAGGAAAAGGTCGAGATTTTAAGAGATCTAATTAAGGGATTGCCAGAGCAGCAAAAACAAATCTTGATGTTGTATTATTATGAAGAGCTTAGACTATCTGAAATATCTAAGGTTTTCAACCTATCAGAAGGTAGAATCAGCCAAATTTTATCACAATCCGTCTTGACCTTGAAAGCACAATTTAAATCACTCATCTAAATCGTTATGTTACTTACCGTAGGTATTATCATTGTTTTTGTATCCTGTATCGGTGGTTTTGCCGTTGCAGGAGGAAGTCCCGTAACTCTAATCCATGCTGGAGAGATCATGATTATTTGTGGGATTGGTCTTGGAATTTTAGTCGTGTCGAGCCCTAAAAGTGTTTTGATGAATCTTAAAGATGATCTTATCAAGGCGTTCAAAGGTGGGGTCGCGGACGAAGGAAAGTTTGTCGATTTACTTGTTCTGATGTTTGAATTGTTTATGCTAGGACGCCGTAAAGGGACACCTGCACTTGACGAACATGTTAGTGATCCGCAAAACAGTTCAATTTTTACTAAGTATCCATCCTTTTTAAACGATAAAGGGCTTGTAGAGTTTCTTTGTAATTCTTTGCGTCCAATTGTTGATGGTCGCTGTAAACCAGGTGATATTGGTGGTATTTTAAATGCAGAGCTTCAAAGTAGAGAGGCGGAGTCCAGTCGCTCGATCAAAGCAGTGGAAATGATCTCTGATGCTTTGCCTGGAGTGGGTATCGTTGCTGCTGTTCTAGGTATTATCAATACGATGTCCAATTTGGAGGATCCGGAATCTGTTGGATATAAGGTCGCAGCAGCGTTAAGTGGTACCTTTCTGGGAATTTTCCTTGCCTATGGAATAGGAGTTCCCCTTGGAAGGCTTATTTCCCTTAACCAAACTCAAGAGTTCCTCTACTACAGAATTGTGGAAAGGTGTGTGTCAGGTTTTGCTACTGGATTATCCCCAATTATGGCTGTGGAAATCGGAAGGCGTTCGCTTGACAAGCAAATCCAACCATCGGCTGATGAACTCGAAGAGAAGTGCAAAAGTGCCGGGCAAGGTGCATAATTTCTGACACTTGATTGTGGCTACCCCTTCTCATAAAAAAAAGCCTTCTTCTTTTGCGTTTGCAGGTGCGTGGAAAGTCGCCTACGCAGATTTCGTAACTGGAATGATGTCTCTCTTTTTAGTGCTTTGGATTCTCTCTCAAGACGAGGAGGTAATAATCGCCACAACTCGTTTCTTCAGAGATCCTTACAAAGCAGGCGTGCCCAAATCAACTCCAGTTGAGCAAAAGGATGCTCGTCCAGGCAGTATGGTAGATCAAATTGTAGGTCGTTCTGATACGACCATGCGGAATACGAATGACACTACTTCCATAGATATTGATGTTTTGCACCGTATCGCTCAAGATTGGTATGAGAGGCTTCGTCTTCATGAAATTGATGATTCTGTTGTTCAAATAGATGCAACTTCGGATGGTTTGAAGGTGGTTTTGTTACATGGAGATGAAAGACCCCTATTTTTGGACTCTTCACCGAATTTAACTCGTTTTGGACAGAGCGTAATGCAGAGAATGTCTTGGTTGCTTTCTCAGCATACCTTGGTTTACAGAATTGATTCACATACGAGCCATTTGAAAAGCAGTCTTGGATTAAATGGAGAGGGTTCATGGGAAATGTCTCTTCTTCAGGCGAAGGAGGTTAATGATTCCCTTCTTCATTACTCAGCAGGAGACCTTTCTGGTAAGCTTGAAAGCATAACCGGTCATGGTTCTACAAAACCGAATGATTCCCGTTTTCCCAATCAACCTTCAAAGAACCGTAGAGTGGAATTGAGTTTGGTTCTTGATATTAGCAAGGAAGACTTGGCCACATTTCCAAACAAATAGGCATCTTTCCTGCTTTTTTTCATTTATGGACAACTATCTGACAGGGCGAAACAAAGATTCCAAAACAAATTTGGACGGTACAATTTCTGAATTCAGGTCTTTGACTGATATGGCCAATAACAGTGCTCAGTTGATCCAAGACCAAAACAAAGAAGCCAATGACGTAGAGGTGGAAAGAGAAACTGTTTACAGTGAAGGTGATTCACCAGTCGTCGAAGTTCTTTCGGTTGACGGTTGTCCTCAGGAAATAATCATTCACATGAATGATGGTCGTGTTCTGAAGATCGCTTGTAATTATTGATATTTTGCCATTTATGGCACGGGTATTGCTTTCGTGAATGGGTGAATCTATCGCTATACGAAAATGCATCAGCCTTGAGGGGCCTCGAGCAATATCAAAATGTCATTGCCAACAACATTGCTGCCAGTCATGTTGCGGGATTTAAGAAAGTTGCAGTAAGTTTTGAGGCAGTTGAGGGTGGTGAAATTGCTAGGAGTACTCACGACCGCCTGAGGAATGAGATGCCAGGTTCTTTTCCTGTAATGAAGAACCAAATTGATTTCAATGAGGGCGAAATTCGTGAAACCAATAATCCAATGGATCTGGCAATCAGGGGTGAGGGTTTTTTCGCCCTTATGAACCAAAACGGAGACTCTGTTTACTCTCGTGACGGTCAATTTTATGCCAATGCAGATGGTGTTCTTGTCAACAGTATGGGTCATGAATTTGCTGATCAAGGGGGAAATAACATCCAAACAATTCCAGGCGGCGGGGATTTACTAATCGATAAGGAGGGCCAGGTTTTTCAGGGTGAACAAAATATTGGGCAGTTAGGAGTATTTGTTTTTGAAGATCCTCTTATGGATTTACAAAAAGTAGGCGGTGGATTTGTAAGTAAAGACCCAGAAACTCAACCAGAAATAGCCGAAGCAGAATCATTTACGATCATGCAGGGATATCTTGAGAACAGTAATGTCTCTGCTATCGAAGAGATGATTGGTTTGATTGAAGTTTCTCGAGCACACGAAGCCAATCAGAAAATGATACAAACCTTTGATCAGAATATTGGTAAAGCAATAGGTACACTTGGACAAACTAGCTAAAAAATAATATGAACTTATCACTCTATTCCGGTGCTACGGGCATGCAGGCTCAGCAGTTAAATCTAAATGTTATTTCAAATAACATAGCTAATGTAAATACTACTGGGTACAAGAAAAATAAGATAGAGTTCCAAGATTTGCTTTACCAGAATCCGCGTCAGTCCGGTGGTCAGACAGGTGCAGGTAACGTTGTACCGACAGGCGTTGAAATGGGTAATGGAACGAAAGTTGTTTCAACTGCAAAAATTTTTACTCAGGGACAACTTACTCAAACAAGTGAGAAAATGGATATTGCCATCGATGGTGTTGGATTCTTTCAGGTTGAAAGACCAGATGGGACTGAAGCTTACACAAGAGATGGCGCCTTTAAGATTGGTCCGGATGGACAATTAACTACTGCAGATGCACTACCTTTAGCAGCAGGTTTGCAGATTGACCCTGAGGTGACAAATGTTTTTGTATCACCTACAGGTGAAGTTTCGGTAGAGACTGCAGATGGAACGCAAATAATTGGACAACTTGAATTAGTTCGTTTTCCTAATCCTGCAGGCCTTAAGTCTCAGGGCGGTAATCTTTACACTGAGACAGAGGCAAGCGGTCCTCCTGAAATTGGTGCCCCGGGCGAAAACGGTTTTGGAGTTCTTCAACAAGGATATCTCGAGATGTCGAATGTCAATGTGGTTGAAGAAATGGTTAATATGATTGTTGCACAGCGTGCGTATGAAATAAATTCAAAATCGATCCAAACATCTGATGATATGCTCGCAAGAGTTAATCAGTTGAAGCGTTAAATTGTGAAGTTCAACTTTTTGTTAGTTTTGCCATTCTGCATCTCTTTCGGAGATGTCTCCAAATTCCTTAATCCTTTGAGTATATCATCACCTCAGAATAATAAGATTATTCTGGGGACAAAATCCTCTGCCTTGATTTCTCCAAATGCGGGCTTCTCAAGCTCCCTTTCTCTCAAAAAAGATTTTAAATTTGATAAAAAACATAAAATTAATCTATCTTCGAGTGAGATAGAAAGAAAACTCGGTCAGACTCTCCAGTACCGCTATCAATGCGGTGGAATGGTTTCTGCTAAACTAACGCGAATTTGGCAAACAATAGAAGTAAGTCCAAACTATATCGTAAAGATCATTGATTCAATGCCCGATGAGTTGTCTCCAAGTTCCTTCGTGAGGTTTGAAGTTTGGGATCAAGGGAAATTAGTCATGAAATATGGTGAACCTCTCAGGATTGCTCACTTTGTTGATGTATTCGTTGCAAAAAATAAGTTAGTTCGTGGAAGTGATTTGTCTGTCGAATCTTTTGCAGTCCAACCAATTGATATTCTTAGGCATAATGCAGGTGCAGTACCCGCAACAAACTCTCTTGCGGGTTATGAATTGTCAAGCTCAGTGAATGTGGGAGCGGCACTGAAATGGAATAATCTGTCAAAGGTTAATCTTGTTCGAAAAGGTGAAATTGTAGATGTTTTTGCTTCAGGAGGTGGTATCTACATTTCAATGAAGGGAGTTTCTTTGGATAATGGAGTTCAGGATGGGATTGTAAGAATACGCAACCTTTCTTCAGATAAAGAATTTCAAGCTAAAGTATTAAATCGAAACAGCGTAAAAGTTAATCTGTAAAATTTTATGAAGTTATCTTACTTGTTTATGTTATTGGCATCGCTTTCCTTTGTGAGTGCTGCTTCACTTTGGAATAAGAGTAATGCCGTCAAAAGAGGTCTTTACTCTGGAAAACGTGCCTATCAGGTGGGGGATCTTATTACTATTGATGTTGCAGAGAGCTCCTCATTGGCTGCGTCTCAGAATTCAGTAAGAAATAGGCAGTCTCAAGTTGAGAATGCGGTCCAACAGTTTCTTTTTGCTAATAGTGGATTTGGAACTCACAATGGGGGCTTGCCAGGCACTCAAATTGAAACTGACAGTTCAAATCAGGGCGGCGGTTCAATCGCGAACACACAAGATTTGAAAGGAAGGGTGAGCGTCGTAATAATAGATGTTCTTCCCAATGATGTTTTAGTGATAGAAGGTGCCAGAATGGTCACTTTTTCTGGTGAAAGCTATTTTGCAGTACTTAAAGGCATGGTTAGATCTGAGGATATTGGATTTGGTTTCAAGGATGGATTAAGATATAGAAACATAGTATCATCTCAATTCATCGCAGACGCTCAGATTGAATTTGTTTCAAAAGGCAGCCTCAACGATGCTCAGAAAGAATCCTGGTATCAACGCCTTGCTTCCATCCTTAATCCTTTCTGAAGTGAAAAGCTTAATCATTCTCTTACCATTATGTGTTCTTTTGGCGGTGCCTTCATCTTTGGATGCAGCGAGAATAAAAGATTTGACGGATGTCCGTGGTAGTCGAAGCAATCAGATAAGAGGCTATGGAATAGTTACTGGTTTAAACGGTCAGGGTGATTCCAGAATTGAATATACCGAACTTGGTATCCTCAATGCACTGGAAAACTTTGGTATAAGAGCAGATAAAGCCGATAAATCAAGAAACATTGCGGCTGTTATTGTAACCGCTGATATTGGCCCCTTTGCAAAGGAAGGTACAAGGATGGATGTAACCGTATCTTCCATTGGTAATGCAGATTCCCTCCAAGGTGGCATTCTGTTGCAGACTCCGCTTTTTGGTCCTGATAACAAAACTGCCTATGCAGTCGCACAAGGAGCGGTTTCTGTGGGTGGACTTTCTGCGGGTAATGCTGGTGGGGCCAATGTGCAGGTTAATCATCCAACAGTCGGCATAGTCAGCAATGGTGGAATTGTTGAGGTGGAGGTTGAGAGCAATGTTGTTCAGGGTAACTCAATTGACTTATTACTGAGATCCCCTGATTCTGGTACTGCAGTCAAAATGGCTGATGCCATTAATTTATTGTTTCCAGCCACCTCTCTTGCGACAGATTCTGGCGTTGTGAATGTGAATTTGCCCCCTCAATACAGAGGACAGCTTACAAATTTTCTAGCAGCAATTGGTGAAATCGATGTTAAGCCGGAAGTCCCAGCCCGTGTTATAATCAATGAGAGGACCGGAACCATAGTTGCTACAGAGAATGTCCGCATATCTCCAGTTGCAGTTAGTAACAGTAATATAACAATTTTCTTAAATCCGACCACAGGCGTTAGTCAACCTCTCCCTTTTTCTCAGGGAGCTACAACCATTCTTGAAGGCGAAAATGCAGAGCTGATCGAAGAAATTGGTAGGTTTGAAACTCTTGAAGAGTTAGACCCGCAGGGTGCTTCTACGGTCAATGATCTTGCTTCGGCACTAAACAAACTTGGACTTACCACTCGCGAAATGGCCTCCATTCTCCAATCAATCAAAAACGCAGGGGCACTACAGGCAGAGTTGATCATTAACTAAGCATCTTTATGGAAATCGCTAGTACCAATGACAAGTATGTAGGGATGGATTCTTCGATCCTCATGGAGATGGCTCACTCCAAAAACATTTCTCAAAAACAGAAAAATGCTGCCGTGAGTCAACAGTTCGAAGCGGTCTTGGTAAAACAGTTCCTCAAAGAAGCACTCAAACCTATGTTCGAGGGTGTCTTCAATGAGGATGCAGGAGCTCACAGGATGTACAGGCATTTTTTCACAGATGCCATTTCAGAGAGCGTTGCACAGGGTGGAGGATTTGGAGTCTCCAATATTCTTCAACAGCAATTGAATCAAAAAATTTCAACACCTTCTAGTCCAAAAGATGACTCCATTGATCCTGAGAAAGGAGTTTCCGAGTAATGGTGCAATTATCCCAAAGCCATACTTCTGGTCTCTGCTTTGATTGGGAGGATCTCCTCGGATTGTTACGCGATGAGTTACAGGAGTATGGAGGTCTTATTGGTTTGCTGAATGCTCAGCAACAAAGCATTTTAAACCGTAGACCTGACAGTCTCTTGGAAATTAACCAATCTGTTCAAACTCAATTGGAAGCAAGTCAAATTCTGCACAGGAAAAGGACTGGATACGTTTCCAATTTGGCAGAAACCTTTGGGGAACCCGACTCATCTACTCTTAGTGAGTTGGTGTCTTATTTTCCAGATGTCACGCAACCAATGTTCCAGAGCATTATCGATGAAATCAATTCTTTGATCTCTCAGGTGCGGAATAAAATCGAACAAAATCAGAGACTTTTACGTCGTCTAACTGAAGTAACTGACCAACTTCTATCGATGGCAGATCCCTCATCTAACTCTAAAGTCTATGACTCTAAAGGCAGCCTTAATAGACTTGACACTGGTAAGTCCAGCTTGAACGAAAGCGCATAACTCATAATATGTCTTTATTAGGTGAGATAAGCAAAAATAGTGAAGCTCTTCGATATCATGCGAAGACTGCTGAGATTGCTGGTCAAAATTTAGCTCATGTCAATGATGAGACCTACGCCCGTCAAAGGGTTTTGGCTCGTGAAGGTGTCATGTATGGTTCTTTTGGCGGGTTGCAAACATCAGGACTTGAAGCAGGTGGGCTTGATCATGCAAGAAGCCGCATGCTCGACGACCGCGTTATTGTTGAAACCGGTCAAACTTCATCCTTGGAAGCTAAAAAGGAAATTTTGGACCTATTGCAGGCAGCTATGGGCGAAAGTCTTACCAATAATAGCGTAAATGCTGGATTGGATGAAGATCATGACAGTATTCTTGCGCCTGGTAGCCTTTCAAGAGCTCTTAATGATTTCTTCAATTCTTTCCATGATCTTTCTGTTGCTCCGAACGATGCAACTACAAAGCAGGATATTTTAAATAAGGTTAAAACTTTAGTTAATCGTTTTAACGAAACTGGAGAAAACCTGGATCGTATTGAAAGTGACCTCAATCTTACCATGGAGAGGTCAGTGGATGATGTGAATCGCCTGCTTTCACAAATTCATGAAGTTAACAAACAAGTAAGGAGGTTTGAACTTCAGGATAAGGGGAAGGCTGTAAGTTACAGAGACCGCAGGCAGGCTTTGCTTGAGGAATTGGCCGGATACATGAATTTTACTTTTGAGGACGACATTGATCCAACAACAAACAAAGTTTCCGGCTTCTTGAATTTGTATGTTGATTCAAAAGATGGCAGGAAAATCAATTTATTGGATCCGACAGGTCCTAAGTCAGTGACCAATGATTGGGATCAAAAGTTAACTTTAGGTACTTCTCTAATTTCAAGAGATCTTGAAATCAAGAATCCTGAATTAGATGCCAATCAAATAGCCACAATTTCCACCCAAGAGGCTTCTCGAATGAATCCCGGGGGGCGCAACGCCGTGGTCCAAGCAAAGATTACTCCAGAAGGAAAACTTGGTAGAGTAGAGGTTCTTGATGGAGGTACATCTTATGACGATTCCGATGGTCCAATTCTCTTATCTTTACTTCCTCCCATCCCTTTAATTGGTGAAACGGATGCAAATCCTGCCGCCGTAGTGCCACAACAAGCAGTTGCCGATCCTAATGCTCTTCCTGCTGGGCAGCCTTTTGACGAAGGTAATGAAATTAGTGCAGTTACCGGTGGAGCAACCCAACTTGGTGCTTTGGCCTCCACTTCTGTCCCAAGTGTGGAGAGAAAAGAAGGAGAAGTGTTTTATTTTGAAAATGCTGAGGGAAATCTTTCTCTTTGGCAGGCACTTGAAAATACAGGAAGTTCTTCCACTCCTCTTAATAGTGATCAATTCATGGAAATTACGGATTGGCCAAATGGTAAGGTGGATGAAACCAAAAGAAAGTTTTCTGACCTTGAAAGCTTTGTGAAGGGTGATCAGATTTATTATGAAGGAAAATACTATCAGGCATCGGAGGATGCGGGTGCTTTGCTCCAGAATATAAGTGACGCCTCCCTTGAAAATCCTGATGTTCAGATCACCAATCGTAACTTTTCCGCCAACGATGTTTTTGAATATGATGGCAACTACTATCAGGCACTTTCTCCTCTCGTTAAAGGATTGGATCTTTCTGCTGTTCAAAATCGTGAGAAAGGTGAAATTATACAGCTTAATTCCGAGAACCTAGTTGGAGTTAGTGGAAATGTGCTTTTGATTGGTGACGTTTTGCCTGAGAATGGTCCCGGTTTTGCAAGCAAAAATCTACCATTAGTGGATGGCGATGAGTTATTGAAAGGAGATGTTCTTTCTGTAAATGACTCATATTTTATGTTTCTGAATGACGAGGTTGGAACATTGGACTCAAATAATCCATTGCACTTGAAATATCTTTCTGGTGACTTTAATCCCGAAAGCTCCAGTGAATTCGTTAAATTGAATGCTTGGATAGATTCATCTGCTCAAGTTCTTGATCAAACTCAAACCGAACTTGAGTTGCAAATTGGCGAGGTGTATTTTCACCAAGATAAGTTTTTCATTGTAAATGACGCTCCATACAATTCTGATACCGATGTTTATCACATCAATTTCACTGATGCTGAATCAGTAGCCTCTTTTAATCCTTTCGACGAAAAATGGTCCGAATATATCTACGAATTTACCCCACAGGCGGCAGATCAGAACATTGTTCCTGATGCAAACAATTTAGACAGTCTTAAATTTGTTCGAAAAGCTGCACCTACGGGACATAATATATCGGATTATGGTTCATGGGAAGAACTTAACTTGGGTATAGCAGAAGCCGTTATTAGAGGTGGCGAAATTAAGGACTTCAAAATTATCAATGAAGGAAATGGACTGCCCTCAGAGAATTCTATTTTCTTGGAAGGCGATTCGGCTGGTACGGGTACCGAATTATCCTTGGAAACTGGAGCTATTGCCGGGTATCAAGACGCCAAGCTCAACGCATTAGATAAATTTAGAGTAGGTTTGAATGAGTTGGTTACTGATTTTGTGTCTCAGGTGAATGGAATTTACAACCCGACAGATGAACCTGGCGGATATTTGTTCGGTTTTGACGCTTTTCTCTCCAGACCCGTTATGGGTCCCAACACTTTTATAGAAGAAACCTATGGGCTTTTCGGTAAAGAAGGTAACGGTGAATTGAAATTATTTGAAGAAGAAGTTAACATGACTCTGCCTTACGCTGAAGGTGATACTTTCACCATCGTACAGAGTAGTAACATCTTGCCAAATGAATTGGAACAGGGTTGGGATTTGGACAACTCGGGGATAGCTTGGTTTCGCGAGGGAGATAATTTCGGACTTCAGATCGAAGATGTTGGAGTCCAGAGTAATTTTTACGCGTCTGCAAGAAGGATGCAGCATACCACCATCGATTACGATTCGACATATCCGGGAGAAGACAGACTACTAACTCCTGACAGCCCAAACAATGACGATGGTCGTTTTTGGTTGAGAGGTTACGAGGACATTCCTTTTCGGATAGAGGATGGTTCACAAATGTATGTTCAAGGCGATAATTTTAAGTTTGATGCAGTTCTTTCAAATGAATGGAACTTGGCCACCGCACTGAGAGTAGACGACGGACTTAATGCAGAAAACATCAAGAGCTCTGAGGACTTGCCCGAAGGTTCAAACGACACCGCTTTTGAGATCAGTAAGGTTGGGGATGGCAAATTTACTGAAATGATATCAGTTATAAATGCAGATCTGGGAAATGAGATGGCTGATCTTAACGACAATCTTGACCATCAGAAATCGATTCAGAATCTGCTTTTAGATCAAAGAAGGGCTGTGAGCTCGGTTTCCATCGATGAAGAAGTGGCGGACCTAATGCAGTTTCAGCGATCGTTTCAGGCATCTTCTCGAGTGTTAAATACCCTCGACAAAATGCTCGAATTGGTTGTAATGGGGCTTGTTAAATAATGCGAATTCCAAACCTCAGTGTATCCGATAGTGTAACCAGGACTATTCGCGATTTGGAAATCAAACGGTTCGAGTTGGACCAGCAAATTTCAACGGGTCAGAAAATAAAATATCCAGAAGATGACGGGTTACGTGTTGGAAGACTGATCAATCTTGAATCCGAAAAATCTAAGCTTTCTCAATACAAGAGAAACTCATCACAAGCTAAGGAGTTTCTTAATGCTGGGCATCTGAATCTAGATCATCTCAGGCAACTTAATCAGAGGGCAATTGAGATTGCACGAGTTGCAGGTACTGAGCTTAACCAATCTGCAGCTGAAACTTACGGTCATGAAATATCCGAGTTGGTGGAAGAGGCCCTTAATCGCATTAATGCGACGCACAGGGGTACTTCATTGTTTGCGGGTAATGAATTAAAGCCTAATTTTGGAAATACCGATGTACTCTTGGGTAATGAGATCAAAACTTCGATTTCACTCAATGCAAGTCTGGTAGGCTCTGAAAGTGTTGATGGTAATCGAATTCTTGCTGAAGGTGAGCAAGTTGTCTTTAAGATTAACGGTAGAGAATATATAGTTGAGGCGACCAAAGACGGATTAACCACATCCAAAATAAATGAAGTTGTTCGAGATTTGATCAATAACGATACGGGTTCCCTGGATCAATCGCCCCGCCTACCGGACCCCAATTCTCCTGATCCTGATTTTCCTTGGTATAGAGCATATGTTAGGGGAGGGGAATCTCCTAATTTAAGAAATTCCAATGCAATGCTTTCCTCTGAGATTTCCAATAACGGAGATCTTGTGGTTTATGGAAGTGTGGGTGAAAATTACCATTCTTCCGTGAGTTACATTTCGCAATGGAACCCTTCCACTTATTTTCCCAACCAAGTAGAAGAAAAGATTGCCGATAAAACGGCTGCACGTTTCCCAGGTAAGAATTTTGATGACCTTAACGACGCTGAAAAGGAAGTTATCAGACAAGAAGTTTTTGAAGTGGGGTCCCAAACTTTTGATCAATCTCAATTCGATATTGTTTTAGACAGTAATGCAGTTCAGTCCTTTCGGAATGAATATGCTCAAAGACCAGTTCCCATTGCAGTTCAGGGATGGGCTGATTTAGACGCTGCTGATCAAGACACCGTTTGGGAAAAAGCTTTTGGTGAGTTTTTTAACAATGGTGATATGGTCTTTAATCTGGATGACCTACAAGTCCAGTCCCTTACCGGCCAGGATAATCTAGCCGGGGATTACACTTTTCAATATTACCAAGATACTTCTGATTCACTGCTCCCAGTTAAGGGATATCTTAAGCCTATGGAATTGAATTCCGAAGGCGTCTGGAGGAGATCTACATCTCAAAACGATGATATTGAAATTACTGATATAGCCAATTTCTACGTTTCAGGCACTAAGTACGGACAAGCCGTTGATGAGTTCGACAGTCTGAAAATTGAGGAATATGCAATAACCAATAAAATTAGACCTGTAGGTTCTGCTCCAGTGATGAGTTGGAGTAGAGATGTATCAATAAATGCCGAGTCTATTAAAGGATCTTCCAGTCTAAACATTGACCATTCTTATCCTTGGAAAAGACTTTCGCGTTATGAACTGGGTGATTTGGTTTTGCATGATGGTGAGTTATGGGAATCTCAAATCGATGCCAATTTTAACAGAAAGCCAGGTTTGGAAGGCAATTTCTGGAAAAAGATTCCTTCCAATTACGATGTAAAAAGAGAGGATTGGAATCTCCAGTCTGAAAAAACAGAAAATAGAATCTTTTTCTTGTCTCCTGACGGAAGACTCTTTGACGAACAATTGGATGCACAATACCATACGGAAGATATCTTGTTGGAGTCCAAAACTTACGAAAATTCAATTGCTGATCTTTCCACTGACGCCGCCGCATTAGTGCAGGAAATCGTTTACCCTGTCTCGCATTTTTCGGTTCAAGGGTCAGAGTCTTCCGCCATGACCGTCTTTGATCAGGCTAACCACAAATACAGACTAGTTGCAACAGATCCTTCAGGCGAAATTATTGATGGAATGTTTGTAAAAGGTGACATTGTGGATTCAACTGCGAACCCAGCTGCTTTGGTTGATGGTGCTGTCGTCCTTCATGATGGGCGTTATTTTCTTGTAACTGATGAAGCCAACTTGGATTCTTCTGTTTGGGATTCTCTCACTGAAACAAACCTTGAAGGCGGTGGATTGTTCTTGCTTGCAGATGGTCTGCCCAAGAAAGGTTTTGAAACCGTTTTGATGGATAACGGTACTGTTTCTGGAAAAAAAGGTGATATTGTTTTCAACAGATCTTATGATGTTAACAATAACAATGCTCCTGTAGACCGTTATTTCCTAGCAACTGATGATTTTACAAATGAATCACTATTGGTTGGAAATCCGCTTTTTGAAGAAGTATCAGCATCAGTAACCGAGCAAGGTTCTGCTTGGTCCTCAAGTGAGACTTACTCCTCTGGTGAAATTGTTTACTACAAAGGTGCGTATTATCAATCCAGACAAGATGATTTGAAGAATGTCATCACGGTTGCAGACGAATTGGGTAACTTTCAAGGACAATTTGCGGTCTTTCCTGATGATGAGTTTTACCTCAACGAAAATGGTCAGTCCACCAAGAATACCTTTTGGGCGAAATTGTCAGAAGAAGGTGAATTGAATCATGTTTTAAGTTTTAACACAAATAATGAAAATCAGCCTAATGTTCGTCTGCCTGAACCCGGTGGGAGTGGAACTAAAGCACAGGCTGAAGCAGTGATTGATGCAAATGGTGAGGTTGTCGGGCTTAGGATTACTGAGCGTGGTCAATACTTTTTTGGGTCATCTACCTCTTCGAATACCATTCATTCCGATTTTCAAGATGTGGAGATTGATCTCCAGGATGGCAGTCTTTTGTCTGCCAAAATAATTTGGCAAGAAGACAACACAACTGGTTCTTATTTTATTTCTGGTTTTGAAGGAATAAATGTTGCTAGTGGTCAAAACGCTTCCTCCTCAAGTACGCCTAAGATTGGTGATACTTTTTCCTTTGCTACCGGAACAAAGACTTTTTTGGATCATCGAGATTCTGCAGGTAATCTTCTAAATGTTTCATACCTGGGAGGAGAAGAGACTTCAAGTTCCACGGTAGGTACCAAAACTGATTTGTCCTTTTTGCTAGATGCATCCAATGAGGGAACAAAGAGTCTAGGTAATATCGTTAATTCTTTGATAGATTTACAGCAAGGTCTGCTTAATTCAACTGCAACTGACTTTGCGGAAGAGGTCTTTGCCTCTGAAAAAGAACTTTCCCGTATGGAAGACGAGATTGTCAATAAGATGGGTGAGTTAACTGCCTCAATGGTCCGAGTTGAAACAGTCAACTCACATGATGAAGAATATTCGATGTCGATTGACAAACAAATTTCCAACGATTTGGAAATTGACCTTTCTGAAGCAATCATGAGACTTACTCGAATATCCACTTCATATCAGGCTGCTATGCAGGTCGGTTCGCAGATGCTTAACAATTCGTTACTTAATTATCTATAACTCCTATCTATCATGAAGTTAAAGATAGATGAAGACTCCAATAATCCAGATATAGGATCATCGGCTTCTAGAAATCGGTTGAAGTTACCACAAGGTCTTTTCGGTTTTTCTGAGATCCGGGAGATGGAACTTCTTTACGATCAGGAAGAACTTCCTTTTATGTGGCTTCGAGAGGATAAAAAAGATGGATTGGCTTTTATTGTTTTGGAACCCGGAGGCATAATTCCTGAATATTCAGTGGAAATTACTGATGCAGATGTTGAAATTCTTGGGGTTACCGGTGCTGAAGACACAATGATTCTTAATATTGTAACCCTTTCACCTGAACAGCCCGGCGTCATATCGCTAAACTTGGTTGGTCCCATTATCGTAAACCGACTAACTCTTGTGGCAAAGCAATGCATCATCAACAACCATGAGCAGTACTCTGCTCGGTACGTTCTTGACCTTAACGAGGAATAATAATGACTAAGTTTCTTGCCTTATGCTTGTTTTGTCTCGAAAAGTAGATCAAGCGATCAGTATTGGTGATCAAATCGAAATCTCAATTACTAAAATAGAGGGAGATTCGGTAAAGATCGGCATTTCAGCACCCCGGTCAATTTCAATATTGAGGAAGGAAATCCTTGATGAGATGCAAAGTTCCAACATGGCTGCTGCAGTCGCTAGCCCTTCCCAAAGTGTTGGTAAGCTCAAAAGTACTTTGGCAGCAGATTCTGCAAAGAGATTGATCGAGCGGGTTCGAGCTAAGAGGGCGGAGCAAAAGAAAAGCTGATATTATCCTCTATCATTCTAATTAAGTGGCTATTTTCAAACCCTTTAAGGCCGTTAGGCCAACTTCAGATAAAGCCCATTTAGTTGCATCGAGACCCTATGACGTTTTGAACTCTTCTGAGGCGAAAATAGAAGCATCAGGAAATGAATTTTCTTTTCTTAGGGTTATTAAGCCAGAAATAGAACTTTCCGATGACATTAATCCTTATGAATATGTTGTCTATGAAAAAGGTGCCTCTTTTTACGAGGAATTAAAATCCAGTGGCATTCTTTTGCAGGATTCAAAACCTTGTTTTTATGTTTACCGCCTAACAATGGGCGATCGATCGCAGACAGGAATCGCAGGTTGCTGTCATTTTGAAGAATATTACTCGGGTAAAATCAAAAAACATGAGCTTACTCGTATGGTAAAAGAAGAAGACCGAGTCAAACATGTTGATGTATTGAATGCCAATGCCGAACCAGTTTTTTTTTCTTATCGGGCGAGAGCGTCAATTGATCTACAATTGAAAGAAATCGTCTCGACGGCAAGCGAGTATGATTTTGTTGCGGAAGACGGCATTAGGCATGAGCTGTGGATTGTTAGAGATGAAAAATACATTTCGAATTTAGTAAATTCATTTAAGGAGGTTCCCGCACTCTATGTTGCCGACGGTCATCATCGAACTGCAGCAGCCGCAAGGGTTGGGCAGGTTCGTAAGGATCGAAATCCAAAACATACAGGGGACGAAGAATATAATTATTTTCTGTCCGTTTTATTTTCTGATCAAGAGCTTGAGATTTATGACTACAATAGAGTAGTGAAATGTCTGAATGGATTTTCAGAAGCAGACTTCTTGTCTCAATTGGAGAAAAGATGTTCACTAATAAAAGAGTCGGCAGACCCAATAAAGCCCTGTCAAAAAGGAGAATTTTCAGTTTATCTTAACAAAATTTGGTACAGTTTTTCTTTTGTTACTGAAAACTATGATCACGATCCAATAAAAAACCTTGATGTGAGTCTTCTTACCCATCATGTTTTGGAATCTTTGCTTGGAGTGATTGATCAAAGAAAAGACGATAGAATAGATTTTGTCGGGGGAATTCGTGGACTTGAAGAATTGGAAAGGAGAGTTGATTCAGGTGAAATGGAGATTGCTTTTGCGTTGTTTCCAGTATCAATGGAAGAACTCCTTGCAGTTGCAGATGCCGGGAAGATTATGCCTCCTAAGTCTACTTGGTTTGAACCTAAACTAAGAAGTGGACTTTTTGTTCACGAATTAAAATAAGTTTGGAATTTTAATTACACGCTTGAATAAGCTGTAGGACAGTTCCGTTTCATGAGACTTTTAATTTTATCTGCTAAAACGGGTGGGGGTCATGAAATGCGTGCTCGGGCGTTGACGGAATTAGCTTCTTCTCTGGGTTTTGAAACTCACACCATTAGACCGCTTGAGGAAGGTTCGATAATCGACCGTTTTGGGTCTAATTTGTATAATTGGATACAAAAGTTTTATCCTAGACTACATAGGTTTTATTTTGGTTTCCTAGAGTTTGCTTCGCTTCATCGTAAGACCTGTACGATTTTAAGTGAAAAAAAAATGAGGCAAGAGGTTACTGGTTTCTCTCCAGACTTGGTAATTAGTGTGCATGCTCATTTAAACCATGGATTTAGAGATTTGATTATTGAAGAGTTGGAAGGTGATGCGAAACCTAAATTTGTCGTTTATTGTGGTGAACTTGCTGATGGCATTGGTTACAGTAGACATTGGATAAATCCTATGGTTGATGAATTTTGGGGACCTTTTTCTGATTGTATCGGTGCTGCAATTAAAAAGGGGATGCCGAAATCAAAATGTCACGTTATGGGACCACTTTTGAGAAGTCATTTTTATGAGATGCCAGCAGACACCCAGGTAAAAGAGTTTATCTTGAAATATGATTTTAGCCTTGATGATGATATTGTCCTGCTTGGAACGGGTGCAAATGGAGTTCAGAATCACATTAAGGCATCGAAGAGTTTACTAAATAATTCTTTTCGAGGGCAAATTGCTGCGTTGTGTAGTTCGAAACGGATCAAGTCTCAGCTTACACAAATGGCTCAACATTCCGGTCTGATGATTAAACCATTGAGCATCCTTGACTCCAGGGAAATGTCCATTTTAACGTACATGAGTTCTTGGATTTACGGAAGACCTGGAGCAGGTTTGACGACAGAATCATTGGTTGCAAATAAACCGATGATATTTGATATTAATGGTGGTTTGATGCCGCAGGAGGAAAACAATCTTAACTTCTGGAGGGAGAATTGTCAGAGTCTTACAATTGCTAGGAGACCAGAGGAATTAGGGCTGTTGTCTGACAAAATTTTGCCGCCATTTCGAAAGAGAAAGCAATTTTCCCCAAGAAAAATTCTTGATAGATTAAGTTTATTGAGAAAAGAGAGATATGGAGGATAATTCACTTAAGATTAAGGCGTGGTCTATTGCGAGGTCCATTCACATCGCAAATTTGATTATTTTTCAAAATAATACAGATAAAAAAAGGTTTCTGCTCAAGCCATTTTTGTTAGGTGAACAAAAGATTGGTTTTGGTCAAAAGAATCCATTGGTCTTTGATTATATGAATATTGTTAAAATGGTTAACATGGAATTTCCTTTTCCAGAGATCGGTCTTATAATCAAATCACCATGTGATTCTATCTCAAAAATCTTGAGGATGAACAAAATATCTAAAATTCTCCGTAAAGAAAGTGATTCTAGGGAACACTTTGAGTTGTTGCTCATGGTGGGATTGGAAGCCACTGCATGCTATCTAAACTATTCTGATAAATTTAACCAATCGGGTGAACATGGTTGTATTCAGTTTTTACTTGGTGCAGACGAGGATGAAATTGGTTATATAATCAGAAATGCTGAAGGTTTATGGAAAGCACATTTGGGGAAAGCCTCAGGATTTCCAAATGCCAAACTTTTATTCTCCAGTGCTTCAGTTGGTATTCAAGTTTGCAAGGGCTTCATTGACTCCAAGGAGGCAATTTCTCAGGGTGATATCATGATGAAAGGAAGAATACCTTTGCTCGATTTTTTTGGATATGCTTCAAAAATTACTTTCTGGAATGTATCCCTGTTCCGATGAAATGAAACACTTGAGTTCTGAATCTCTTTTTAAACGTGCTGCTAAAGTTATACCTGGTGGTTCTTATGGTCATACTTCTCCAGTCAGCTCGTTACCTTTACATTTTCCAAAGTTTGCAGAGAAGGCGAGTGGTTGTAAATACATTGATGTGGATGGTAATGAGTGGATTGATTTTATGTGTGGATATGGTGCTATCATTCATGGCTATCGTGAACCTAGCATCGAATCTGCCGTTGATGAAATAAGGTCTAGAGGAACCATTTTTAATCATCCTCATTCTGTTATGGTAGAATTGGCAGAAATGTTAACTTCAGAAATTGATTTTGGGAATTGGGCTGTTTTTGCAAAAAATGGTTCAGATTTGACTACATGGTCAATTCGAGTCGCAAGAGAATTTTCCCAGAAACCATATATCATAAAAGCTTGTGGTTCCTATCATGGAGTTGATGCATGGTGTGACCCTGGAATGGGCGGGAGAATCTCTTCGGATCGATCTGAAATTCTTGAGTTTAAATGGAATGACCTCAATCAGTTCGAAGATTTGTTCAAGAAATTTTCTAATCAAATTGCCGGTGTAATACTTTGCCCGTACCACCATCCTGCATTTTTACCTTCAGTCATGCCTAATGACGAATTTTGGGGTTCGGTTCGAAAAATTTGCGACGAGCATGAAGCCGTTCTGATTCTCGATGATGTTCGTGCGGGTTGGCGAATGCATTCTCAAGGTTCTCATCGATATTTTGATTTCGCTCCAGATCTGGCCGTTTATTCGAAAGCACTAGGCAATGGATACGCAATATCAGCTTGTGTCGGTAGTGAAAGATTCAAAAAAGCTGCGTCGGATGTATTTCTTACTGGCAGCTCATGGAATGATGCTTCTGCAATGGTTGCAGCAGTCCAATCATTAAGTCTTTCCAAAAGTAAGAATGTAGCTGAAAGTATTTTGAAAAAAGGTAGGTTTTTTTGTGAAGGTATTGAGAAATTGGCACAACAATCTGGTTTTGACCTGGAGATGACTGGTCCGCAATCCATGCCTTATCCATGGTTTAAAGGAGATGACAATCTATACTTGATTCAAAAATTTTGTGAATACGCTTCGATAGAAGGTCTTTTTTTTCACCCACACCATAATTGGTTCATAAGTGATGCCCATGATATGGAGACTTTGGCGGACTCTTTGGAAAAAACTGAAACTGCCTTCAAATTTTTAAGTGATTCCTTAAGCTAATCAATGGTATCGGTAAGAAACTCCCGAATAAAATCATCAGATGAATTGATTTTGAGGATTTCATCCTCAAGCTTCCAAATTAATGTGCAAAGTTCGTTGTAAATTCGATTTCTTTCCTCAGCTTCTAACTGCTTTTCCGATAACAGGATTGGGAAAATTGAGAAAGTAAAGTCTCCCAGCATTGAAGCAATTTCCTTATTAGCCATTAGGTCCTTCATTCTTTTAAGTAAGTCTTTTTCAGTTTGATCATGCAATTTTGACCATACCTTGTCGCAACACCTAGCTAATTCGTATGCTATCTGATTTTTTCCGATTACAGAGATACCTCTTTTGATTCCAACAAAATTTGAGCTCGTTTTGTATGCTTGGAAATTTGCCCTAAGCGTGGATTCGATTTGATTAAAATCTATTGGATGCAACAGGTCTGCTCCTGCAAGAGTGGCACCTCGGTCGTTCAGATTAATGATTGGTCTTTCTTTTGAAATCTTTTCACAGATATAAGAAGTTTCCTGCCAATCTGAGAGAAATGGTGTTGATACGAATTCAGAGTAATTACCTGGGATCTTGTGATATTGGGATGTATGTATTTCAATGTGATCACGCCCACCCAACCTTGCATATCTTTTCTCTCCTTGGCCATCGTTTGACAGGTCCATTCCAAATAAAATCACAGCAGAGGGTGAAAGAAAGTTTGTAAATGATAGTGCTGTGAGCCCAACATTGTTCTCTGCAATGACAGGAGTCTTACCAATTCCTTTTTCACTTAGCCAGTCTTCAGTGATGACTCGACCTGAGATAAACCTCACCTCACCAGTCCACTTCTCCTGCCAACTTTTATGGCTCTGTGAAGATAAGATTAAGGTTTTATGCTCAAATCTTCTGTTACAACAGGATTCAAAACTTTTCTCAGGGTCAATATTCAAAACATAATCAGGGTCTACACCTATTGACAACAGACTCGAAAGACCACTGTCAGTTGAAACAATTAACGGTCTTTCGATTTTCAACAGTAGATTAAGAGTCATATCCAAGGAAGTCCCAGCACCTATTAAGGCTGCAACAGCTCCCTCTGCGGAATTTTTCCATTCATTTGGAATTCTGTTTTCCATATAGCCCGATAAATTTCCGAAAATATGGTTTTGGCGAACAAATCCAGTCTCTTCTCTTGTTTTTCTGGCCCTTAAATTTGAGTCGATGATCGAATGAACCAATTCAACTGTTTTGAGCGTTCTAAAAGCTTTTTTCTCATCCACAACATGAGCACATTTAACTACAGGTGTACTTTCCTGATCAATTCTGACAAACAGTCCAATTGCTTCCGATAATTCTGTATTACTTTTTTCTATTGAACAGAAATGAATTTTTGTATTTGAGGGCAAAGAATTTTCATGCTCACTCGAGCAAATAATGAGTATACCTTTAGAAAAGCAACTAACTTCATTTGTAATTACTTTCGGGTCAACATCTCCTATCAAAATGGCGGATTCAGCCATTTCATTTTCGGTCTGACTCAACCAATTTTCAGTATTTTGTAGTGGCATGAAACTACTAATATCATGATTTTAGCAGATTCTAGCAATTTGTTTTTAATCGACTTATTATCATGCCTGCATAAGTTGAAAACAGTCATGCTCAATGATAAATCAATTTTAATCACCGGAGGGACAGGATCATTCGGACAAAAGTTCGTAAGTACGGTACTGGAAAGATATTCAGCCAAAAGAATAATTGTTTACTCCCGCGATGAGCTCAAGCAATCTGAAATGAAAAGTAGCGAATCTTTTCAGAATCCAGCCCTTCGTTTCTTTTTGGGTGATGTTCGTGATAAGGAGCGTTTGTATCTTGCGATGAGGGATGTTGATTATGTTGTTCACGCTGCTGCACTCAAGCAGGTTCCTGCAGCTGAGTATAATCCACATGAGTTTATCAAAACTAATGTAAATGGTGCAACTAATGTGGTGGACGCTTCATTGAGGGCGGGTGTTAAGAAAGTAGTCGCTCTGAGTACTGATAAAGCGGTAAACCCAGTTAATCTTTATGGTGCCACTAAATTGTGCTCTGATAAGGTATTTATCGCGGCAAACAGCTATGCGGGAGACACAGGTACAATATATTCCGTGGTAAGGTATGGAAATGTGGTTGGCAGTCGTGGGAGCGTTGTTCCTCTTTTTGCGAAGCAAAGAAGTACTGGGAAGCTGACCGTAACCAAACCGGAAATGACCCGATTCTTGATTACACTACAAAAAGGTGTCGATTTTGTTTTGAAAAGTCTTGAATCAATGGTTGGAGGTGAGCTTTTTGTTCCTAAAATTCCAGCATGTTCTGTTGCAGATATCGCAAATGTAATAGCTCCGAATGTGGAATGGGATACTATTGGAATGAGACCTGGTGAAAAAATGCATGAAATTTTGATCCCTGAAGATGAAGCTAGGAACGTTTTGGAGTTCGATGATCATTTTGTGGTCCAGCCTATTCAATCTTTTTGGGGTAATAAGATTGGCATTTTGGGCGGAAGGAGTTGTCCTGAAAATTTTCATTACGCGAGTAACGTAAATTGCGAATCTCTAAATCAAGAACAATTGAGTGATTTGCTTTCCGAATACCTTCCTTGAAATCTGAGATAACCCAGATGTCTCTATGGGTTTATTAAAAAATTTTGAACAGCCTGCATTGATTGCCGAAATATCAGGTAATCACGGTGGGTCCTATGAGAAGGCAAGGGCTTTAATTCTTGAAAGCGCCCGAGCAGGAGCTGATTTTGTAAAGCTGCAAACATATAAACCTGAAACCATTACAGTGGAAGGCAAGGATGGTCGCTTTCTAATCAATTCAGGATTATGGAAAGGCTATCGTTTGCATGATTTGTATGCCAAAGCCATGACACCATGGGAATGGCACAAACCTCTTTTTGAATATGCCCAAGAGTTGGGTGTCACATTGATTAGTTCCCCATTTGATGAAACGGCGGTAGCGTTTCTTGAGAGGACAATAAATCCGGTTTCATACAAGGTTGCATCTTTTGAACTAAACCACTTTCCCATGTTGACAAAGATTGGAGAAACTCAAAAACCGGTTTTAGCCAGCATTGGCGTCTCAAATGAGGATACCATTTTGAAAGCCATTGATTGCTTAAAATCAGCAGGATGCCCTGAAATTACTCTTTTACATTGCGTTAGCGAATACCCGGCAAAACTCGAAAGCTTCTTTCTCCGGGAAATGCCTGAGATAAAAAACAAATATCAAACAAACTTTGGTTTGTCCGATCATTCTTCAGGTTACTTGGTCGCAGTTGCTGCGACAGCTCTGGGAGCTAGCGTGATTGAAAAACACATCACACTTGATCGGAATGAGGATTCAATTGATGGTGAATTTTCGATGCTTCCACAAGAATTTGCTGAAATGGTAGATGCAGTTCGAGCAACTGCCAAATCCATGGGCGGCATTAGGAAATCAAAGAAAATTTCAAAGGAATCGGCTTTATTTAAACGATCTATACTTTTAAGCAAAGACATTAGAATGGGGGAACGATTGTCTGAATCCAACATAAGAATCGCCAGACCGGGAGACGG
>NZKO01000068.1 GCA_002692535.1 Opitutia bacterium
CATGCCTCTAGGGAAGCCTTGTTTGCACTTGGCGTTGGCAGAAATTTGATCTGGATAGAACCTAAATATGATCTCGTTGTTGTTGTAAGGTGGATAGAGAAGGACGCTTTTGAGGAATTAACTCAAAAAATTCTAACTATCTTCAAATAAACCACGGTGATACACACCCCGAACTCGATTAATTTAAATTTCAGACACTACGCGTAGAATTCTTGGTGCAACAAAATTGCTACATAGATTATATAAAAGTTCTATTTCATTAATATAATCAGATATATAGTTTATTCAGCATAAGGATATTTACTCCTTATTTCAGAACTTCATCATCTTCTCAAGAAAAAGTTCACTTTGGCAACATTCGTAAGAAGAAAAGACAGTAAGGGCAAAGACCGAATCACCGCTATGGTCCGCCTGCAAGGACTTCCTCGGAAAACGGCCACCTTTGAGAACATGACCAAAGCAAAAAAATGGGCTCAGCAGATGGAGGTCAACTTAAGGGATGGTCGATTCTTTAAAAAGTCCGAGAGCATCAAACACACTGTGAACGAATTAGTTGAGCGCTTTATTGAAGAAATGGAGATCAGATCATTCAAATCGATCAACAACTACACACAAATGCTTCTTTGGTGGAGCCAGGAGCTAGGACACTTGAAATTGAGTGAACTGACGACCTCTTTAATCAAAGAAAAACAGACACAATTATCATTAGGAACAACGGTTAGAGGCAAAAGACGGTCTCCTGCTCGAGTAAATCGATATCTTGCGGTTCTTTCTTCTGCATTATCAACCGCTGTCAGGGAATGGGAATGGCTTGATGAAAATCCCTGTTCGAAGGTAAGAAGTCTGACAGAGCCACAAGGAAGAGTCCGATTTTTAAGTGATGAAGAAAGAGAAAAACTGATCGAAGCCTGNAGGAANTCTCACAACTCCNATCTTCTTCNAGTTTTTCTTATGGCNTTATCAACAGGCGCAAGNAGNATGGAAATCTGGAANCTCAAATGGGANGATGTNGACTTAATNGAAGGCCACATCACATTAAAAGATACNAAAAATAAAGAAACNAGAGGNCTTGTTCTTCACGGTCCAGCTCTCGNTTTGCTAAAGGNAAAAANGCTCAAAACGAANCANTCAAAAGGACTTATCTTTCCTTCATCTAAAAATCCAGATCACCCTTTTGACTTTAAAAGGCCTTTTCAGATGGCTCTTAAGAAAGCGAANATTGAAGATTTCACCTGGCACGACATCAGGCACACCACAGCCTCCTACCTNGCNATGCAGGGTGCTTCTCCCAGTGAAATTGCATCTGTTTTAGGCCATAAAAGCTTAGATATGGTGAAGCGATACTCGCATATCTCCAGGGCTCACACTTCTGAAGTCCTTAGAAAACTGAANCAGTCTCTCTTTTAGACTGATCTTNTNTTCTCTACCCCCCCCCACCACCTACCCTGCTTTTATAAGAAGTAGGGCAAAGCAACACACAATTCACGAAACTGTTTTTAATTTTTTTCCCGTTTTTTTNTGATTTTGAGTTTTTTGGCCAGAGAACCATTTTTTAGGGGTTTCTAGGGTTAAAATTAACATAGAAACGCATGTTAAAATCTACAATAAGCTTAAAAAAAGCATTCAACTGCTCAATAAAGAGCAATAAATCAAACTCATCAATTCAAAGGAAATGAAGAATGAAAACAGTAGAAGAAGAAGTAGAAAAGTATAAGCGATCTGAATATCAGCCTTTAATACCTCTCCCTGAATTCAGGAGGAGNGGAAGAGCACCAGTAGATATGCATCACTTGATTCTATTCAACAAGGAATCTCTTGAAGAAGAAGGGGTGATTGTTCGCTATGGCAATAGGTGGCTTGTCAGTGAGCCTGAACTATATAGATGGCTCAGGATTTANGGGAANGATGCAGGACGGATGATTTAGGAATCTGTTTTACTAGTGAATGAAAAGAAAAAACTGACAGATGTTGATTGAGCAAACTTGGCAAAAACTTAAGTTTAAACTGAAGCAATTCAGCTTGAAAGAAGTGAATTGTGCCGTGGCTTCGTGCCCTGCTCATCAGGATCAAAGGCCCTCTCTTTCGATTGAGAAGAAAAAGGNAATCATCCTTTTAAAATGCCACGCAGGATGTAGCTTTAGAGAGATTGTGGATGCATTGGGTATGTCATCGAATGAGTTCAAAACCAGAAAAAAAACTATTCAGCACAAAAAAGAGGTCTGCCGTTACNCTTACCATGACAAGAATGGTGATATTTTAGGTTNCATCGTCAAATTCTACCCAAAAAAATTCTCTAGATTGAGGGTNATCAAGGGCAAAAATGAATGGAATTGGAATGGGATTCAACTAGTCCCATACAATCTCCCACTTCTTTTAAAAGCGAATCAAAAAAATGAATCCATNTTTATAGTAGAAGGAGAAAAAGATGCTGATAATTTGAATCATCTTGGATTCACAGCAACNACATTNCCCGGTGGTGCAGGNAAATGGANAGATTCNTNTANAANTCATTTTATNGGCTCAGANCTGATCCTTNTTCCAGATAATGATNAAGCAGGAATCAAAGGAATGGAAAAGATCGCTGAATATCTCAGTCCGGTCACAAAAAGATTAAGAATCATCTACCTAAAAGATCTTAATGAGAAAGATGACATTTCTGACTGGTTAGAAATAAATGGATTCAAAAAGAATCGCTTCGAAAAGCTGATCAACTCAGAAGCAATTGAGTGGGATGATCTTCAACATTCAAAAAAAGCCACAACTCAGTCTTCGATTGATGGACTCAATCAGGAGTTTGCAGTTCTAACAATGGGGAATAAGGTTTTAATCTTATGGGAGAAAAATGATGAAGAGCGTTTTCTTCCTGTTCAGGATTTCAGGGTAAAACTAAAAAATAAGTGGGTAGATCAACAAAAAGCGAGTGAGTACTTTCTAGAACATCCTAAAAGACGAGAGTATTCAAAAATTGATCTTCTTCCAGGAATAAACACACCTTCCGGTGTTTACAATCTATTCAAAGGCTTTCCCATAAAACCAAAAGGTGGACTACCTGAAATCCCATTATTTCATGAACTCCTTTTGGATGTGATCTGTTCAGGAAATGAAAAGTGGGCTGACTATTTTTGGGGATGGTTAGCCCATATGATCCAAAAGCCTGCGGAAAAACCAGGCGTCGCAATAGCACTACTAAGCAACGCGCAAGGGGTAGGTAAAAGCAGATTTGTTGATTATGTCGGGAATTTGCTGGGAAATCATTTCATGACAGTCACACACGGCAGACATCTTCACGGCCACTTTAATGCTCACCTTCAAAAAGCAATTCTCGTTTTTGCAGATGAAGCTGTTTGGGGGGGAGACCGGGAGGCAGAGTCCAAACTCAAAGAGATGATTACTGAACCTCGCGGGATCCTAGAAATGAAACATAAAGATGCCCAAACACAAATCAGAAGCTGCATGAGAATCATCTTAGCAACCAACTCTGATTGGGCTGCTAAAGTTTCTCTTTCAGATAGAAGGTATTTTGTTCTTGAACCATCAGCGATTCATCAAAATGACTTTGATTTCTTTAAAAAGTTGGAGCATGAAAAAAACAGCGGAGGCAAAGAAGCTTTGATGGGGACTCTATTAGACTATGACTTAAATGATTTTGAAGTCAGAGACTTTCCAGATACCCCCGCGAGACAGAATCAAAAGATAGAGAGTCTTGAACCCTTTGAAGCTTGGTGGATTGCAGTTTTAAGTGAGGATGTGCCTCAAATAAACGAAATAAGATTGAAAGTTAATGAAGAGAATATCGTCTCAAAAAAAGAAATGAGGGAAGAATTTGATATATATTGCAGAAATAACAATCCGAGACATCGAACTTGGTCACCTCAAAAATTTGGCAGGTACGTTTATCGACTCATTCCCGAGATTTCAGAAGTAAGGCCTTATAATCAAGAAAGACACTATAGGTTTCCCGCTCTTGATGCCTGCAGAAAGCACCTTTTAGATAAGTATGGGATAGAAATTAAATCCAATATTGTTGATTGAAAAATAATCATTGGTCATGAAAAAGGATTCAATATAGTCTCAAAACTAATTAACCAATGATCCAATTAAAAAATTATAAATTGATTTTTAAACAAAAAAACTACTTT
>NZKO01000069.1 GCA_002692535.1 Opitutia bacterium
GGAAAAGGAAGAATCATTAATCTGTCCAGCGCACTCGGAATTGTTGGTACTCCAAACCGCACGCCCTATACTGCAAGCAAAGGTGCGGTAACCCAACTTACACGTTCCCTTTGTTCCGAACTGGCAGGCACAGGAATTACCATCAATGCGATCTGCCCTGGCCCCTTTCTGACTCCAATGAATGAGGAGATCGCCAATACTGAAGACGGAATGAAATTTATTGTAGGTGCCACCGCCTTGAAGAGATGGGGAGAACTCAACGAGATTCAGGGAGCAGCCATCTTTCTAGCATCTGATGCATCGAGCTACGTTACAGGATCAATGCTCTCAGTTGATGGTGGATGGACCGCTACCTGACATGAACTAGGTAATCTCCATTTCCTCATTTCCGTTTTCAGCAGACTCCATACAAGCCATCATGATCTTCTGCGTAAGCAAAGTAATCTTAGGCCATTGGGGATCAGGACTGCCACCAAGAACAAGTTCGGAAAAGTTGCGGAATAAATTGGATTCCTGTGCACTGGGATGACTGCTTGCATATTCTTCCACCTGATGAACCTGCTCTCGACGCTCCATTCGAAAATCACAAACATCACAGTCAAAAGCTGCGTTGGATGTTTGAAATTGCAGACGGTTTCCAAAATAAGGTAGAACAAAATCGTCGATCCGAAGATTACCTTTACTACCGCTAACATGGGCCAATTGCTGATGCTCCGTCAAAAACGAGCAGTAGAATGAAGCCGACACATCCTCAAAAAGTAATTGCCCAGAGAATTCAGTGGGGACAGGATGCGGACTGTCTGCCCTGCCCGAAGAATTCAATAATCGACCTGTCACTGATTTAGGAGTCGCATATTGCATGACCCAAAGGATAAAACGGATTGTATACCAACCCAAGTCCCCAAGACAGCCATGTGGCTCTAGATCACTGTGCATCCTGATGTTCTCAGTAAGAAAATCATCAGGGGCGCAAAAGCTAAACTGAGTATTGATCCGGCGTAACTTACCAATGGTTTCACCGTCATCAATAAATTGCCTGACTTTATTCAATCGTTCGCTGTGCATAAACATTACCCCATCCATAAACTGCACACCTGCCTGCTCACACGCCCGAATAATCTCTTCCACTTGGTCAACGTTGGTTCCACAGGGCTTTTCGCAAAGCAAATGCTTACCAGCATGTGCAACCTTCAATGCCCACTCCGGACGCAATCCAGTTGGCAAAGGCAGATAAATTGCATCCACATCTTCACGGGCAATCAGTTCATCGTAACTCCCCAAAGCTACGGGATCATTTGCATGGGGAACCCGGGCACTACACCGATCAATAAAATCTTGAGATTTAGCAACATCCCGGCTGGCAACAGCTACCAACTCCGCGTTTTGCGCATTGTGAATGGATTGCCAATTCTTTTGAGCAATTCCTGCGGAACCAAGAATTCCCCAGCGGCATTTTCTTTCAGTCATGAAAAATTCTAATGCCCAAAATTCAATCCCGGGTCGAGTCCGAATATTTCAAAGAGCTTTTTAGATCGGTTGACTCGGGAGTCCGATTTCCCAATTCTTGCCTCCATGCAAATTTCCTTTTCAAAGATTATCGTTCTGTTTTCGCTTGTTTCCTTTGGTTCTTTTGGAGCTGAGAAGAATATCATTTTCTTTATCACGGACGATGAATCTCCTACCCTTGGATGTTATGGCGACCCAATCGCCAAGACACCTGCGATCGATACTCTGGCAAAAGACGGCACCGTCTTCCTTAACGCCTTTGCGACAACGGCAAGCTGCTCCGCCAGCCGTTCGGTGGTAATGAGCGGTCTGCACAACCATGCAAATGGGCAATATGGTCACCAACACTCCTTTCATAAATTTTCCAGCTACTTTAACGTTATCGGACTTTCCCTTCCCCGTAATCTTACCAAAGCCGGTTACCGAACCGGTCACATTGGCAAATATCACGTATCACCCGAAGAGGTCTTTCGTTTCGAAACTTATTTGAAGGGAAATCCACGAAACGCCGTTCAAATGGCGGAACAGGCAAGGGAATTTGTCACGGAGAAAAGCGATCAGCCCTTCTTTCTTTATTTTGCCACTTCCGATCCTCACCGTGGTGGTGGGAGGGACATGAATTCCAAAAGCAAACTCAAGCCCGACCTCTTTGGAAATAAGCCCAACCGAAAGTCTCATGATGGGATAAAGGAAGTTTTTTACGATCCGAAGAATGTCCCCATCCCCGCCTTTCTTCCTGACACTCCTGAAACGCGTGAAGAGCTGGCTCAATATTACCAGAGTGTCTCCAGAATCGATCAAGGAGTTGCTAGGTTGGTAGAAATCCTTAAGGAAGCGGATCTTTACGAGAAGACCATGTTTGTTTTCACATCTGATCATGGTATGGCTTTTGCCGGAGGCAAAACCACGGTTTATGAAGGTGGACTCAGAGTTCCTTTTGTCGTTCGCAACCCCTATGAGAAAAAAAGAGGTGTTCGTAGTACAGCACTTATCAGTCATATTGACATTACTCCCACTCTTCTCGATTTTGGTGGAGTCTTAGACTCCAAAAGTAACCGTCCCAAAAATTGGGAAGACCCAAACAAATCTTTTCCACTTCCTCGGACCAAAGGACCTAAAGATAATCGCGGAACATCCGGCAAGCTTTCAGCCTACCATGGAAAATCCTGGTTGTCCGTACTTGGTACAGCTGATGCAACTCATTGGGAAAGTATTTTCGCATCTCACACATTTCATGAAATTCAGATGTACTATCCAATGCGAGTATTTCGCGATATGGAATTTAAGCTAATCTGGAATATTGCCCATCCTCTTCCCTACCCTTTCGCATCCGATCTGTGGGCCGCAAGTAGTTTTCAGGCACAATATCAAAAATCCCTCTCCGCTCCCTACGGCAAGAAAACGGTGAGGCAGTACATTCATCGACCGGAGTTCGAATTTTTCAACATCGATCAAGATCCTGATGAATCAGATAACTTGGCAGGTAACCCTAAGTTTGCGACAAGGCTGGAAGAATACAAAAGAAAGTTAAAAGAGGCTCAAAAGAATTTTCAAGATCCATGGATCCTAAAATGGTCTTACGAGTAATCTCTCATTTAAGTCCCAAAACGGATTCCGCAGAGTCACTCCACTCAGCAAATTTGGATAAATCCTCCTTCCACTCTGGGTTTTTGAAACTTTTTCCAAAAGTGGGAATCATATCCAAGAGTTTTTCCCTAACCCGTTCTTGGTCAAAAAGGCCGGTAAAACACTTATGCGCAACTTCCAGAACGATATTCACACATACCGAGGCCCCAGGGGAGGCACCTAGAAGAGCTGCTATCGAACAGTCCTCACTGGTTACAACCTCCGTTCCGAAATGTACTATACCTGCATCTCCATCCTCTTTCTTAATGGCCTGTACGCGAATACCCGCATCGATTAATTTCCAATCCTCTGCCTTGGCGTCCGGGTAAAAATTACGGAGCTCTTTCAATCTTGTGTCCATGCTCTGCAGACCCTGCTGGATCAGGTACCCGACCAAAGGAAGGTTACTGATCCCCACCTTTACAAGTGTGAGCCAATTATGAAGTTTGATTGAGCCGGGAAGATCAAAGAAACTGCCACCACGATGAAGAAACTTGGTTGTCCATGCGGCATAGGGACCAAAAAGCAGTGCTTTTTTTCCTTCCAATACGCGACTATCCAAATGAGGAACGGCCATGGTCGGAGCAGCTCCAGGAGATAGCCCATACACCTTGGCATGATGCCTCTCGACAATTTCTTCCTTTTCACAAATTAGCCATTGTCCACCAATCGGGAAACCACCATATCCATGGATCTCATCAACACCTGCCTTTTGTAAAAGGGGCAGAGATCCTCCCCCCGCTCCAATAAAAACAAATTTTGCCCGTTTCACTTGGGTCGTTCCATCGACAAGGTTCTTAATCGTAACCTCCCAACCCTCATCCCCTCGATTAAGGTCGGTTACGGGAGTCTCCACGTGAAAAGAACATCCTTCCTGTTCGCCCAGCCAGTGAATCAATTTCCGGGACACTTCCCCAAAGTTTACATCCGTGCCAGCTTGCATGTAAGTCGCAGCCACAGGTTGATCCTCACGTCCTTCGATGAGCAAGGGTGCCCATTTGCGGATCTGTTCGGGATCCTCTGAGTATTGCATCGTTTCAAAAAAGGGATGATTGCTCATGCCCTTATATCGAGAGCGAAGAAAATCGACCTGCTCCTGCCCATAGACAAAACTGATATGAGGAACCTGATTGATGAATTCCGATGGCTTGTCAATCATCCCCTCACGCACGGCATAGGCCCAGAATTGCTTGGTCTGCTCAAACTCCTCAAAGATTTCAATCGCCTTATCCACTTTGATTTCACCATTTTCCCCACGGTCCGGAGTGTACGCCACCTCACAAATACCGGCATGACCAGTGCCGGCATTATTCCACCCGTTGGAACTCTCCTGCGAAAGTTCCTTGGTTACCTCATAAAGTTCAATCTTAAGTGCAGGATCGAGTTGCTTAAGCAATACACCCAAATTTGCGGACATAACTCCACTTCCGATAAGAACTACATCCAAGTCATCCATCATTTTAAATGAATTATGCAGAGATCAAAAAGTGAGCAGGATAATCAAAAAAACTAGGATTCCCGAAGGGTTTCTCCAATCCAGTCAATCACAGCCTCACTCATCGGTTCAAATCCTTGCTCAGAAAAAACATGATTCGCATCGGGGATCTCAATGATTTTCTTAGGTTCGTTTGCGACAGCAAATATTTCACGGGAATCTTCAATAGGTACAACGTCATCCGCAACACCATGAATGAGCAGCCAGGGAACTTTTATATCCGAAGCCTTGGAAGCAACTGAACCAATCGAATACATATCGCTTTTGTAGATTGAGGAAAGCGGGCAACTTGGTTCTTCCCACATGCATCCTTCATCTGGTTTTTCCTGACCGAATTCACGATCGTAAAAGTCTCTCGTATTCACCATTCCAGCCAGAGATATCAGATACTTGATTCTATCATCAGTGGAGGACGCCAATACTCCGACGGCTCCGCCCATGCTATGTCCGGCGTAAGTCACACGATATCCATTATTTACCGACGCAGTTACCACTGCCTTGAGATCTTCCACCTCTTTGGAAATGGTACATTCACGGAAATCACCATCAGAGGAGCCGTTCCCAGCAAAGGAGAATCGTAATACAGCCATACCTTCGGAAGCTACCGCCTCTGACAAAGCCACAACAAATGGTCGATCTTTGTTTCCGGTAACACCGTGGCCGATGATCAGAATATCCCGAGAATTGTTTCCGGGATCGTGGAATGCATAGTCCAGGGTTTCACCCTGAATATTGGTGATAATATCATCCATAGTACAAATGCTTAATTTATCGTCTGAATCCTTGCAAGTTTGCTTTCATGACCAGAAAAAAGAAAGCCGGTCAGTTTAACCGGATTTCAAGAAAAATTTGGATTTTCTGTTTTTTCAGTCAATTTCTGCGGTATGAAATTCCATCCAATCGTCAAGATTGTTCAAATTGATTGCATTCCTAGGATCCCCATCCGACAATCCGTTTGCTGAAAGAATTCCCTGACGAGAAGCATCATCATGATTGTATCCGGTAATGGAATCGTTAAGACTACTTATGGTTCAGCATCGAGTTTGACACATGTTTACTGAGCAATCCAAGCATCGAATTGAGGATAAGTGGGCTTTGAATCGGTGATGTACGAACGAACGAACGGCATAGACGCTCAAACTTCATGATCAATAAAAATGGAGTCATAGCCGGCTCCGATTCGAGGGTGTCAGTCAGCGATCTTTCCAGTCGCTTCCAAAGAAACTTTTTGCCATAGGCGTGGGAGATGAAGAACACTGTTGGGTCAGGTAATTCAAGAACTTACAAAAGGTACGATTTTGGATATAATTTCTCTGCATTTTATTGTTTTAGGTAGGCTTAAAAGAGAATGAGTTATATTTTTGAACTAATGAATTTTCAAAAATAAGTTCGACAAATTCAGCATGCCATTCATCAAAGGTAATCACTATATTCTTAAAAACCCTGATATTACAAATACTCCTCATTATGAACTCTAAAGAGAAAAGAATCGGTTTTGTCGGTGTTGGACGCATGGGAGCCAATATGGCCCGAAACCTCAAGGACAAGGGATACTCAATCAGTTGCGTGAATGATATAAAGAAGGATGCAGCTTCCTCCCTCGCTGAAGAATTGGGCTGTTCTCATGCGCAAACCTTAGCTCAAGTCACTGCTCTGTCGGATATCATATTTACCGTGGTCACAAACGATGCAGCAATGGAATCCATTTTCTTCGGTGCCGATGACAATCTTTTTCAAGATTCAGCTGATACTCTTTTCATCAACTGCGCCACTTTGTCGCCAGCGATGCATGTCAGTTTAGAGAGTGGAGCCAGGAAAAACGGATCAACCACCCTCGAGGGTTGTATGGCTTCCAGTATCACTCAAGCCCGGGAAGGAACACTGTATCTAATGATTGGAGGAAAGCAGGAAGTTTTCGAGAGCGTAAAAGACTTGCTCGATGATCTAAGCATCAACCTACGCTTTGTAGGGGAAGCAGGTCGTGCTGCTCAGGTAAAGGCTCTGGTTAACATGGTCATGAATATCAATACCGCTGGTCTGGCTGAAGGCTTGGGTATCGGGGATGCTCTCGGGCTCGATCTTGAAATGCTTTGTGAAATCTTTTCCCAAACCGGAGCCAACTCGCGTGTATTGGAAACGGATGCCGAGGATATGATCGGGCGTGACCATGAGTGCTACTTCTCTGCGGAACATGCGGCCAAGGATTCAGGTATCGCAATCGCTGTTGCAGAGGAGGCTGGTATACGGGTACCGTTGGCCAAGGCTACCCTCGCTCAGTACGAGAAGATGGTCGCTGCCGGTCTCGGTGACCTCGACAAATCCGGCGTGGCTGAGTTGACCTTCAAAGGACGTGGAGCAGGAAACTGAGGTTCGGTAAGTGGTCCCATTTGAATGCCCGCTTCTTTCGTGCTCGTGATGCCATGCCCTTTTCTATTTTGTTGATGGAGAGTCAATCGATTAGACAGACTGAAATTTATGTCAATTAACGTGCTTTCCGCAATTCCAGCATTCATTTAAGGTTTCATTCACAAATTCACCACAGGATTTGCAAAGCCACTCCTTTTCGGTCGATTCCACAGTGTTTTGAAAAGCAGAAATCAATTCCATGGCACGATCAAGATCTTTCTCATGTAAGACACAAACATTCGGATAGATCGCCGGAATAGGAATTTCAGTAATGTTGCATCCATCCCAGTTTCTGAGAACGGTTTTGATTCCCGCATCTTCGAGAAAACCGTTGACCAATCCGACTGTGGCCGTATCCCAATGGCGAAAAACCTCCTGCATGAACATTTTTTACATTTCGTTTACTGACTCCGCAAACCTTCCGATTACTCCGTCGAATGAACCGTTCGAGAAAAAGACTACGAGTGCAGGTCCTAAAAAAGGATAACTTTTAAGGAAATCCTCGAGTTCCTGATTGGTAGAAAAGGCATGGCTGGACTTTCCCTGATCCTTAATCCTTTGAATCATATTCCGAGTATTGATTCTTTTGTCCTTAGGAATTTTTTCCGCCCGGTGGACGGCACCGAGCAATCCAACATCGGCCAGTGCCAAGGCATCGGCAAAGCGGTCCTCAAACACATTGGTGACCGCAGTGTTACTGCGTGGCTCAAAACAGGCAATAATCTCACGGCCCGACCAACGAGCACGCAGGGATTCCAAGGCACCGGCAATAGCAGTCGGATGATGAGCAAAATCCGACAGGATCACCAGTTGCTCACTTTCATGCAAAATTTCCTGCCTTCTCTTCACTCCTGCACATTCCGAAAAATCGGGAAGAGAAGTTCCGAAAAATGGATTATTTCCTTCGAAATCGAAGGGTTTACTTGCTTTGCAAATTTGCTGGGAGAGAACCGAAGCGAGGGAAGCCATGGCAAGATTTCGGGCATTGAAAAGTCCGGGCATATTCCAGTCGATCTGCATGACGGGATCTCCTTTCCATGAGAGACCAAATCTTGAACCTTTTGCATCTTCCATAAAATCAGTTATGCAAAACTCATTCTCCTCTCCCACCCCGACCGAAATTATTTTAGTCCAGGGAGCAGCAGGAAGGGCCATGAGGTTGGGATCGTCCCCATTTCGGAGAACGAACCCATCGGAAGGAACAATGCGAAGAAGGTGCGAGAAACTGCGGGAGATATCTTGCAGGTCGCGAAAGATGTCTCCGTGATCGAATTCCAAATTATTCAGAACGAGGACCTTGGGCCGATAGTGGATAAATTTGCTGCGCTTGTCAAAAAAAGCGGAGTCATACTCATCCCCCTCTATAACAAAGGGGGATTTTGACCCCCCAAGATCATTACCTGAGGGAAGGTCAAGAGGTACACCCCCGATAAGATAGCCCGGCTTCTGACCTGCATGCGAAAGGGCAAAGGAGGTGAGGGATGTGGTGGTGGTCTTGCCATGGGTACCGGCGACCACCACGGTGGGACGGTTCCCAATAAGATCCTCCCCGATCAACTGCGGAAGGGATACAAAGTCTATTTCTCGGGAACGGAGAAGATATTCAACCTGAGGATTTCCTCTCGAAACGGCATTGCCCACAACCACACGATCTGGATGCCAAGTCAACATTTCCTGCTCGGCAAAACCTTCGAACAACTCGATACCTGCTGATGTAAGCACATCAGACATGGGTGGATAAACTCCCGCATCTGAACCAGCAACCTGATGGCCCATCTTTTTTAGAAGTATAGCCGCATTGCCCATAGCCGTGCCACAAACCCCAATGAAAAACACCCGCATAGATAGAATACTGAAAAAATCAGCCCGGAAACGGAAGACAAAAAGGGTTTTGCCTCGACTTCATTCAAATTTTTCGGGAAACCGATGAGAATGAGTGATGAAAACCTGAAAATTTTAGTCATTGGCAGCGGTGGCCGCGAACATACCATTGCCAAGGAATGTGCAAAGAGCCCGAGAGTGGATAAAGTGATGGTAACACCAGGCAACGGCGGAATTTCAAAAGAATTCACTACTTTTTCCGTTTCAGTGGAAGATAATGAGGGCTTGGTGAACTTAGCCCAAAATGAATGCGTTGACCTGGTGGTTGTAGGACCGGAGGTGCCACTATGCAATGGAGTGGTCGATGCCCTCATTGCAGAGGGAATTTTGGCCTACGGACCAGATGCCTCTGGAGCTCGACTTGAGGGTAGCAAAGCTTACACGAAGGATTTTCTTGCCAAATATGCTGTGCCCACCGCAGCTTATGGAAATTTTTCCCAAGTCGAACCAGCCCTTCAGTATCTAACGGAATGCGATCTCCCAGTGGTGGTAAAAGCAAGTGGGCTTGCTGCAGGAAAGGGTGTTCTGATATGTGAAACCATGGATGATGCCCGGGATGCAGTTAAGGATATGCTAAGCGGTGAAAGCTTTGGTGAGAGTGGGAAGGAAGTGGTAATTGAAGAATTTTTGGAGGGCGAGGAAGCTTCTCTGCACTTGATCTGTTCGGGGGAGAGCTATGTCGCCATGCCGATGAGTCAAGATCACAAAAAAGTTGGTGATGGCGACACGGGACCAAACACGGGAGGTATGGGAGCCTATGCACCAACCTCAGTGGTAACGTCCGAGATGCTTGCCCGGTACGAGGAGGAAATTGTTCGCCCAACTCTCGCTGGGCTAAAATCTGAAGGTGTCGATTTTCGAGGAACCTTATATGTCGGACTTATGCTTACTGAAAACGGTCCGAAAGTATTGGAATTTAACGTGCGCTTTGGAGATCCTGAGACACAGGTAATCTTACCTTTACTTGAGGATGATTTGGTCGAGCTCCTTCTAAAATCGGCAAGAAGAGAAAAAATGCCGGATTCGGTGGCTTTTAAAAATAAATCCGCTATGGTCATAGTGCTCGCAAGCAAAGGCTATCCAGAATCCTATCCAAAGGGAGAAGTCGTTATTGAACCAACGGAAACGGTTGAAGGAAGCGTACTCATTCATGCTGGGACAAAAACTGAGGATGGAAAAATTGTGACATCTGGAGGCAGAGTGCTTGGTGCAGTTGGAATGGGGGCAACTTTGGCCGAAGCAAAAGAAATGGCTTATGAACTTGCGGAAGCAGTTAAGTTTGAAAGCAAATATTTTCGCACCGATATCGGTCATCGCGAATTTTCCCGTTTCTGATTAGTTAACCCTTGCCTTTTCTTCGATCCATTTGAAGAAATGATAGAAGCCATAATGGGAAAAAAAAGCAGAGAAAAAAAAGAGCGTAACAAGGAAAAGCTGATCGTCTTTGTCTGCACAGCCAATGTCTGCCGAAGCCCAATGGCGGAAAAACTTTTTGTGGATGCTTTCCAGAAATCAAACTCCAAGAAAAAAATTAATGTCTTCTCCGCTGGCATTTCTGCAATGGATGGCGATCAGGCATCGGCAAACTCAATCCAGGCATGCGAAGAAATCGGGCTTGACCTGAAGGACCATCGGAGTGCAGCTCTGACGCGGGCAACTGCCGAAAATGCCTCGGCTATCTTTTGCATGACCGAATCACACCGTGCCCTACTGCGAATGTATTTTGACCTTCCGGAGAAAACTCAAGTTTTTCTCATGCGAGAATTTGTTGAAGATGGATCCAATGAGTTACCGGATCCATTCGGTCAGGATATGGATGTTTACCGGGATTGCCGTGAAAACATGAAAGAGTCCCTACCCTCCCTGCTGAACTGGGTTGAGAAAAACCTTTAATCATTTATCTTAAAACTAATGAGTATCACCGCCGTAGCCGAACCCACTCTTACCAAAGCCTTGGACGACCGCCCACTTTCAGAGATCGATCCTGCAATTTATGCCGTACTCGAGAATGAGAGACAGAGACAAAGCACTCATATCGAATTGATCGCTTCGGAAAATTTTACCCTGCCCGCCATTATTGAAACTACGGGAAGCGTACTTACCAACAAATATGCCGAAGGGTATCCCGCAAAGCGCTATTACGGCGGTTGTGAACATGTTGATGTTGCCGAAAGCTTGGCCATTGAAAGAGCAAAGTCATTGTTCGGAGCAGAGTATGCAAACGTACAGCCGCACTCAGGAAGTCAGGCTAATACCGCTGTCTATTTTGCAATGCTTCAGCCGGGTGACAAGATTTTGACCATGAGCTTACAGGATGGTGGACACCTTACTCACGGTCACCCCAAAAACTGTAGTGGAATGCTATACAATGTGGTCAATTATGGAGTAAATCCTGATTCCGGTTACATTGATTACGATGAGATTGAGAAACTTGCAGAGACGGAAAAGCCCAAACTCATAACAGTTGGTGCATCTGCATATCCAAGAACCATTGACTTTGAAAGGATGGGAGCAATAGCCAAAGCAAACGGTGCTCTTTTACTTGCCGACATTGCCCATATAGCTGGATTGGTGGCTGCGGGTCTTCATCCATCACCTGTCCCCCATGCTGATTTCGTTACCACCACCACCCATAAAACACTTCGTGGTCCAAGAGGAGGCTTGATTCTTGCTAAGGAAAAATACGGCAAGGCAATAGACTCTGCCGTTTTTCCCGGTAATCAGGGAGGACCACTGATGCATGTGATCGCCGCAAAAGCCGTATGTTTTGGAGAAGCGGCCAAAGAGGACTTCAAAAACTATCAGTCCCAAGTGAAAGCCAACTCCAAAAGTTTGGCAGAAGCACTCGTTTCCAAAGGTTTCCATTTGGTAAGTGGAGGAAGTGACAACCACCTTATGTTAATTGATTTAAGACCTTCTCATCCGGAACTCACAGGCAAACAGGGACAGCTTGCCTTGGAAAAAGCCAATGTGACACTGAACCGAAACACTGTTCCAGGTGAAACTCGCAGTCCTTTCCAAACCAGCGGTCTACGAATTGGAACACCTGCGGTCACATCAAGAGGCATGCAAGAAGATTCTATGATTGAAATCGCGTCTATCATCACCTCAGTTCTCAATGAAGCTGAAAATGATTCAGTCCTCAATGAAGCAAAGAAGAAGGCTCTTGCCCTTTGCGCCAGATTTCCGCTACCTTATTGATCTTTGAATACCTAATCCTCCAATTAAGAATCTAAATGAAAAAATCCCATAATCGTAAAAAGGGTTTTACCCTAATTGAACTTCTTGTCGTGATTACCATCATCGGTATTTTAGCCGGAATCGCTATTTCCTCTTTTGGAGGAATCTTTGGCTCTGCTGGTCAACTTGCAGCACAGGATTCTCTTCTCTCTATACACAAAGAGTTGTCCGTGAAATATAAAAGTCAGATAAAATTCCCAAAGGGCGATACTTTAGATGAAGAAAGTCCCGCTGGTTTTGCCGTTTGGTTTCGTAATAGAACAAGAAATACAGAAACAGGATTATGGTATATTGACGAAGACGATAAAGTGGTGTCTTTAATTGAAGACGAGGATGGNGCAGGATTGCCCANNCCGATGCCAAAAGANGTTGGAGATTTAGATGATGAGCAGAAAAACGCAATGGCATGGACTATCGCCATTCCTGGTGACGATGCTAATCCTAAACTGCTTCAAAATCTTAACAGCGGTCCTTTTCCANTCATGTGGACACGCGGTCATGAGGGCGAAGAAGGCACTTGGGATCCCGATTCTCCATGGAGTGGAGAAGGTGGGCATGTTTTGTACTCCAACGGTAAGGTAGAGTTCTACGAGAATACCCAAGGTCCTGACGAAGAGGGAATTTTTAACGTCGCCTCCAAAGACGATGATGATGACGACGCAAAGATTCAAAAAACCTCCGACCCTGAACAGGCACTACCTGAGGAGTGGAAGGTTTTGGATATCACCAAATGATTCAAACATTGGCAGGTCAATTCAATCAGCCCTAAGGTTTTAAAAGGAAAATTGCTTTTTGGAAAGCAGGGACGTGCCAAAGTTTATTCTGAAAATTCCGACCTAGAACCCATCTCTTTGGCCAGGGGTGCTTCTTNCACAGCNCTGCATGGAGATTTTGTTGAGCTAGGATATTTACCTCCAAAAAAGAAAAAATTCGATCGCAGAAAAAAAAGGTTCAAAGACCCAAGGCCGCGCTATGAAGTTCGCAAGATAATCCGAAGAGAAACAAGCGAATTTCTTGGTTACATCAAAAGGGATCTTGGTCGATTTTTGGTAGAAGCTGAAAATTCCCGCCTCTTTATTCCATTTAAAATCATTGGAGATACTCGAAAGGGTAATGCGGGAGATAAAGTAGTTGCTNAATTCGTTCGCTGGGACCCACCTGCGAAAATACCAACATGTAAAATCATACGGGTATTGGGACCAGGAGGTGAAGCAAACACAGATCATCTTGGGATTTTNGCCAAATTCGGATTGTCACCAACCTTTCCCACCAAAATCGAAAAAGAGGCCAAACAGACTGCATTATCTGTAAAAACTGAAGAAATTAAAAAGAGAATCGATTATCGTGAGGTATTTACCATAACCATAGATCCGCTTGATGCCCGAGACTTTGATGACGCTCTTTCTATCAAACAAATTGATGAAAAAATTTGGGAGGTAGGCGTACATATCGCAGATGTTTCTCACTATGTTCGAAAGGATACTTCTCTCGATCATGAAGCAAAAAAGCGGGGCAACTCCACTTATTTGGTAGGGGAAGTTATCCCCATGCTACCGCATAGTCTTTCTAATGGAATCTGCAGCTTGGTCGAGGGAGAGGAGAGATTGACCAAATGCGTTCTTTTCCAATTTAACGAAAATGGACAAGTTTTAGCTTCCAAAATAGTGGAAAGCGTTATCAGAAGTGACAAACGACTGACTTACGAACAGGCCATTCTTTTTTTGCAATCAAAGACAAATGATGAAATTAAGGCAGCCAAACCTACCCCGAGTCGTTATTCTGGAAATCCCGGAAAATCCTTGGAAGCACTAGATGATCAAATTCTTTCCAAAATCGGAAATTCGATTCGCACACTATGGAGCTTCGCTTCTAAGTTGAGAAAATCCAGATTCGAGCAAGGTGCCTTGAATCTGGATTCTGGAGAAATAAAAATNTTGGTTGATGATCAGGGTGAGCCTGAAAAAATCCTACAAAACGAGAATGATGAAAGCCATCAGCTCGTCGAAGAGCTCATGCTCCTGGCCAATGAAACCATTGCCAAACAACTTAGAAAAAAAGGTCTGCAAGCAATTTTCAGGGTTCACCCCGATCCTGACGAGGAAAAATTGGAGGAACTGAGGCAGTTCCTCCAATTTTTTGGAATTTCATGCGGAGAATTAACTTCAAGAAAGGAAGTCTCCAAGGCTTTGAACTTAATCAATAAACATCCCATTAGTCAGGTTCTCCGAATTAAATTTCTTCGAAGCCTGAAACAGGCCTGTTATCGGCATACGCCTGATGGACACTACGGGTTAGCAAAGTCGGATTATCTGCATTTCACCTCTCCGATCAGAAGGTATTCTGATCTAGTGGTTCATAGGGTTATTGAAGATTCTATCCGCAATAAGAAACCAAAAAAACTGAGGGCAGAGACATTCGAAAGTTTGGCCAAACATCTTTCCTCGACAGAAAGAAACAGTGTTGAAGCGGAAAGAGAATCCACTAAGGACAAACTACTGCTTCTATACAAAAGGGAAATTGGCAAGCATCCTCCTGTTCGGCACAAAGCAATTATTACAGAAATTGCACGCAAAGGATTCTTTGTCGAAATAAAGAACACTTTGGCACGTGGTTTTGTTTCCATCCGCACACTCCCTAGAGATCTTCGCTACCGCGTTTCTTCCAACGGCACATATTTGGTCGGTAAAAACCCGAAGATGCGGCTTAAACTTGGTCAGGAGGTTGATGTNGTCATAGACANGGTATTTCCCTCAGACAAGCAATTGGACTTTCGGTTGGCATAAAGAGACTTGCCATCTTGCAAACCTGATACAATTTGATCTCCCTAATGAAAAACTTCCACACTCAAAAGCTTGTAGAAATCTGGCATAAAGCAGTTGGACTCTACAAATCAGGTCATAGGGAACCTGAAGCTTTTCCCATTGAAGAGGATCTTTCCTTCCTCAAAGAATTGGGCATAAATAAGATGGATGTTTTTGACTTTGCCGAAGATTGGGTATGCGAAGGCGAACCCGACCTTGCCACTTTTCTCCTCATTCATGAACATAGAAGGGAATATTTTTGGGAGGTACAAAAACGAGTCAGTTCACGTCATAAACTGAATTCTTCAGATCTTCCGCCTAAGGATTCGGAAATTGAAGGGATTCGTTGGCTCCCAAGAATCATTCCTAAAGCAAAAGCCAAACTTCGTGGCGAACTACCTCCGGAAACCATGTTCTGTTGCGGTGGCGATCGGAATTTTTTTCACCAGAATCAAATTCATCCTGCTGAATTTCTTAGCATTGTTAGACGATCGGAAAATGATGATCGGAAGATAATCGAGTGGGTAGTTAATCGAGCAAATCAAACTGAAAAAAATTTTAGAACTCTATGAAATTCGAAAAGTATCACGCACTAGGAAATGATTATCTGGTATTTGACCCAGACGGCACAGACCATCAATTTGCAGAAGAAGAAACCGTTCGTATCTGTCACCGCAACTTTGGCCTTGGTTCAGACGGTATTCTTGTTGGACCTCTGCAATCTGAAAAGGCAGACTTTGGACTGAGAATTCTTAATCCGGATGGAAGCGAGGCTGAAAAAAGTGGTAACGGTTTACGAATTTTCGCAAGATATCTTTACGATCAGAAAAAAGTCAGTTCTGTCCCTTTCACCGTAAGCACATTAGGAGGAATCGTAACTTGCGAAGTTTCCTCTGACGCATCGTCCATATCCGTAGAGATGGGTCAGGTTAGTTTTCACAGTGAAATAGTTCCAGTTTCGGTAAAAGGTAGCCCACGCGAAGTTCTCAACGAGGAAATTACCATCGATGGAGAGACATTCAACTATTATGCCGCTACTATTGGTAATCCGCACTGTGTCATTCCTCTTAATGAAATTTCGGAGGGACTTGCTCTGGAGTTGGGAGCGAAAGTTGAAAATCATCCGCTCTTTCCAAACCGTACAAATGTTCAATTTCTAAAGGTTTTGGATCGTAACCGCATAAGGATTGAAATTTGGGAAAGAGGTGCCGGATACACCTTGGCATCAGGCAGCAGTAGCTCTGCTGCCGGTGCCGTTGCTCGAAAAATGGGAGCGTGTGATCAAAACATTACCGTGGAAATGCCTGGAGGTGAAATTGGACTGGTAATTGATGAAGAATTTAACGTTAAAATGACTGGTCCGGCCACTCGGGTAGCAACCATGAATATCGATCAAGAATGCCTTGAGATATAATCNCTTTTTTTTGCAATCCAAAACCTGCACTCATCGGAATACTTTTTAGCCATAGTGCTTTCTTCGGATAATTTGGATCTCAGAATATCTTTTTCCACTGAAAATCCTGCTGCTTTGAGATCTGATCGAATTTCTTCAACCGCAGGAACGTGAATGTAGAGTTTTCCTCGGGAGGTGTCCTCAAAACGGTCACCAAATTCCAAAAGTTCAGGATTTTGCTTTCCTCTCATCCATTTTTTTCTCTCCAGTGCCCAGAATTTTTTCCACTTTGGCATATTGCGGTCATGAGTGGTGAAGACGAAGTGACTTCCTAATTTTAACAATCTAAACACTTCGCGCATGACCTGATACCTATTTTCCCTACCGGGAATCTGCATTAGGCCATTAAAACCAAAGATTGCACCATCAAATGTACTATCCGCAAAGGTTAGTGAACGCGCATCTTCCACCTGAAATGAAATCAAGGTTTTAGAATTCTTGTTGATTCGCTTTGAACGCTTGATCATGTGATTCGAGAAATCAGTTGCAGTTAAGTTCTTGTAACCCATTTCCCAGAGCCCAAAACTTATTCTTCCAGTCCCACATCCGATTTCCAAAATTTTAGAATTCTTATCCGAGAATGTCTTCGAAAAAATAATTTTTTCGGAATTCCACAGTCCAACCTTTTCTGTTGCCTCCTGATAATGCTGAAGAACAAGAGGTTTGGAAAAGTAGTTTAAGACTTGGGATGAAGAAACTTTTGTCATGATTGTTTTCTATACCTGTAGTAAATTTATTTATCCAGGGTCAATAAGATGGCACTTGCAAAAAACCTAAAAAATTGTTTTGCTATTTAGCTTTTCTACCCATGAAGGCTACCATAAAAACACAAGGAAGTCAGTTTACAGTTCAGAAAGGCGACAAACTCTCGCTGAACCGTTTTCCTAACACTAATGAAGGTGATCAAGTAAAGATCGACCAAGTTCTAATGGTCGTTGACGAAGGTAAGGCAACTTTTGGTTTTCCCACAATTGAAGGTGCATCGGTTACAGCCAAGATTTTAGAAAACAAAAAAGACAAGAAAATCATTGTTTTCAAGAAAAAGCGCAGACAGGGTTACAAACGCAGGCGTGGACATCGCCAACACCTTTCTGTCGTGGAAATCGAATCCATTGATTTGAATTAAACTTTCAACCCTCTCTTAATATGGCGCACAAAAAAGGACAAGGCACGTCTAAAAACGGACGAGACAGTAACAGCAAACGCTTGGGCGTTAAAAAATTTGGAGGAGAATCTGTTCTTGCGGGTAACATAATACTCCGGCAACGGGGCACCAAATATCATCCAGGCATTAATGTTGGCTTAGGTAAAGATTTTACCTTATTTGCCCTGACTCCAGGGAAGGTACAATTTGACAAGGCTCACCGTCTGGTAAATGTGGTTAGCGAATAATCTAATCCAGATCTTCTAGAAATTGGTTTTCCAAAAGTAAATTTTTCTGATGGATGCCCTAAATCAATCAGAAAACAATCACTCAGAAACAAACTCTGATGTTGATGCAAATGGTTTGGTAGCCCTAAACTTTGAGGAAACTAGGGTATTGGGTTCTTTGATTGAAAAAGAACTTACTACTCCAGAGTACTACCCTCTTACACTCAATTCCCTTGTATCTGCCTGTAACCAAAAGAATAATCGATTACCAAAATCCAATTTGGATGAGGATGAGATAGCCAAAACAATCGAGGAACTGAGAATAAAAAGGCTCGTTCATCGAGTTGATTTAGTAGGTTCGAGAGTTCCAAAATTCCAACACAACGCAGAAAAAGAACTCGATCTGATCAAAGCAGAAAGAGCCTTGATTGCAGAATTGCTTAATCGCGGACCTCAAACAACAGGTGAGCTTAATTCAAGATCCACAAGAATGTTTGAATTTGATGGATTGGAGGATGTCGAAGATACCTTAAACGACATGATGGAACGTACCCCCTCTTTGGTTGGTTTGATGGATCCTCGACCTGGTCAGAAGGAAAAAAGATGGTTCCATAAATTCGGTCCTCCTCCAACTTTGGAAAACTTGCAAGATGGTTCGGCTGTCTATGTTCCAGCACCTGACCAAAGATTGGATAAGGTTGAGGAAATTATGGGTGACTTTAAGGAGCTAAAAGAAGAGGTGGAGGCATTGCGCTATCAACTTCGGGAACTCTCAGACGAGTACAGAAACTTCCGTAACCAATTCGAATAATTTAGTTATCACAGACGGGCTGATTTATCGACCAAACTTCGGCAAAAATCTACGTAGGTTGATCTTATTCCGTCTTCCAAAGAAATTCTGGCTTTCCAGCCTAATTTGTCCGCTAGAGAAACATCCAGTCTCTTCAATGGCATTCCATCTGGTTTGGTCGTGTCATTGATCATTTCGCCCTCATATCCGACAATCTTTTTTACCAAGATTGCAATTTCTTGAATCGAATGATCAATCCCAGTTCCCAAATTCACCCAATCTGGAGGATTGTCTTGGTTGAGTAAAAATAAAACTCCTGCAGCAAGATCGTCCACATGCATGAGTTCTCTGCGAGGTGTGCCTGATCCCCAAATCGCAACCTCAGAACTTTTGGTTTCCTTAGCTTCATGAAACTTTCGAATCAAAGCAGGTAAAACATGAGAATTCTCCAGATTGTAGTTATCACCAGGGCCATAAAGATTGGTTGGCATAGCACTGTGAAATAGGACATCATATTGGTGACGGTAGTGCCTGCACATTTCAAGTGCGGCTATTTTGGCCAAAGCATATGCCTCATTCGTCTTTTCCAAAGAACCGGTAAGTAAATATTCTTCCTTGATTGGTTGTTCCGATCTACGGGGATAAATACAGGAACTTCCAAGATTAAGGAAACGGGAAACTCCATTCTTCCATGCCGAATGAATTAGATTAGAGTTGAGAACCAAGTTTTGATGGATAAATTCTGCCGGATAAGTTGAATTGGCATATATTCCGCCAACTCTGGCCGCTGCGTTAATTATAATATCAGGCCTTTCGGAAGATAAGAATTCTTCCACCTGAGACTGATTCAATAAATTCAACTGTTTTCTATCTGCCACTAGAAGTGAAAATTCAGAATGGCCTTCTATGGCACGAACCACTGCCGAGCCTACCATTCCCTGGTGACCGGTGATGAAAACTTTAGGCATCAGGATAGATTAGCTTCGGCTAATGCCTTTTCTCTTTGGGCCAGCTTCATGTCTTCTTTTACCATCAATGCAACCAATTCCTTAAAACTGGTTTGCGGTTCCCATCCAAGTTGTTTTTTTGCTTTCTCGGGATTACCAATGAGCAGGTCCACTTCAGCAGGTCTTTCATACTTCTTATCGAAGCCCACATACTCATTCCAATCCAGTTCCAAGCAAGCAAAAGTCTCTTCCAAAAACTCGCGAACTGTGTGTGTTTCATTAGTGGCAATTACATAATCTTCAGGATTATCTTGTTGAAGCATCAACCACATCGCTTCGACATACTCCTTCGCATAACCCCAATCTCTTTTGGAATCTAAATTTCCGAGAATTAATTTTCTTTGCAGTCCAAGTTTTATACGGGTAGCCGCACGGGTTATCTTACGGGTAACAAAGGTCTCTCCCCTCCTCGGTGACTCATGATTGAAAAGTATTCCACTACTGGCATGCATATTGTAGGATTCACGATAATTCACCGTTAACCAATGTGCATAAACCTTGGCACAAGCATAAGGTGAGCGAGGCCAAAAGGGAGTGGTTTCCACCTGAGGAACTTCCTGCACCTTTCCAAACATCTCCGAGGAAGAGGCCTGATAATATCGAACTTTCTCGACTAATCCAGCTTCCCGAATCGCTTCAAGAATACGAACAGCTCCCACTCCCGTTACATCTCCCGTATATTCAGGTATGTCAAAAGATACACGAACATGGCTCTGTGCCCCCAAGTTGTAAATTTCATCGGGTTGCAAATCGTAGAGCAGCTTAACCAACTGAACTGCATCGGCCAAATCTCCATAGTGCAGGTATAAGTTCGTATTATTAACCAACGGATCTTTGTAAAGGTGATCTAAACGATCGGTATTGAAGGTGGAAGCACGACGGACAATCCCATGTACTTCATATCCTTTGTCCAAAAGTAATTCCGTCAGATAGGAGCCATCCTGCCCAGTTATTCCAGTAACAAGAGCTTTTTTCATAAACCCTTCAATTTAAACTTTTTTACTAATTCGTAAAGTCACTTCCTTTATTCCCGAACCCTAGGACATTGACAGTGGCAACCAGCTTTGTAAGATAGTTTTAGAAAAGGGGGATTAGCTCAGTTGGTTAGAGCGCATGCATGACACGCATGAGGTCACTGGTTCGACTCCAGTATCTCCCACCATCCTAATCATTTTTTCTTCAATGAGCAGACCTAAAAAAAGTAACACGGAATGGATTATTATCATTGGCCTTGCGACTATATTTGGTGCAATTTGGCTTCTGGCTCATTGGAATTTGTCCCGCCAACCTCCTCATCATAAGGGTCCCGGTAGCGTTGGATATGAGGAGCCCATCATTCCCGAAAAATTAGAAACTAATTCTTCTAAATGAGTAAAATAGTGTGCATCAGCGGATGCTCGCGAGGCTTGGGTCGGGCAATGGCGATCGAATTTCATGCCCGTGGATGGAAAGTTGCGGGAGGTGCAAGAAATGCAGAAGACTTAGCCAAAGTTAATGAAGAAATCGGAGATTCGTGTTTTTTTCATCCTTTTGACGTTACCAAACCTGAAGAAGTCGAAAACTTTGCCAAATCAGTCAATCAGAAAATCGGTGTTCCTGATTTGTTGGTTAATAATGCTGGCTTAATAAACCAAAACGCTCCCCTAACTAAAGTTTCACCGGAGGAATTCTCTTCCATACTTGCCGTTAACTTAGGAGGAATTCACAATATGATCCGTTCATTTGTTCCCATGATGGAGAAACAAGGTCACGGAGTCATTGCCAATTTCAGTTCCTATTGGGGACAGTCTACTGCTCCAGAAGTTGGCCCCTACTGTGCAAGCAAATGGGGAGTCGAAGGTTTGACCCGTTCACTTGCACAAGAGCTGTCACAGGAGCTGATTGCGGTGGCCTTCAACCCTGGAATCATTGATACCGATATGCTTCGTTCCTGCTTTGGAGAATCAGCTTCCTCTCATGAAAAACCTAATGAATGGGCCAAACATGCAGTTGATAAACTTGAACAAATAAATCCATCCGATAATGGAAGCACCATTATTGGATAGTCGCTTGACTATTGATCTTAGGCTATGCTTCCAATAGAGAAATATTATGCTAATACATACCGTTATTTTTTGGCTGAAGAAAGATCTTACTGATGATCAAAGGAATATTTTCACAAATGAAGTTAGAACTTTGGGAGAAATTTCATCCGTTGAAAGTTTTCATCTCGGGACCCCGGCATCTACTCCGAAAAGACCAGTGATTGAGGATAGTTATGATTTTGCAATAACTGTCGTGATGAAGGATATGGATGCTCATGATCATTATCAGGCTGATCCAATTCACTTGGAATTTATTGATAAATGTAAAATTATGTGGGAGCGAGTAGTCATTTACGACGCGGACTAGGCTTCAAGCTTGAACATTGGATTGACTAGAAAGAAAACGAATCAATCCATAAGCAAGAACAACAGCCATGGGTCCAATCACAAATCCTTGAGGACCGTAAGAAAGTAAACCACCAATTATTCCCAAGAAAAGCATGAAGCTCAGCCAAGCACCTTGCTGATGCAATCGATTGCCCATACCCGCCCGAAAACGACTTATTCCGTAATTGAGTATCAGACTTAAACCCACAAGAAGCAAAGCGGTGACAGGTTCACCTCGAGACCAAACAAGAGAGGCAAGCGGCAACCAAATCATCGCACTTCCAACTACTGGAACCAACCCTGCAAAAGATCCTAGAAATAAAACGGGGAGAAAAAAGAACCCACCCACAAAATAAGCAACTAAACCAAGGGCAAGACCACGAAAAATTGAAGTCAAAACGGTATCACTCAAAAGTCGTAAAGTAATTTGCTGATGAAGTTTGAACCATGTTTCCACCTCTTTTTTTTCAAATCCTCCAAATTTCATCGCCTGTTGCACAAAGCTACCTCCATGCGCATAAAGAAAAGAAAGGGCTATGAGGGCAAGGGTAAGTTCTGCTACAAAACCTCTGGTTCCTTTAAAGAGGAATTCAAGAAATGACCCCGAGAATTGTCTCGTGTCTCCCAAAAGCTTACCTACAAATTCCACAGCTTTAGTTTCATCCAAAGGTAATCTGGGATAAATCGATCGCATCTCCGAAACCCGTTGCTCAACACTTTCCAAAAGAATTTTCCTCCCCTCTTCTTCACCTAATGCGAGAGATACAACCATTTTTCCAAAACCTTGCGTAGATCTGGTAGCCTCTACCAAAAGTAAAAGAATGGGAGATAGCATGAAAAGTACTAGTGTTAAGGTAGACAAAATAGCGGAAAATTCGGACAACCGATTTCGAGAAAATTTTGGGAAAAATCTCTTCATCAACCTATTAATTGGACGATAGAAAACTGGATAGGTTAAAGCAGCTAAAGATATGGCAAATAGAATGAATTCAAATAAAGGCTCGAAGGTTCCCAAAAGAGGAATAAGAACGAGTATTAAAGCAAGAATTAAAAGGGCCCTTCTTTTCCATAAATGCCAAAATGCACTTCGCTTAAGAGAGAGGAGATCCACTTTAGTATCTGGATTTTCGGAATCTTTAGAATTCTGGCTCATATTTTTGCACTCCCATCTTGCGAAAGATGCGGCAAAAGAAAAGATCCTGTTTGAGTGCTTCCTTGAGCGAGCTCTTTCGGTGAGCCTTCAAAAACGAGAAACCCACCCTGATTGCCCCCCTCAGGACCAATTTCGACAACATAATCAGCCAAGCGAATGACATCCAAGTTGTGCTCAATAACCACCAAGGTGTTACCAGCATCCCGTAAGCGAAATAATAAATCCATCAACTTTTGTACATCCAACCAATGAAGACCAGTGGTTGGCTCATCAAGCAAATACAATGCTCGTCCCATCTGCTTTCTACTTAACTCGAGAGATAACTTTAGGCGTTGGGCTTCACCTCCTGAGAGAGTGTTAGAAGGTTGCCCAAGTTTTAGATATCCCAAGCCGACAGCATCGAGTGTCTCAAGTTTTGAAAGAATCGAAGGTTGTTTGCCAAAGACCTCTTTTGCTTCTTCCACCGTCATCTCCAAAACCTCTGCTATGTTTCTACCTCTAAACCTGACTTCCAATGTCTCGCGATTGTAACGCATACCCTGACAGCTCTCGCAAGGTATGTAAACATCGGCCAAAAACTGCATATCCAATTTTACCACTCCGTCGCCCTTGCATCGCTCACATCTTCCGCCAGGCAGATTGAAACTGAAACGCCCAGCTGTGTATCCACGGACTCGACTGAGCGAGCATTGGGCATAAAGTTTTCTCAATTGATCAAAGAGCTTTACAAAAGTAGCCGGATTCGATCTCGGGCTTTTGCCAATTGGTGATTGATCAACACGTACTACCTGATCAAAATTTTCCAATCCATCTATTCCGGAGCTTGCGCCAGGCAATTGTTTGGACCGGTGCAATTCGAGAGCTGCCGTTTTAGCAAGGACTTCGTTCACCAAAGTACTCTTGCCAGATCCTGAAACTCCACAGACCACACTTAGCAAACCTACGGGAAAACGAACATCGATTTCTTTTAAATTGTTTGCCCTCGCTTTTTTTATCTTAAGAAAACTTTCATAAAACTTGGTTTAATACGCTTAATTTTAAAGTAGTTTTTAGTTATTGTTCCAAAAGAATTATAAAATTTATATATATTTTCATCCATACTTCCTTCAAAATCAAAATTCTTAGTTTTCCCAATTAAATAATTTATTGAATTTAAGATGAGCAAAGATGATGCTCCGGTTTTTAAATTATCTGAATTCGTTGTTAATCCAATTAAGTATGCGTATAGACTGTCCCACACAATAAAACATAGAGCTAAATATTTGTCTGAGTTGTCGTAAACACCTATTATTTTACCAGATTTAACAATATTATCATGTTTAAAAT
>NZKO01000070.1 GCA_002692535.1 Opitutia bacterium
TTCCAAGACGAAGTTAATGCCTGTGACATTTGATGTTATTGAAACAATATCTGCCGTGCCATTGCTATCTCCGTCATAAAAGGCAGATTTATACATCCCATCAAATCGCTCAGCCAAGATTTTATAATCTCCCTGAGGTATCTTAAAAGCAAAGTCTCCATCCGAAAGCCCAGTTGCTGTCTCGTCCCACATCGGCCAGAAACGGTTCTCATCATCATTTGGATCTACGAATACAATCTCGGCCCAGATCGGATTATTCAATGAATCCTTGACTGATCCACGAACTGTGACCATTGCTCTTTCAAGCAACTGAATCGGAGCCAACTCATTCTTTTTGTTGGGTTCAATCGTTATGGTAAGCACTGAATCCATGTACAAGGAATTGTCAGGTGAGAACACTTCCAATACAAACTCTCCAACCGGGGCTTCTCCTCGGATCTTGCCACCTCGTTCCAATCCAAACGAATACACCGGATAGTCCGTTTGACGAACTCCATCCACGATCGGAAACAAATCGAAAAAGACATGATCCACTTCGTCCCTGCCTGCAACCGTAACCGTCCCTTCGACTTCAGCAAACTCGTGAGACATGCGGTATTCCGCTTCCAGGGAAAAGGTTACATTTGTGATAGCCGTAGTACTATCTACGATTGTGAATACAGTCGGACTGTTAAATCCGCCTGCAAGCTGAGGCTTGTAAGGAGTATCGGTTTTGAAATCGAAGGCAAAGGCCTCCGCATGATAACTACCTGGGGGCAAACTGGCTACAAATGTTCCGTCTGCTCCCCTCTCAAAATCAAAGAATGCGGGCTCTCCACTATACAAATCCTGACCAGACTCTGGCACCTTGAAAAACCAGACGTCAAACTCCTCAAGTGGATTACCATTGCCATCTTTAACGCTTCCTGAAACGGAACCGAACTGAGAATCATCCAAACTAGCGAAAGGATCGACAAAAGGATCTCCAATCTGCACTTCGAGAGGGTATGATCCATGATTTTTTTCAATAAAGAATTGTACATCCAAATAAGAGTTTGCAAATCCGTCTCCATCAAAATCGAATTTTGATTTTGAAATACCATTATTGTCATGACCGCTTTCGGTACCATCCGCAATGTAAGAAAGGCTTGTTGAATCTTCTGGCAGTCCAAACTCGTTCTCTTCAAGAANGTANGCGTTACCCTCCCCTGAAGGAGGAACTCNGGTTCCGAGCCCAACATCGTGCGACTCAAATCCTTTGTAAGGAGTGCGGCTAAAACCGGCACCAGTAGTAACTAGATTCTCATCGGNGTTGGTGACACTTCCATTCACAAAAGTCATCGTTCCATTTTGATCGATAACAGCAGCACGCACTTCTTCTGGATCCATAATGCCGTAGTGCCCGGCCAGAAGCCGCCTAGGTATTAATGCCCGTATTTTAGTTTCGACCTGGGGGCGATTATTGATGGTAAAACCTACAGACGGATCCCAAGGTGAAGAAAAATGAGCATTTACAACGTCCAAGTTGATCAGGCTTGTTTCAAATATAGTTCCTTCGTAAAACCTCTCACCACCCATTTCGACAGTTATACCAAAAGTACTACTCAACACTTGGTTTGATTCAGAAGTGGACTGCACGGTTTTGGCCTTAATTGTAAATGAACCTGGGCGATCCCACTCTGGCATGCGGTGTTTATACGCAGAAACATCTTTGCCACTCACNATCATGTAGCGTGGCGGTCCCATTTCGTAGGTAAATGTCAGGGTCAAGTTATGATCAGCGTTAAATTGCTCTGAAAGGTTAAGGTTTGACACATTAGGACAAGTTCCATTCTCAACAGGGGTATTGGTGACGGAAATTCTATAAAGCAGACTGGCGCCATCATTATCAACACGGCAAATGTTGACAGAAGCATTGCCAAGGTTAGATGAACGACTGGCATCAAATTTAAGTCCAGCATCCAAATTCTGTTGAAATTCCTTGAATGGATTAAATTCTCTTTCAAATGTTCCATTGGCGTCAAAAATCACTTCAGTACCATCCTCTAGAAAAGCGACAAACTCTTTGCCTTGTCCATCTGGAGTGGGACGCTGTTCTGAGTGATAGTTTACCGTTGCGTCTACGAGATCTGGATAGGCTTGTAACAGGTAATTTCTTGCGTTGTCGGGAAGATCGATTGGACGCCATTCTTCATCGAAATCTCCACCAGAATCTTGGGTTATGAGGATAATCTTGGAATTATTTGCAGTTAAATAGGCTTCATATTCTGAGCCATTGGACTGGAAAATTACATTGTAAACAAAATCCTGTTCGACGACTGCTGAGAACTCTTTTTCAACATCGACAACAGTTATATCAGGAACTTCATTGTAAAGTAATTGCCTTAAGTTTCCAATGATCGTTTCATCTTTCACCACTTCGTAATCATAAACTGCGAAATCTCCTGACAATGCTGCGTGGACAAATGTTTTATTTTGATCAAAAAAGAGGCTGATCCCACGATCAGTGGCAACCTCGTAGGCAACCCTATTGTCAATTATTGCATCGAACCANTTTTCAGCATGCAAGATTTTAGCACCCTCTAATGTAGGAAATTCAGAAATAATANCAGCGACAAAACTTTCAACTTCAGTAACAGGAATCGGTTCAAATTCCATTTTATGCTGATTTTGTTCAGTATGGTTTCCTTCAGGATGATAAGATCCGTGACCGTTGTAATTGCCCGATGACGCACCAGTAAGCATCCAATCACCATTAGGTACACCACTGCTGTCGACCGCTGTGTGAGTGATCACATTATAATAAGCGGGATGGACATAATCAGGGTATTGAGCGGGATCAAGAAGCATCCAACCTGTACCATTCAAGTCACTTACACTAATGCTTTCGTGGGTNAGNTTATTGTACAAAACCATACCATAGTTGTGGGAACCATGATCATTATTACCTCCAGATGATCTGTCAGTAAGCATCCAATCACCACTAGGTACACCACTGCTGTCAACCGCTGTATGTGTGATCACATTATAATATGCGGGGTGGACATAATCAGGATTATCCGAATCCAAAAGAATCCAGCCTGTTCCATTCAAGTCATTTACATTAATGCTTTCATGGGTTAGTTTATTGTACAAAACCATACCAGTGATGTAGGAACCTTGATCATGAACACTCTGGTTANCATCAGAATACTCAACGATATTAAATTCAAGTCGACCCCNGNAAAAACCATCCTCTCCTCCATCTTCTTCCCAAGTTCCTATTCCGGAATTGGGAGTCTGAAAAGTAAACAGTGCTTCCAGTTTATCTCCGTCAAATTGTTCGACAAATATCCTTCCAGTGTTTTCACCAGTTTTGGTGTAGACNTATGGCTCGGTGGTATATGCTTGTATCTCTCCTTCNAAAGAGGTGACCATTGTCTCGGAAAAGGTGCCATCCCTTTCGTAGGGACCCAATTCTTCATCACCAACAGTCTCATATTCTCTAATCAAGAAAGACAAACCCGCAATTGACTGCGGAGATTGGCCCAAAAGCAGGGTGGAAAATAAAACTACTGAAACAATTGCTAATGATTTTTTCATGAAATGTGAACTATTTTAAGAGTGCNGGCAAACAACTGNCTTTTGAGCAAATAGAGTGAACAAAATTTATGATAACATAAACTTTAAAAAATGCTCTTTTTGGTTGAGGGTAAGTGATATATAACACTATCTTCTATTGAAGTATCTTTTTTGCAAGATTTTATTTTTTAAATATCCGGGCAAAATTTGCCCGATAGATGCAAAAAGAGTTCTGTGAAGAAGACCTCCCTCATAAAGAACTCCACCCGATGATTTTATAATTTTTGATTTAAGTCTTTTTGCAATCTCTGGGGCGCCCGGTGAATCATTTAACTGTTTCTCAATCTGAATCCATGCAGACTTTGTTTCTTCTGACCAACCATCTGATNTGCTTCTTGATGCCATCTGGTTAAATTCAGTNCTCACGTCNCCGAGAATCACATCAACAAAAACAGGACACCTCTGATATTCGAGAATCATAGATTTTGTAAAGGAAGAGAGAGCAGACTTACAAGCATTGTACATTGGCATGTATGGCAACGGGTAAATTGTAGCCAAAGATGAAATGTTAACGATCTTACCCTTATCTAGTTTTGCCATTTCTGGAACAATTTTTCTGCAAAGCAAAACAGGTGCGTAAAACAGTAAATTCAATTGATTTAGAATTTCCGTTTCTGGAAACTGATTCCATTCGTAAAAAGATCCTGATCCTGCATTATTAATCAGAAGGTCTGGAATTCCGTAAGATTCGATAAAATTTTCAGCAAATTCATTCACTTTTCCAGTATTTGTTAGATCTAATGAATGAAATATCAGATTGGGATCAGATTGGTTATCATCAAATTTTCTTGAAATGACATGAACCTCAGATCCATCCTCAAGGAAAATATTGAGAAGTGCTCGACCGATGCCTCTGGAACCTCCAGTGAGTAAGATTTTTTGAAATTTCATTCGAATATCTCTTTAGATTAAATTTATATGTCTGCGAAGCCAAAGATTTTTAAACCATAGTTGATTTGCCTGAATGATTCACATACTAACACATGANTACCCTCCATCTCGTGGAGGTGCAGGTAGGTATTGCCATGAATTGGCAAAAGCCATTTCAGAAAAATATGGAAANGTAAAGGTTTGGGCACCAATTGGTTCCGATAATTGTGACGGAATTGAAATAATTGAACTTCCATGGAGAGGATCCCAAAGCTGGCTATCATCTTGGAAACTGCTTAAGAAAATTAAAAGTTCCAAACAATTAAAACAAGAAAACGAAATTTTACATATCGCAGATCCTGGAAGCAGCCGAGCAATGATTCGATTTGCATGGTTAATTAAGGTGGAAATTAAATTGATTCTGACAATCCATGGGTCTGAAATTGTGCGATTTACAAAAAACCCCATTGAGAAATGGTTTTTCAAAAGATTACTCTCCCGNTGCACTCGGATACATGTTCTTTCCCAATACAATGAAAGGAAATTGATAGAACTCTTCCCGTTCACAAAAAAGTCAATCATGAGGGTGCCGGGAGCACCCGCTACTGGAGTAAGTCCTAAGGAAGCAGTGCATCGACATCGCAAACGCTCGAAAAAAATCCGAATTGTCTGCGTTGGAAGAGTGCATCCAAGAAAAGGGCAGGATCAGATAATGTTAGCGTTATTAAAGTTACCCCAGACTCTTCAAAAGCAATTGTTTGTTCAATTTGTCGGACCCGCTACCAAGCCNAAATATTTGGAAGCTCTTAGAAAATTTGGAAATGAGTTCGCAGGCAGAATTTCCTTTGAAGGCGACTGTACTGATGAAGTCCTGTCCTCAACTTATCGAAATGCCGACATTTTCGCTCTCACATCCATGCCCAAATCAAATAGTATTGAGGGATTTGGCATCGTTTATTTGGAAGCTTCCTCTTACGGCTTGCCTATCATAGCAAATCGTACTGGTGGAGTGGAAGATGCCGTAATTCATGAAAAAACTGGGCTGCTATCTGAGCCATCTGATCTCAATGCCCTGGCAAAAAATTTCCAATTGCTCATTCAGGATATAACTTTAAGAGAAAAACTGGGAACTAATGGGCTTGAATGGGCCCGATCCCACACTTGGAATAAAGTAGCCAATAANCTTTATTCCTCAATTTAGAGGACATCTGCNAAAGCGGATCGCAAGCGATTGAAGAACCAGGCACCTCCCATTAGTGTAANNAACCCAAAAATCCATGCGTAAAGGATGGAAAACCAGTTCGGTTCTCCACCCCACAGAATTACCTGACGCAAAGAATCAATAATTTGCAATAGTGGGTTCCATTGAAGAAATTTCCAAATTGTCGGTGCGGTTGCCTTTGCCTTTTCAGCTGAGTAAAAGACTCCACTTGCGTACAGCAAGGTAAGTCCCAAAAAAGAACCAATCTGTCCGATATCACGGATGAAAACCCCCAANGCAGATAAAAACCAAGACAAACCAAGCGCCATTAAAAAAACGGGTGCAATAATAATGGGAAAATAAAATACTGAAAGATTGAGTCCCGATCCCAAGATTAAAACNCCCAACAAACAAAGCCCGAACCCTATGATCAAATTGTACGCCAGNGCACCCATTGCTGCAGCTGGTAGTATTTCTAGTGGAAACACTACCTTTTTTACAAAATTTGGTTGAGACACAATGATAGAAGGCGATGACCCAATAATTCCTTGGATTATTCCNAGAATGNTAAGTCCTAAAAATACTCCTAACGCGAAATCCAAAGTCGTTTCATTCGGTGAGCCAGTGAAGCGCCCTCCAAAGACAATACCGAAAACAAATACGTAAAGNCCTAACATCATCAATGGATTAAAGATCAACCACATTGCACCAAGAACACTTCCTCTATGTTGTGATTTTACGTTTCTTACAAGAAATTGCCAAAGAAGCTCCCGTCTCTCAAACAGGCTGAAGATAGTATCAATCACAATTTAAAATTCTCTAGTTTANATANTTTATAAAATTCAATTTGAGTAANCGCTCCACAGCTTTTTTGCAAAATCATAAACTCCATATCCGCCCTCTCGTTCACTATCCTTTTTGAAATAAAGCCAATCACTATTGTCGAAAGAATAAAAGTAAGGGTTAGTGGAACGAGAAACCCACAACCACCCTAGATGGCTGAAATAAATCCACATCGAGTCTTCTGACTTTGACTGCGTCCATATCCATCCATATTCAGCATGAAAATTCCATCCCGAAGAAAAGGGTAATATAATTCCCAACCAATCGGATTGCATCCATCCTGATTCATCCAATTGGATTAGACTTGGCCATTCAGGCAGGTGGGAATTGATCCATTCGGTGTGGTTGCCCAANCGAGAAAATACAGTAATGTCNCCATAGCTAGAATCGGAAGAACCATATGAAACAACACCCAAAATTCTCCAGCGATCATCAATCCTTGTCAAGAGTGGTCCACCACTATCACCCTCTGCCGTACTAACCTCTAGATACTCCGATACGGAATTACTCGAACCGCTNGGTAAATTTTCNAATGCACCAAATTCTGCACCCAAACGATTTGTGATTGGATCCGGTCCATCAAAATCAAATGCCAAAAGCCCTCCACTGTTTGGGGAAATTTCATTTTCAATGACTATTTCACTCACGATTCGATCCAGAATATTAACTCCAGCCATTCGTCTGGAATTTTCGTCATCGTAGTTTCCTGATTCTCCCGCNACCAGATTTCCAAAACCAGATACATATACCTTTTGACCGAGGGAGGGATAGATTTTATTTGGAAGATGAATTGGTTGAACTCCCAAAACCNATCTCGAAAGTTGNACCAGTGCAATATCGACGCCAAATTTGTCACCATCTCCCAACGGCGGATTCTGATTCTGACGAATAATCCAATCAGGATGAACAATGATTTGTCTGATCTGAAAGCGTAGAGATGATGACTGGGTTGAAAAGTCATTATGCAGTACAAATTCCCAATCTGCTGGGTCCGGCAATGGATCATTGGTGCGGTTCTTTAATACGTGTGCTGCAGTTATAACAAAGTTCGGAGCAATCAATGTTGCGGTTCCCAATGTCCCNTCAGAAGAGATCAAGGCACCCACAACCGAGAAGTCGGGAACTGCAGTCGATGTCTTAAATGGATACACATTATTGGCCAAATTAGCGTGCGTTTCCCAATCATTCCCTTTCAATTTCCCTAACCTGCGGATTTCCTCACCAAGGAGTGTTGAGAATTGAAAAAGAGAAATTAGTAGAACATAAAACTCATTCCTAATTCTCACGAGAAGGTAAAATATTTGGCGGAGGAGTAGGTGGTGTGATATTAGGTGGTGGCGGAGGAGGAGGCAGACTGTCCAAATCGAAATCAGACGAGGTAGAAGATGGATCTTGAGTTATGCCATTTGAATCTGTTGGNGGAAAGCTAACATTGGCTCCGTTATCGGAATTATTTATCAAATTAAAAGTGTTCGAAATGCTCGGCTTTAGGTTTGGAGTGGATATGCCTGAATTGGCTTGATTTGAAGAAGAACCGATAACTGAATTCGTTACCACTCTTCTTGGAACTATTCCTGAATAATTGTTTATTGATGATGAAACGGTATCACTTCTATCCCCAAGGGGTGCAGGTCCCCGGTTAACTAACCAAGAAGGAAGTGTTGGAGTTTTTGAAGGTCGTGGAGGCATATAGCGGGGAGTTCCATTGTTATTCCTAGAGCTTATATTAACGGACGGTACATTAGTGGGATTAGATGGGGCTTGTGTGGATGAGGAGTTTAAGGTCGCACTTTGGTTTCCCACTGGCGACCCTGATCCTCCATGCAGCAAAGAGAGGTCAAATTCCACACCCTCATACAACACGGTCAATTTTTCCGAGTCCAAATCAAACTGATGCACTTGAAACTCCTCGTAGGTAGAATCTGAAAGTGCAACCCACTCCCCATGATTCGACTTCTTATTAAACAAGCAGAAGTATGGTTTACCCTTAAGCATATAATAACCACGAAATTCTAACTCCTTGGAAAAGTCTTTGGGGGGAGGAGTAGATTTAAAGGTTTGTTTTGGAACGGGTGGCAGATTTTTAGTACCGGGACGAAGAAATGGATTAGGAACTGTGTCGGAAAAAGTCAATGGATGTAAAAACAATCCAATCACCAGCAAAATATTTACGAAAACATATCTTTTCACTTAATGAACTTTCTCACAACCTCTTTACAATAGCAAGTCGGGTAATTTGCCATCAATCATCTAAGTAATCATACGAAAACCTAAAGCAAAGCCAAGAATCGTACCAATNACCGTAATAAAAACATATAAAAAACCCATTAAATAATTTTCNTCTTTNANAATGAGAAAAAAATCTAAAGCAAATGCTGAAAAAGTTGTGAANGCACCCAAAAAGCCAACCATCAAAAACAATTTGACCTCATTTGAAATCGGATTTATTTCAAAATACCGAAANAATAATCCTGCCAAAAAAGCTCCAAAAACATTAATTACGGAAGTGCTCCAAAAGCTTGAAGGTGAAATTATCGTGCTTAAAAAAAATCTTAGCGTTGCACCTATCCCGCCACCTAAAAAAATTCCAAGGAACACTTTAAAGGTCATGCACGAATTGAGAGTGANTAAATTTTATTTGTTTACTGACTTAGTATTTTCAACCGCATCATCCTCAATTGAATCTTCATCATCTTCATCATCGTGNTCTTCTTGATCATCTTGATCATCTTGATCTTCAACCTCCAAGTCATCGAGTGTATTAAATCTAAGAGCTCTTTGATTTTGGGGTAACGGGGAAAGATTAACTATGATAAACCGTCCATTTAATTTTGGCTCATCATCGGCTTTGCCAACTCCTGACAAATCTTCAATAGCCTGCTTAACCAAGTTCATTCCAAGTTCCACATGCTCCATTTCCCTACCTCGGAACATAAGAGTGATCTTCAATTTGTTTCCCTGATGCAAAAATTTCTCTGACCTTCGTACCTTGGTCAAGTAATCATGCTCTTCAATACGGGGTCTAAACTTGGCTTCCTTAATTCTTTTTGCAGTCTTTTCCTTATTCCGTTTGTTTTTGCTTAATTCGTATTTGTATTTTCCAAACTCTAAAATTCTACAAACGGGAGGTCTAGCTGAAGCAGCAACTTCTACCAAATCAAGACCGTGGGATTTAGCAATTTTTAACGCTTCTTCGGGAGGCATCACTCCAAGCATGTCACCTTCAGGTCCGATTACACGAACTTCTCTGGATCGGATCTTATCGTTTTTACGGATGTAGTTGCGGTTTTGCTGAAACCGTTTGTTACCACCTGGTTTCTTTACCATGCGGGAAGATATGTATTATGCGGGGTCAAAATATTCGTTTATTTTATTGTTATTAATAAGCACAGATGCAAGCACATTTTAAGGTTCAACGATTACANATTAAAACTTTCTCCGCAACTGCAACTGGCTTTTGCATTTGGATTTAAAAACTTAAAACCTCCACCAACCATCTTATTTGAATAATCTAAAGTTGTTCCTCGCAAGTACAGTGCAGTTTTGGAATCAACCAAAACTGACCTGTATGAACTCTCGACTAAAATGTCATTTTCCTTAGCTTCGCTGACAAATTTCATTTTGTAAGACAAACCATTACAGCCACCTCCTGTGATTTTGATTCTCAGAAATGGACCTTCGCCATCTCGATCTATCAAATCTTTTAATTTTTGGCCCGCTTCTGGAGTAAGAGAAACGAGTTTTTCATTTCCAATTCTCATATGCTTATTCCCTATGATACCTTGCAAAACCCCGATTGCCACTCTTATAAAATTCAAGGAACTCTCTAGAAAGAGCGGTAAGTTGGCATTTGGGATTTTCCAGATGGTCTTTGGCCAGCTTGGAAATACTGACTGGTTTAAGTAACAATTCTTTAAATAATCTTTTTAGATTCTTNATTTCTAGTTCCTCGACTCCTCTTCTCTTTAGGCCGACCCGATTTAGACCATAAGCTTGGTTCCGTCCGACAACCAATAAATTTGGACCAACATCTTTAGAAATCTCAGCCAGTCCACCAACCATGGCCCCTCTACCTATCCTCACAAATTGGTGAACGGCCGTGCCACCACCAACAAATACCTGTTCCCCGATCTCGACATGCCCACCNAGCAAAACGCCGTTTGCCANGATAACGCGTTTCCCCAAAATACAATCGTGAGCGACATGGGAATTTGTCATGAGAAAGGTCTCACTTCCAANAGTAGTGCTTTGATTTTCTCTAATCGATCGATGCACCGTAACTCCTTCTCCTAATCGAGAATTTCCTCCTATTGATGCAAAGGANGGTGTTTGACAATCAAANTCTANATNTTGNGGGTCTCCACCTACTACNCTAAAGTGTCCAACTCTTACNTTTTNCCCAATACGAGCCCATTTCTTGATTACAGTATGGGATTCCAAAACGGAATTATCTCCGATTTCGGAACCTTCTTCAACAATGGCATACGGACCAATAGAAACTCCCGCTCCCAAACTCGATTTTGATTCTATAATTGCCGTATGATGAATTCGTGAAATCATAGATTATTGGTCAAAAATATCTAACTGAGGTTCAGTTGCCAACCCATATACTCTAAACAGTTTGAGTAGATGAAAAGTTGAGTCACCACGGGTATCATACTTTCCTGAGCTTTTCCGCAACAAATTCTCCAGAACCGAACTCATGGTTAGAACACCTTGAACTTGATTGTTTCTTAGCTCATTGAATAATTCTAAAGTCTTGTTTTCAGATTTTGGCAAGGCTGGCAAGATAAGTATGAGCTGCTTTTCTTTCCGCAGAAAAGACGGCTCAACGACTTCCCATGCCGCCTTCAAAGATTCAACATTCTTTCGATAGAACTTCATGAGTCTGGCATCACTGGAAAGCATGTCTGCTGAAAAACCAGTATCCTGCCAACCAAACATAGAGACAATTGCAGAGTTAAATCTTGTGAGATCGCCTGTAAACAAACGAAAGCCTCCATCAATACGATCCAAAGAATTTGAATTCCTTGAGATTTCGAAAAATGGGAAAATGGAGCCTTTTTTACCTGTTTCAGAATAAGTCACGTCTTGACGCACCCAAAATCCATTTTCTTCAAAGTAGAGCCTAACCAAATCATATTCGACATTCACGAAAATAATTTCAATGGGCTCCGACAGATTCCAGCACCTCAGTCACAAGTTCCAAATCCACTGAATCCCGAACCAAGGCTTTTCCAATTTTTTGCATTACAATGAATCGTAGATTGCCTTTCTGAACCTTTTTGTCATTCATCATTGCATTCCTGAGGCTTTCAACAGACAGGGGTGTTTTAAGTTCAAATGGCAAATGATACTTTTTCAACAAGCCAATAAGTTGATCCTCAGATTCATCGTCACACAATTTCAATTTCTGCGAAAGCCGAAAGGCACAAACCAGTCCAATAGCAACCGCTTCTCCATGAAGGTATTTACCATATCCTGCAACTGCTTCTATTGCGTGACCAAAAGTGTGACCAAGATTGAGCAGTGCCCTACCCCCTTGGTTTGAAGATTCCCGCTCATCATCACGGACAATGCGAGCCTTTTCAGTACAGCACTGATATATTATCCCAGATAATTCCGGATTTTCAGGAGATAGAACTTTTGAGGATTCAACAAGCTCAAGGTAAAGACTGCGATTGCACAACATACCGTACTTTATGATTTCAGCCATTCCTGCAGAAAACTCTCTCTTGGGAAGCGTATTTAGGATATTTAAATCAATAATTACTTGATTGGGTTGATGAAATGCACCTACTAAATTTTTACCTGCCTCAAGATTGATTCCAGTTTTGCCGCCAACCGAACTATCTACCATCGCAAGCAAAGTAGAGGGAACCTGTATAAATTCAATACCCCGAAGATAACTGGCAGCGAGAAATCCTCCCAGATCACCAGTAACTCCCCCTCCGAACACAAATAACACTCCAGTACGGTCTATTCTCTCAGAAGCAAGAAAATTCCAGCTTTTATTTAGCAATTCGATAGACTTTGATCTCTCCCCCGAAGGTATTTTCAAGGTTGGCACATCAGATAAAATTTCGTTCAAAAAATCGGGACTCGAGATGGCTAAACCCTCATCGACCAGAGCTGCTATTTTCCTATCCTCTTGATGAAATCTTTCTTTGAGCTCAATTAGCATGGCAGATTGACCTGAACCGATCGAAATGGGATAGGAACGTTTTCCCAATTCAACCTTTAGTCGTTTGATGTCAGTAGATGTCTCCATAGGAAATTCTCAGCTTGAGATTATTTCATTTGCTTCAGGAAGAATGGAATCAAGATAAAAATCTATCGAAAAAGGCTGAAGATCATCCGCTTTCTCCCCAAGGCCAACAAAATAAATTGGCAGTCTCATGGATCTAAAGATTGAGACCAATGCTCCTCCCTTGGAAGATCCGTCCAATTTAGTTACAACAAGCCCGGTAAGCCCAAACTTCTCATGAAAAACCTTTGCCTGCTCAATGACATTCGATCCAGTCGATCCATCGGTCACTAACCATGAATGGTGAGGCGCAGCAGGGTTTTTCTTTTGCAAAACCCGCCTTAGCTTGGAAAGTTCATCCATGAGGTTTTCCTTAACGTGAAGCCTTCCCGCCGTATCGATAATCAAACGATCATAGGACCTGGACTCGCATGCGGAATATGCATCAAAAGCCACTGCAGCTGAATCGGAGCCATGGTGACCAGAAACAATTTGCAAATCTAATTTGTCCGCCCAACTTACCAATTGCTCAGTTGCTGCCGCCCGGAAAGTATCACAAGCAGCGAGCAATGAGGTTGAGCCCATCTCCTTAAATCGGTAACCAAGTTTAGCACTCGTGGTTGTTTTGCCCGAACCATTTACGCCGATGAGACAAATTACCTCTGGAAGAGATTCTGGTTTCTCCTTCAGCACTCCTTCTGACCCTTCAAGAATCCTTCTTAAAATCTCACGGGCTAGGCTGTTTGCATCCTCCCCTCTGAAATCCTTTTCACTTTGATGGACTTCCCGTATGTTGGAAATAATTTCCTCTGTCGTATCGACGCCAAAATCACTTTGATAAAAAGCCTCTTCCAAATCCAGCAAGTCATTTTCATCAAGCTGCTCCCTGCCAACCGCTCGATTCAGCGCACCCTGAAGAACACCAGCACCCCGCTTGAATCCGCTTTTGAATTTAGCAAATATTCCCATCAGACTTAATTAATTCGAGTCAGATTTTTTTAAAATTGGCTTAATCAAAAGGGTACTGCATGTAAATTCGAGTATTTGATCCGTACAGCAATCCTTTGCCTCATACCTTCTAACGGAAAGCATAAGCATTCTGTCCTGGAAGTTCCAAACATCAGTTACTGTTCCACCCAAATCATTGATTGGAATTTCAAAGATCTCGGGGAATGAACGCGATTTTTTTGGTTTTCCATGTACTTGGATAATTCGCTTTCTTAAATTTTTCCACTCTTCTGAAACAACTTCTTTGAAATGAAAATCCTGCCACCCCTTATTGCCTTCAATCAAGCATAGTTCTAGCTTATCCTCAACTAACTTGCTCACCAGTTCATATCGAAGTCCATCCCAGCGAACTGCACATCTAACGACTCCTTGATCGCGCTCTTCATAAATTTGAATAAACCCCTGCTTTCTGAGCTTACTTAGAACATCTTCCCTTGAATCACCGTAGTTTAATCCGCCATAAATATGTTCACTTCCGGCACTTTCCAGAGGAGGAGACTGTGGTAATTTTGCGAATGTAGTTCCGAGAGAAACTGTAAACCAAAAAAAACATGTAAATCGAAAACTAAGTGCCATGTAATCAGAGGATGTAGTAGATACGCTCAAGAGTCAGCAATGCATAGGAGGTGACAAGCACAGGGTCTTTTTCCCACCATCTACCGTTTTCATTGGTCCATGAACCATCTTTTGATTGAAGATTTATGAGATGCAAAGAAAGTTCTCTGCCCCAATCCTTTGATTTACCATCACCATCCTTGATGGTTCTGATTCCAGAAAGACTTAAAGCTTTCGCCATTGTGTGATAGTAGTAGAACAAACCTTGTGGTCCCATTCCTGGATTTTCCTTTATTGTATAATGTTTGCTTAACCATTCCCTAACCGCAATTACCCGAGGATCATTTGCTTCCATCTCCGCATAAATAAAAGACAGTAAGCCAGCATAACTCATGCTCCCATATGACCGTAATGCAATGGAACCATTTGCATTTTCCCTCTCTCCTGCCATGCTACTTCCTGGAAAGTAAACAAAGCCACCCAAATCATCCTCGTCCTTGCTGACCCATTTTTCATTGTTGGTAGATGGGAGATTTTGACATTTGCTGACAAAAGAAATCGCGGCGTCCCAGTCAAGATCGGCGAAGTCCCCTTCATTATTTTGGTATGACTTTTTGGCATAGAAAAGAGCTTCCATAGCAAGGTGTGTATTTGACAGATCTGAGTGAGCCCATCTTGAACCATATCCCACACCACCGTCGAAAACATTGTCCGCTTCTCCTTTACGATCAAAGTCGGATTGTTGATTCACCAAAAATTTCCTGGCTTTTTCAATGATTATTTCATCTTCATCTTTTTTCGCCTGCATCATTGCCATCATCGAAATGGAGGTATTGTATGAAGCGAGCCCTTTGCCGTAAATACCACCATCGGATTGTACCTTTGATCGGATAAATCCTAAACCGCTATCGATTGTTTTTTTGTATTTCTCGGGAACCTGAACAGAAGGATGCCCCAAAAAACTACGGACTGCCAAACCAGTTAAGGCAGGATACTCCTCCAAACCCCAGTTCCCAGAACTTTTATTTTGCTCTTTGTTCAACCAATCCAAACCCAAGTCCAAAGATCTTTCTATTTCATGCTTCAAAGAAACATTGGATTTCGTTCCTTGTGACCAGCCAAAACTTAAAGTGCAAAGCAAAAAGGATAGTAGAATAAACTTCTTCATAGACTACACGCTACAAATTCAACTGGACTAAGGCAAGTGGAAGCGCAACCCAACCTCTACTTCTAATTCAGGCATCTCCTTGCCATTCGCTAACCAGACATCATCGTTGTTGCTATCATGGTCCGAGCTATTGATAACTGATTCCTCGTCAGCATAAACTGCTATCATTGATCCGCTTACATCAGCCAGATAAGTGCCTTCAATCTTTTTTGATCCAGTAAAAATGAATACTCCCTCCCTTAAAACTGCATCTCTTTGGCTATTTATTGCAAATGTCTCTATTGCCTTAGAAAAAGATGTTCCGTTCTGTTCCCAAAAAACTTCTATTTTAATTTTACTTTTTTCAAAGTTCAATTTTTGAGGCTTCTCAGCCCACAAATTCTCGAAAAACCGACTTTCAACCGGTACTTTTAGGAGCAAGAGGCAGGCATGCATAATTTGCGGACGAACTTTAGTGCGAAATAAAGATTCATGCACTTTACCAGATTCGTGAACCAATACATATTCGATCAATCCATTTTTTTGATTGGTTGTTGCGTTGAATTCCAAAGTTCTCTTTTTATGATCAATGATTACTTCCCCAAAACGATACTTGGAATCGGCTATCTTAACAAGGGGAGGTATTTTGCTTTCATTGGCATCAACATCATCTGCAAAAAGCAAATTGTTGATGAAGAATAGTACGAATAAGAACAGAATAATTTTTCTTTTCATTTCTGAGTTTTCTACCTTTTACACTTACTCTTAATTTTACCACTCAAACTTGCAAGCTTGACCGAAATAACATTTCGGAGATAAATTAAATTTAACTACCCTTTTATCATGGATCAAGAAGCCGATTACGAAAGTTTTGAAGAAGAAACCAATTTAGATGATTTCTCCGAGGGTGATATCACGGTAGCACCGCCTCTGGAAGGTCCCTTTGCAAAGTACCTCAGAGAATACCGTCTGCTAAACAGCCTTTTGATTTCTCTGATAATGATCCTCGTTTTCTTTATAGCGATTTGGAACATTGTGGTTTACGTGGCTGCGGCTGGTGAGGGGGACTCTGACTTTTCTGATGCGGGAACCGCACCTGCCCAACAGAATCAGGAAAAGAAAAAAGTGGTTAAACTGATGCAACGCCAGAAAAAGGCTCAGCCCAAGGCGCAACAAACTTTCCGCACTACGGCGATTTCGGACATTACACTTCCTGACATGAATGAATTGGATGTCAAAGACTTGGCCCCTGTGGTTGAAGCGGCCGCCCCTTCCATGTCTGACGCCGGCATGAATAACGATGCCATGAAGAGCGCATTGAAGGGCATTGGATTGTCGCTGCCGAAGACGATGCAGCAAAGATGCGATCCGAAGAAGAGAATTGAACGCCTCCGTTCAGGTGGGGGCAAAGACATGACCGAGGGAGCAATCATGCGTGGACTCAACTGGCTCAAAACCGTTCAGGATGAGGACGGTGGTTGGGGAAACAAGGA
>NZKO01000071.1 GCA_002692535.1 Opitutia bacterium
TAATTATCTTTAGATTTTTTTTACACTTAATTTCATTTTTAATTACATCAGATACATTTAAAAAAAACGTGTTTTCTTTATTTATCTTTAAAAATTTCTTTTGTTCACTTTTCCATCTAATCGAAATGCCATATCTTTTCTTAGCTACGATTTCTTCAACTATTGTACTTATCTTTCTCGTTATTCCATCTTTCCTTAATATAGCCTTTAATGTCTCTGACGTTTCTTGATCTATGAAAAATTTGAATTCAAATTCCTTATTTTGCTTAAATTTTTTTTCTTTTTTTCTATGTATTTTTTTCTCTTTTTTAATAATTCTTACATCATCTGCATTTGACCATTTTGGTTCAAAAACAAAATTCTTTAACTCTTCAACGGTATCTAAAGACTTTTTCATTACGATGATTTATAGTTGTATAAACCAAATTCTTTGTTTATCAAATTCCACATGCTCAGGTGGCGGAATTGGTAGACGCGCTAGACTAAGGATCTAGTGCCGAAAGGCGTGGGGGTTCGAGTCCCCCCTTGAGCACCAATTATTTTTGTTTATCAAAAATTTGATGTTTAATGCGTTTTCCCAGCTTAAAGTCATCTTTATATTTTTTGTTCCCTTTTTCATCAAAAGCTTCAAAAAGACCATTCTTTAGATCTTGTTCCCAGTGCTCGAGTAGTTTTACCTGAAATGACCCACCTTCTTGTCTGAAATTTGAAATTACATAATTTTTGATTTTATCTGGATCATTGAATTCTTCGCTTGCCTTATCCTTTAAGTGAAGCCATAGAGTCGGGGACTTATCACCTTTAGAATTTATTTTTGGTTCATAGTCTGATGGATCTAAGGGAATTGGGTGCCAATAAATATGGGTACCTTGTTTTTTTCCGTTTTCATAATCTTTTTCGAACTCAGGTAAACCTTTAGTGGTGTACCCCTTGACTCTTCCATGTACCCTGCCTTTTAGATAAGGTGTTTCTATTGTAGTTATCCCTGAATAATATTTTAAAAGTCCCTTTCCGGTGTAGGGTTTATTTTCACCTATTTTGAAAACCAAAGGTTCAGTCGTCCAATTCGAGGATTCAATAATATCTATGGATTTTATTGCACCATCTACAATTTCGATATTTCCAAATTCAAATTTTTCACCATTCGCCCCTATGGCAGCAACTTTAACCTCATCAGAATATCCAGAGCCTTTATCCAGCAACAGTACTTCGTCTACCTTACCTGTATCATCTAAAATTACTGTAGCTTTTGCTCCGTATCCTTTCCAAAAAAGTCTTCCGTCATTAATTAAAATTTCATTTCTCGCCTTAGTGACAAGATTTTCTGAAAGTTCAAATCTAGTTTTGTAGGCACTAAGGGGAAGAGTCGGGCTATCGGTTGTTATATTTCTCCACCAAAGTACGAGTTTGTTAACGTCACCTTCAAAATTAATCAGAAAATTCAATCCGAATATAATCGATAACAGCGAAATTATAACAAAGAGACGTTTCATTATTTAAAATGAGGATATATTAGTTCCATTTGGATTCCATGAATTTCTATTTTTTAATTCGCTGATGAGTTTTCTAGCCATGAAGGGGCCTTCGTAGATCAATGAAGTATAAAGCTGTACCATGCATGCGCCTAAATCAAGTTTTCTCTGCATTGAGTCAACATCACTTACACCCCCTACTCCAATGATAGGGAACATACCATTAGTTAATTTCGAAATAAATTTAATTGTCTCTACGGATTTTTTTTCAAGTTTTCTGCCGCTCAGTCCACCACTAAACTGATGCTGATTTTTGGATAATGAATACTTGGTCGTGTTAGTTGCAATAATTCCAGAGATATCATTTTCTACCGCATTTTCTACAATAGATTCAAGTTCGTTATAACTTTCATCTGGAGAGATTTTAATAAGTAAGGGTATCGGGCTCGATTTGGTTTTCAATGACCATTCTTTTTTAAGAAAATTAAGTTTTTGCAACAATGGCTTAAGATGTTCTTTTTTTTGAAGTTGTCGTAAGTTTTTGGTATTTGGTGAACTAATATTCAAGGTAAAGTAATCTGCAACGGGAGCCAAAGTCTTGAAGGAGTATTCATAATCTTGAATAGCATTTTCTATGTTGGTGGATTTTGCTTTGCCAATGTTTATACCCAAAGGAGAACTTCTTTTTCCTTTGGGGTAGCTTTTTTTGATGTTCAGTAACATTGCATCAGCTCCAAGATTATTAAAACCCAAGGAATTGACCAATGATTCTTCTTGAGGAATTCTAAAAAGTCTAGGACCGGGATTACCTGGCTGTGGTTTTGGTGTAACGGTGCCTATCTCAACATGACCAAATCCAAGCTTGCTAATTATCGAGGGAAACTGCCCATTTTTGTCAAAACCAGCAGCAAGACCGACTGGATTTGGGAATTCTAGACCGAAAGCAGAGACCGGAGAATAATTATTGCCAAATAAGCCCAAAAATGACTTGGCGAGTTTGGAATTATCCATGTGCCTCAATACAAAAACAGCTATTGAGTGTGCTGTCTCAGGGTCCATTTGAAAAAAAACGGGTTTTATCAGCGATTTGTAAAGAAATCCCATACTTGAAACTTAATTGCAGTGTAAATTTTATAAAGAAAATTCAACTAGAATAACTAGGTTGTTGACATTCAAAAAAATTGAATATTAAGCCAAATCAATGACAAAACAAACAGGACCTAGTTTGGAGTGGTGTGTAGTTCGTTTATCCGACGATGAAAATTGGTGGGTGGATGAGATTAGTGATAAAGAAAATTGGGATGTAGAGGATTTGGGAATCATCGACCCCAAACAGTTTCTTCATATCAACGAATTACTTGATTCAATGAGTGAGTTTGGCTTAGATTCTCAGGTAATCGACGATGCCTTTTTTACATTTGAAATCAAGGAGGAAATCAAGGGTGGGAAAATAAAATTAGAAAGAGTAAGAGATTCATTACTTAAAGCACAAGATATGCTATTCGCCCTTCCGGATGTACTTGACGAGGAAAAAGGGCCTTACGCTGATTTTCTCAATCATGTCTCTCAAATAAGAGTGACAATGCTTAATGAGCTTATCGAGTTTGCAGAACCCTACACCCAAGAAGAAATGGAAGAAGTTTTGTCAGAAAAGCAAAACAACGACTTTTTGGAAGGAAGAAGAAGTCACTTTAGCGATGAACTCATTTCTATCTTGGAGTTTGTGCCAGATGGTTTTGCCATAGACGCAGATTTAGAAGTTGATGATAAAGAAGATGACAAGGAAGATGATTATTCAGATCTGGATGCAGAACTTGTAGAAGTTTCGGATAAGGAAGAAAAATTATTACCTGATGAGGATTTGAAGTGGGATGAGGAAGAGGAAAAGGAGGAGGAAGCTACTCCATATGAAGGTGGTGCCCCTGATGAAGAAGGTTAAAGTTTACTTGCTATTCTTTCCGCAAAATAAGTTAAAATCATATCAGCACCTGCCCTTTTGATGCACAGCAATGACTCCATTGCACATTGATCTAGGTCTAGCCAGCCCATTTTACTTGCTGCCCATATCCTCGAATATTCTCCAGAAACCTGATAACCCGCCACAGGCAGGGAAAAGTTTTCTTTTGCAGATTTAATAACATCAAGATAAGGTTCTGCAGGTTTTACCATAAGAATATCAGCACCCTCTTGCTCATCTAATTCTAATTCTAGCATAGCCTCGCGGAAATTTGCCGGATTCAATTGATAGCCAGATTTGTCAATGGGCGTTTTTTGACCAGATGAAATGGCATCACGAAAGGGTCCATAGTAGGAAGAACAGAATTTTGCGGAATAAGCTAAAATGGCTATTTTCTCAAAGCCAGCCGCATCTAGTGATCTTCTAATTTCTCCAACCCTTCCGTCCATCATGTCAGATGGGGCTACTATATCAAAACCAGATTCAGCAGCAATAACAGCAGATTTACATAAAGCATCTACTGTTTGGTCGTTATCCACTTTACCTGCTGAATCCAGAATACCGTCATGACCATGATCGGTAAATGGATCGAGTGCCAAATCAGCAATCAAAATTGTATCTTGGAAATGTGCCTTAATCTCTTTGGCTGCAAGATAACATACGGATTCGGGATTCAGTGCTTCTTTACCATAAGGGCATTTTTTTTGACTTTCTACACAGGGAAATAGGGCGAATGAATTAAGACCCATTGCTTGCCATTTCCCAATCTGTTCCAAGAGAGAATCAATCGACCACCTGTAGACTTCGGGCATGGATTCGATTTTTTCCCTACCATTACAATGATCACTAATAAAGACTGGTAGTATCAAGTCTTCCTTTCGTAAGGTGAACTCTTGTACCATTTGCTTGATTGCATTAAGCTCACGAATTCTTCTGGGGCGTCTGGATAATTTCATTGGGTCAGCTATAAAAAGTTCTTACGAATGGACATGGGAACATGTCATGTTATGGTTGTCTGTTAAGAAACGGATCTGGTTAATAAGAATAATATGTTATCAGCCAAATAGGAAATGGAAACAGAAGCAATATTAAGCTTTCTTTTGCTTGGGTGTGCATTATNTTCCTTTTTTTGGGAAAAAGTAAGTGTTGATGTCACTGCAATTGTCCTTTTGGCAGCGATTCTTCTGATCTCTTGCTTTGGAAATTTCCCTTTATGGCCAAGTTACAGGGAGATCCTTTCTGTTTTCTCTNCAGAGGCACCAATCACAATTGCAGCAATGTTTGTAATCAGTGCAGCATTAAATAGGTGTAGGATTATTGAGCAAATGACAGATTTTTTGGGAATCTTTTGTAAATATGGATACGCAAAATTTATGTTAATTCTACTNGGGCTTGTAGCACTGATTTCAGCTTTTGTAAATAACACACCAGTAGTAGTNGTTTTGTTACCAGCCATTTTTACATTGTCTCGGAAATTGGGAGTATCATCATCAAAGATGCTAATACCTGTTTCTTATGCGTCAATTTTTGGCGGATGTTGTACATTGGTTGGCACAAGCACGAATATTCTTGCGAACGGGATTATTACTTCAACCGAGATTTATCCAAACATAGAGCCAATTGGAATGTTTGAGCTTAGTAAAATAGGGCTCCCCTTGCTCTTTATTTCAATAGGTTTTTTGGTTTTATTTTCCAAGCATCTCTTACCCAGCAGAGAAGGACTCACAAATATTCTTTCTGATATTGAACAGAAACAATTTCTCACAGAAGCAGTTGTTTTAAAATCTTCCCCGTTAGTGGGTAAGTTAATACATCAAAGCGATATTGCAAAGATGTCAGGAGCACGAATTCTTGATGTTATAAGGCAAGGGCAATCATTGGGAAATGCCAAAAAACAGGAACCTTTAATCGCAGGTGACAAATTAATTCTTTCTTGCAAACCACAAGGTATAATTGAAACGAAAGATATTGATGGTCTACACCTNTTGGATGAAGCAAAATACGGCTTAGAACAAATTTCATCTGAAGAATCATTGATGGTAGAGGCAGTGGTAGGTCCCTCATCTTCCTTAATTTCCAAAACACTTTCTGAGGCAAACTTTCGTACGAGGTTCAATTTGGGCGTATTGGCACTTCATCGAAAAGGAAAAAACTTAAATTCACAGCTTGATCAAATNAGGCTNCAGGCCAGTGATACTGTCCTGTTGATGGGAGTAAGAAATGATATAGAGAAACTCAGGCAATCAGAAGAAACGATTCTGTTGGACCAAGCAATCGTACCAATGAAAAACNTTAGAAGTAAAGCTCCTCTGGCCCTGAGCATCCTTTTCTNTGTCATAGCNTCTGCAGCTTTGGGGTGGATGCCAATCTCAGTATCATCACTAATAGGTGTTTCGCTACTTTTTCTAACTGGTTGCATAAAACCTCGGGAAGCCTACGAATCCATAGAATGGAATATTCTTGTGCTTGTTTATGGGATGCTTGCCCTTGGTGTTGTAATGGAGGCTTCCGGAGCGTCCAGATTAATTGCATCCTCAGTTGGTTATATCTGCGGCGGTGGTTTAACTGGATCTATTCAGATAATTTCTACTTTGGTTGTGCTCTACTTGATTACCTCTCTGCTCACGGAACTACTTTCCAATGCTGCAACCATTGTGATTATGGCTCCAATATCATTAGAAATTGCAAATCAATTAAATCTTAGTGCTCTTGATGCACGAGCATTTCTACTGACATCTTGCATTGCCGCATCTGCAAGTTTCATTACGCCGATAGGCTATCAAACCAACACCTTTGTATATACAGTTGGNGGTTATAAGTTTTCTGATTTTGCAAAGATAGGTATCTTTTTGAACTTGATTTACTTTACCGGTACAGTTGGATTGGTCAGTTATTTTTGGGGTTTTTGACCTCAAGAATACATTATTTGAACTAATAATAAATTCACCTTTACAACCACCTTTTTTCTTAATAACAGGTTCCGTTGCATAAGAAAAATAGGGATTTATCCCAAGATTTTATACCTCGGTTTGTCTAATCTCGCCTAGGAACGATTTTCGNTCGATTTTGATTTTGGAAGATAATGTCTTACTTNACATCATATGATGGAGTAAAAATTTTTTTAAAATACTGTANATTAGACACCTATAGGATTCTCAGACTTTTTTAGACCAAGATAGAATTTGTGAATAAAATAAGAGAGTAACAATCAGTCTCAACTTGACCCCTAGATGCTCTGTGATCAAAATATAATTATGTATCACAGGAAAGCACATCGACTGAAATTTCCTTATCAATCAATTTTCAGCATAAGATAAACTTATACGAAAACACTTAATTAACTATGTCAACTGATAGTCCTGAAAAAGAAGAAAATTATGATTCCTCGATGATTCAAAAACTGGAGGGCCTGGAGGGAGTNAGAAAAAGGCCTGATATGTATATAGGAGATACAAATGAGAGGGGGCTCCATCACTGTGTTTTTGAAATTGTCGATAATTCAATTGACGAAGCTTTAGCCGGTCATTGTTCTGAAATAAAGGTGCAACTTAATGCCGACGGTTCATGCTCAATTCAGGATGATGGGCGGGGAATACCAGTTGATATGCACCCCAAATATAATATGCCTGCATTAGAGCTGGTTCTAACGAATCTGCATGCAGGAGGGAAGTTTGGAAAAGGTGCCTATCAGGTTTCTGGTGGATTACACGGAGTTGGGGCAAAGTGCGTTAATGCGGTTTCAGTTTGGTTCATTGCAGAGGTGAGAAGAGATGGAAAAATTCATCAAATGGAATTTTCTCGTGGAATTACTACTGAAAAATTGCGTATTGTTGGTGATAGCGAGACAACAGGCACAAAAATCACATTTATGCCGGATGATCAAATCTTCAACGAAACCCGGGAATTCAAATTTGACCTGTTGGCTAAAAGATTAAGAGAACTCGCCTTTTTAAACCCTGGTGTGAAAATTTCTCTTCATGAAGATAAAAATAGTCTCCAAGAAGAGTTTCTTTTCGAAAACGGAATTAGTGAATATGTTAGCTATCTCAACCAAAACAAGAACTGTTTGATAGAGGAACCCATTTATTTTACAAGCGAAGCTCCTGCAGAAACTGGAAACGGGTACATTATTGCTGAAGTCGCATTCACTTACAATGATTCCTTTTCAGATCAGTTGTATGCTTACGCTAATTCCATTCATAATATTGAGGGAGGAACACATCTTTCGGGATTTAGGACCGCACTAACTAGAGTTATCAATAATTACGCCAGACAAAATGATCTTCTCAAGGAAAAGGAACTTTCTCTTACGGGTGATGATGTGAGAGAAGGACTTACTGCAGTTATTTCAGTTAAGGTTCCAGAACCACGGTTTGAGGGACAAACGAAAACTAAGCTTTCAAATAGGGAGGTCGACGGAATTGTTCAAAAGATTGTTGGTGAGAAAATGAAACATCATTTTGAAATCAACCCAGATCAGGCCAAATCAATTATTGAAAAAGTTGTGAATGCAGCTAGAGCTAGGGAGGCAGCCAGAAAAGCCAGAGAGACTGTAAGAAAGGGTGCTCTATCTGGTGGAGGTTTGCCGGGAAAACTTGCAGACTGTTCAGAAAAAGATCCATCTAAAAGCGAACTTTATATTGTGGAGGGCGATTCTGCAGGAGGCTCGGCAAAACAAGGAAGAGATAGACTCACNCAGGCAATTCTTCCTTTGAGGGGAAAATTACTCAATGTGGAGAAGGCTAGATTAGATAAGGTGCTTAATAATGCAGAAATAAGAAGCCTTATTACTGCAGTAGGAACAGGCATTGGAGACCATGAGGGAGAAGGATCCTTTGATGTTGAAAAGGCACGATACCACAAGATCATTATTATGACTGACGCAGATGTTGACGGAGCTCATATCCGAACGCTTCTTTTGACATTCATTTTTAGGCAAATGAAAGGTTTAATTGAAAGAGGATATGTTTATGTTGCAAGACCACCGCTTTATAAGATTAAGCGACGTAAAACTGANCAATATATTCAAGACGACGCTGAAATGAGCAGAATACTTATATCCTTGGGTATGGAGGATTTAAAATTAAGAAGGAACCAGGATTCATATGTCTTTGATGATGAAGAGTTGTCCAAAATCACAGATTTGTTTATTGAGATAGAGGCTATTGGCAGAGGTCTGGGAAGATATGGATGCACAATACAGAGACTATTTCAAAGACTGGATTCGGAAACAAGATCATTACCTCGATTTTTAGCTCGAATTAGAACAGGAAACGATGAGGAAATAAGATTTTTCAAAGATATTGACGAAAAGGTTGGCTTCTTGCAGGCTCACAATCTAGCCGACCTTTCACAAGAAAACAATTTCCACAAAGAGATCGAGAAGGATGGAATTATTGTTTCGCAGCGAATAAGTGTTTACGAAATTTATGAAGCAAAACAGTTAGAGAGACTTATAAATGCATGTAACGAAATAGGAATAGCACCTATATTCTTTAGTAATGAGAAAAGTAATTCNTACAGTCTAATTTCGGAAAATGAAGATGACAATATTCATCTTACCGGAGTGAACCAGTTTCTTGAAAAAGTACGATTATCCGGAAGAAAAGGATTACAAATTCAACGATACAAGGGATTAGGCGAAATGAATCCTAAGCAATTGTTTGAAACCACAATGGATCCTGACACGAGAAGTTTAGTGAAAGTTGAAATTGCTGACGCAATTAAAGCCGACAATATATTTACTATGCTTATGGGTGAGGAGGTTGCACCAAGAAGAGCATTTATTGAGGATAATGCTCTCAATGTTACCTTTTTAGACGCTTAATTTTTAAAATTATTCTATGAACGAAACTAGTGAGAATTTAATCAATGGTAATATAACCGAAATTATGCAATCAGCTTACATAGACTATTCTATGTCTGTGATCGTGAGTAGGGCTTTGCCTGACGCAAGAGATGGTTTCAAGCCTGTTCAGCGAAGAGTTCTGTATGCAATGTTACGAGAGGGATTGTTACATAACCGACCCTATGACAAGTGTGCCGGTGTCGTAGGTGAAGTTCTGAAAAATTATCANCCTCACGGTGATGGTTCAGTCTATGATACCCTTGTTAGAATGGCCCAGCCCTGGGTTATGAGATATCCCCTGATTGATGGTCAGGGCAACTTTGGATCAGTTGATGGAGATTCAGCAGCAGCTTATCGGTATACCGAATGTCGTCTTACTAAACTTTCGGAAGAATTGCTTAAAGATATCGACGAAGACACCGTTGATTTTATAGCAAATTACAAAGAAAGCACTACTGAACCTTCTGTTTTACCTTCTAGTCTTCCAGGCTTATTGATGAACGGCTCAACTGGAATTGCCGTTGGTATGGCTACGAATATACCGCCTCACAATTTAATAGAGTTGATTGATGCCGTTTGTGCTCTAATCGACGACCCCTCTATATCTATTGACGATATAGTTTCTATTTTGCCTGGGCCTGATTTTCCAACAGGTGGAAGCATTGCAGGTCGTTCTGGTATTAAATCATACATGAACACCGGCAGGGGTATCGTGCGAATGCGTGGAAGCATGCACATAGAGGATTTGCCAAGCGGCAAGCAGCAAATCATCATAACTGAAATCCCTTACAATGTTAATCGTGCCACTCTGGTAACAAGAATTGCTGATTTAGTAAAAGAAAAAATCTTGGATGGAGTAAGTGATTTGAGAGATGAGTCTACCGAAGAGACCAGAATAGTCGTTGAGCTCAAAATGGGAGAGATAGAAAGAGTTACAATGAATAAACTGTTCAAGCTTACCGCAATGGAAAGCAGTTTTGGTGTCATTCTGCTTGCACTCGATAAACTAAAGCCCAGACAGCTGAATATTAAAGAAGCGTTAGAGTTATACATCGAACATCGAAGGAATGTAATTTTAAGAAGAACAAAATTTAGACTGAGGAAAGCTCAAGACCGCGCACATATTTTAGAGGGCTACAAGATTGCATTGGATAATCTCGATGATTTCGTAAAAATCATTAGGGCCTCCAGCAACAGAAATGAAGCAAAAGCAAACTTGTCTTCAAGATATAACTTAAGCGAGAGACAAACCAACGCAATTTTGGATTTAAGGTTATACCAACTTACTGGCATGGAGCGCGAAAAAATTGATGCTGAATATGCTGAATTGATGACAGTGATTTCTGAATTAAACGAAATCATAGAGAATGAACGAAAACTGTTGGATTTGATCAAAAGTGAACTATTGGAATTAAAAGGAATTTACGGTGATGAACGTAAGACAATTATCACTGAAGCCGAAGGTGACGTTTCAATGGAAGATCTGATTCCTAACGATGGATGTGTAGTTACAATTACTCAATCAGGCTTCATAAAGAGAACAACTGTTGATGAATTTAAAATTCAAAACAGAGGCGGAAAGGGCGTAATTGGAAGCGGCCAAAAAGACGAGGACCCTGTTTCGCTTTTAAAAACATGCAATGCACACGATACATTAATGTTTTTTATGCAAAATGGCAGAGTGTATGTACAAAAAGCTTATGAGATTCCAGAAGGAAGTAGAACTTCTAAAGGAAGAAATACCATTAACTTTTTAGAAATGCAAAAAAATGAAATGGTTTCAGCGATCATAGCCGTCGATGACTTTGAATCTGAAGCATCTCTTGTTTTATGCACTAAAAAAGGAGTAGTTAAAAAAACAAAAATTAGTGCATACAAAAACCATAGAAAAGGTGGAATTATAGGTATTAATGTAGATGAAGGTGATTCAGTTTTAGAAGCCTTACAAATAGAGAAAAAAGATCATTTAATGATTCTAACATCTAAGGGTAAAGGTTTGCGTTTTGATTCAAACCAACTTCGAGATCAAGGTAGAGTGACTAGAGGAGTCCGCGGTATAAAGTTAAAAGAAAATGATGAAGTGGTCAATCTTTTGAAAGTTGACGATGACAAACTACTTTTGATAGCGGGTGAAAATGGTCTTGGTATAAGAACCCAATTTAGTTCTTTTTTGCCACGAGGAGGGGAGACTGATGAAAATGTAGAAGTTTCTCCGAGAAAACGTGGAGGACAAGGTGTCATAGCTATGAATACCGATGGTGTTTGTGGTGCAATAAGTGTAAATCCTGATAGTGAAATTTTAATGATTACCAATGCTGGTCAAACCGTTCGATGTGAAGTACAGAATATTCGAGAGACAAGCCGTGGTTCTAAGGGCGTGAAGTTAGTTAACTTATCAGAAAAGGACAGACTAGTAGGGGTGTCTGAAGTTGTCAAACTTGACGAAGATGACTTGGAGCACGAAAATGGTACTGGTTTTGAAGATAATACAACGCTAGAAGCTGTCAAAGATTCCCAAAATCTTAACGAAGAAAGTGATGAAGGTTAATTTTGGAAGAGAGTCTTTTTATTAGCAAATAAACGCAAATTGCGTCAAAAAGTGAGTGGTGGAATGTAGCTGCTTTTTTTTGGCAGCGACTTTTAGTTATAGCATCTAATGAATCATAATTAATAAAGGTGTTCACCAGATACTTGAGATCATACTTTTCCAAATTTGGATACAGTGTTCTGTATACATGCAGAGAATCGACCCACATCTGTTTATGTAAACCTTTAGCCCCCTGCGATAATTTATATGGGAAATATTTCTTAATAAGATTTTTTTCTACGAACGAGTTGTGCGATACAATGTATTCAAACTCAATAGTCTGTAGTTTCGCTAGACATTTAACTGCTTCATCGTCCGTTTTTTCCTCGGCAAACTTAATGTTTTTCTCTTCAGTAATCAAATAACCAATCTCTCTTATGCCTTTTGCATGAGAACCCTCGAAGTCTAAATACAGAACTTTTTTCAATGGACGCTTTAACTTTTAGTTGTTTTGAAGAATTTGTAACTGAAGTTACTGACTTTTCAGAAAATTTTTCAAAAATGCAATTCTCAGATGGTTTGCCTTATAAATTGAAGGAAGATAACACACCAGTGACTGATATTGATCTTCTGATTGAAACATTTCTCAGAAATTCAATTGAGCAAAGATTTCCGGATCATTCAATAACTGGAGAAGAGTTCTCTGATAAAATTTGTGACAGTGCTTACAAATGGATTGTTGATCCAATAGATGGAACTTTGTCATTAACAAGAGGCGTTCCTTTGTTTGGAGTCTTAGTCGGAGTACTAGATCAACAAGAACCGCTCTTCGGATGTGCTAGATTTCCGCTTTTAGGAAATAAATTAATTGTCGGAAACGGAGAAATCGCATTTGAAAATGGAACAATCATCCATTGTTCCAAAAATTCAGAATTGAACGAAGCCTTGATTTTAACAACTGATGAACGTCGGGTTGCATCATCAAAATACAAGAAAAATTGGCAACACCTTACAAAATCTACAGGGCACCTTCGGTCTTGGGGTGATTGTTATGGATATTATTTGGTCTGTAGTGGGAAAGCACATGCAATGTTAGATATCGATCTAAAGCCTTGTGATATTCTACCACTCATTCCAATTATAAAGGGTGCAGGATGCGAAATTATTGAATTGAAAGAACCTTACAGAGATATCATTGTTTGTAGTAAGGATGTCTTCAGTGAGGTTTTGAATTTTTTTTGATGGAGCGGGCGAAGGGATTCGAACCCTCGACATCCACCTTGGCAAGGTGGTGCTCTACCAGCTGAGCTACGCCCGCAAAGAATACTATCTTTAATTTACAATTTAAATATTAACAAGAAAATTCTAAGAATAGACATTGAAGAAAGTCGTTTTGCTTGACATGTGAAATTCTTGTTCTATTTTTGTTCGTTTAAAATAAACCCCAATGCCCTCCGCCCATGTAGCTCAGTCGGTAGAGCGCGTCCTTGGTAAGGACGAGGTCGGCGGTTCAAATCCGCTCGTGGGCTCCACACAATAATTCAAAAAAAGTCAAATAAAT
>NZKO01000072.1 GCA_002692535.1 Opitutia bacterium
TAAGAAGGAATACTTTTTTGAATGGCAATCTCACTGACTAAAGATCATTATCATATAAGTTGTGATACATTAATACTAATGATGGGTGAATTATTACTTTTAGTTTGTCCAATTTACTTTTTCGCTAAAGAGCAATTTTGTATTTAGCGACTTTAATTTTGTGAAAGAAGTTATTCAGTCCATTCCATCAGGCTTTCATCAAAGAAAAAAACGCATTAATATATTTCGGTTTCTGAAATTTGCCTTAGTGCTTTTCTTTTTTGTTTTTGTATACATGAACATCTATCGCCAGTTGATGTCGGTAGAAAGGTCGCAAGAAATCGGATGGGTAGAGTCATTCTATTGGGTATTAACTACAATGTCCACATTGGGGTATGGCGATATAACCTTCATGGGTGATGATGGTCGTTTATTTTCAATGGTCGTCATGTTCACTGGAGTCTTCTACTTGTTTATTGTTCTCCCTTTTGTATTTATGGAATTCCTCTATAAGCCTTTTGTGGAATATCAGACGGGTGCTCGGATTCCACGTAAGTTTGATGGTGTAGAGCAGAAACACCTTATACTGACCCATTACGATTCCATAAGCCATGATCTAATGGATAAATTAAACCAGTTCGGGTATCCTTTTGTGTTAGTCGTTGAGGAATTGAATGAAGCCCTCCGCCTTCATGATATGCAAATCCCTGTTATGCTTGGAAAGTTAGATGATGCCCAGACCTTTGAAGATGCTAGTATTCAAAATTGTGTAATGGTTGTGACTACAGATGATGATATTAGGAATGTAAATATAGCATTTCGTGCTCGGGAGGCACACCCTGAATGTATCATTGCTTCTACCTGTAGCAGGGAAACATCTGAAGAGATACTTTCACTGGCAGGTGCTAATCATGTTGTTAAAGTATCGAAGCAAATGGGATCATTTCTTGCCAGAAGAATAAGCTGCACGGACAGAAGCACCCATCTCATCGGTTCTTTTGACGATGTCAAAATAGCAGAAGCCACAATTCATGGAACTCCATTGGTTGGTCAGTGTCTTAAAGATACAAGTTTAAGAGAAGATTTAGGAGTCAATGTGGTTGGAATGTGGGAGCGTGGGCATTTTCAACTTCCGGAACCTGATGCGTTGCTGAATAATCATACTGTATTACTTTTAGCTGGGATGGATTCCCATTTTAAAAAGTACGACAAACATTTCGGCAAATACAGTCAAAATCATGCTCCAGTAATTATCATTGGTGCCGGACGTGTTGGAAGGGAGGCTGCAAAAAGCCTCGAGGAAATGAATGTTGCTTATCGAGTTATAGAGACCGATGAGGTGAAAGCCTCAAAGGTTAAAAACTCAATTGTTGGAGATGCATCCAATAAAGCAATTCTCGAAAGGGCCGGCATAAATAAAGCCCCTGCTGTACTAATTACTAGTCATGATGATGAATCAAATATATATCTTACTATATATTGCCGGAAGCTTCGCCCTGATGCCCAAATTATAACAAGGGCTTTTCTTCACCGAAATGTTGAGCCTTTACATCGTGCAGGGGCAGATTTCGTCATGTCACAGGATCACATGGGTGCAAATACTCTTTTTAATCTTCTTAATCGGGCAGAGATTTTGATGATTACGGAAGGTCTTGATATTTTTAGTCAAAAAACACCGAAGTCACTTGTTGGCGAAAAATTACGTGACTCCAAAATCAGGGAAAAAACGGGTTGCAGTATTGTTGCAATAAAAGGCAAAGGAGAAACTGTAATAACACCATCTCCTGAGCATGAATTTTCAGAAGATGGTGAAATTATTCTGATTGGTGACGAAAAGGCTGAAAAAGAATTTGAGTTAAAATTCTGCTAATTTTAAGGCCGAGTTCGATTAATTGAAATCTAGCTTTTCTTCCTTTCAGATATTTGACTCCTGGCGAGGCCTTGTCCAGGGAGTTCTCGAAATCGGCTTTAGTGTATTTGTTTTGTTAATTGCAATACGATGGTGGGATGCAACACCCGTTCACAAAGGTTTTCTGTCTGGTGGTATGTCTGTCGGTTTACTTTTAACTCCTTTCTTGAGTTCTACTCTATCAAATTTAAAAAAAACAGAAGTTGGAATCTCATCATATTTGATGATTTTAACGGGTGCATCGCTCTTGTTTGCAGGTTTTACAAGTTCTTTGTTTCTGTTTGTTTGCTCTTGCATGGTTGCTCAGGTCTGCCTTTCCCAAATTCCCAACATGATACTCAAGGCCTATGCTAGAAATTACAGTGCAGAAGAGAGAGGTAAAAAAGTTTCGATAACTTTAGCATTAAGTACGGTCGGTGGATTGATCGCATCTTATGCTTTCGGATCCTATTTGGATTTGAATAACGCAGATTATTGCTGGATTTTCGTTTGGATGAGTTTTTCAGCATTTGTTGCGGCTTGGCTTCTCAGGAAAATGGATGCTTCTATTCCGATCGTGAAAAATAATCTCCCTAGCTTTAAGAAGTATGGTGGATTTGCACTTTTGCGTGAGGATCATATTTTTGTCAGAGTTCTAGCAGCATGGATGCTTTTGGGGTTTGGTGCGATAATGACATTCCCATTGCGCATAGAATATCTGTCCCGCGAAAATCAAATGAATTTATCCAACCGAGATATTGCGTTGGTTGCAGTTGTAGCTTTTTTTGGTGCAAAAATAATTAGTACTTTTTTCTGGGGTAAGCTCTTTGATTCCATGCATTTCATAAAGTTCAGAGTTCTTTTGAATATGTTTATGGGAATAGCAATTCTTATATATTTCAATTCTCAATCAATAATTGGAATCCTTACTGGTTCTGTATTAGCCGGTATCGGAATGGGAGGTGCTAATTTGGCTTGGAATCTATGGGTCACTAAGCTTGCCCCGTCAGGAAGGGAAAAGGATTATATGAGTATTCACATGTCATTTACCGGTATTAGAGGGTTTCTTGCTCCTTTTGCCGGGTACTGGGTTGAAAGTAAGGTTGGTTTTGATGGTGTTTCTGTAATATCTGCCCTGATGATTGCAGGTTCAGCTCTGCTTTTTCTAACTTGTATGACGGATCGGCGATTTTACATTTAAAAGTTTCAGAAACAGCTTTAAGAGTACAGAAATATCATTTATTTCTAGATTTTTTACTATGAGATCCTTTTTTATATTCAATTGTCTGTTAATTCCATTGTTTTTCGTTTCAGGGAAATCGAGACTAGGTGAATATTATACGGGTTTTGGATTCGGTGTAGTGGATGAGGCAACTAATGCTTTTGAAGGAGATAACTTTAATATTTTTGTTAATTCCCTGGCTAGTGAACCAATGGATTTTACATTCGAGTATAGTTATTCAGGATTAGAAACAAATTCCTCAAGAGATACAGTTTGGGAATTAGGGGTAGGCATCAGATATCATTTTGACCAGTTTTATGATANTCAGGGGATGTTTCGACCCTTCCTTNGTTTAGGTGTNAATTACCTTGGTGATCCTGCAAGTTTGCTGTTGGAAGAAGATGGATTGGGTTGGTCAATAGAAGCAGGTGCAGAGATTTCTTTTACGCAAAGCTTTTCGTTTTTATGCTTCGCAGAGTTGTATGGATTGTGGAAGGATTTTCAATACAACGATTTTAAAATACATTCCGAATTTACTTGGTGGATAGATGAAGAACATGGACTTTCAGTTTCCTATTTGCGTGCGGTGGATCCAAAGGTTGACTATTTTCTTTTCAAATACCTGTATTCGTGGAGATGATTTTTTCTGATAACGGATATAATGTACAAATCAGAGTTTGATAACCCTCCAAGTCGCATAGGCAAATGCTCTCTTAAATGGGGGAAATATGAAAATAAGGATATTATACCATTGTGGGTGGCGGATATGGATTTTAAATCCCCCCCTTCTGTACTTGAGCAGGCGAAGGCTTCATATGTACACGGCAACTTTGGTTATGGTCTGCCACCTGCTCAATTAATCGACAGAATCCTAAAAAGATCTCAGGAATTATACGAATGGCGAATTGACCCTGCCTGGATAGTTTGGTTGCCAGGTATGGTTTGTGCATTGAATGTGACTTGCAGATCCTTACTTGATCAGTCATCGCAGGCAATCATCCAAACACCAATCTACCCCCCATTTCTAACTGCTTCCAAGAATTTTGATCTTCCTCTGACGAAAGTTCCTCTGCTTCTCAACAACAATCGTTTTACGATCGATTTTCAAGCACTTGAAAACCTCTCAACAAAACCTGGTGATTTGTTTATGCTCTGCCATCCCCATAATCCAGTGGGAACCCTTTTCAACATGAATGAATTGCGTGATTTGATTGAATGGCTNGTGCAAAGAGANCTNTANCTNTGTTCNGATGAAATTCATTGCGATTTGGTCCTNGAAAAAGANCTTAAACATTTACCCCCTGCATCTTTGGATGAGAGGATTTCAAGNAAGAGTATNACGCTAATGGCTCCNAGCAAAACATTTAATATTGCCGGATTTGGTTGCTCTTTTGCTGTCATCTCTGAACCGGCTTTGCGAGCAAGATTCAAAAAAGCCATGAGAGGTATCGTTCCAGATCCACCTGCTATGGGATTCTTACTTGCTGAGGCTGCCTACAGCGGTGGAGAGCAATGGCGTTTAGAGTTGATAGATTATCTCAAAGCAAATCGGGAATTGGCGATGAATAGATTAGGGAAAATGGAAGGGTTGCTGCCCTATTCTCCTGAGGCTACTTATCTGTTATGGATCGATGCTAGGAGCTTACCTGTTGATAATCCTNATTTATACTTTGAAGAAAATGGAGTTGGTTTGTCTGATGGCAAAGATTTTGATGCACCCGGTTTTCTTCGTCTAAATCTAGGATGTTCCCGAAAACTTTTGGTCAAGGCACTCGATCGCATGCAGGNAGCATGTGATAAACTTTAATTTTTATGAGTGGAAGTAGCGACTCTTCCAAAAATAAAAAACTTGCGGAACTGCAAGAAGAGCTTNGGAGGCATGACGAATTATACTACAGGCAGGCGACGCCAGAAATTTCGGATCAGGAGTATGATCGGTTAAAGAAAAATTTCGATTTCCTTCAGTCGGAATTGGATCCCCTTGGGTTATTTGCTGAAGAAGNANTNATCAAAAAACCTGANGATAGTAGAGTTANTTTATCCGTGGGTGATGACAGGCTGGATGAATTTGAGTCACATANACATGCCGAAGTTATGCTCAGTCTTGACAATACTTACGACCAATCTGAGTTTTTCGATTTCGATAANCGGTTAAAGAAGATTTTTGAANATGAAAANCTTAATTATGTTGTTGAGCCAAAAATTGATGGAGTTGCAGTTTCATTAACTTACAAAGATGGTATTCTTCAACATGCCGTNACACGAGGAAATGGCGTCCAAGGTGACATTATTACTCAAAANATTCTACANTTGNATGAACTNCCGANATCAATTNCNTCAGATGATATTCCTTCTTTTATAGAGATTCGCGGTGAAATTTTCATGGAGCACCAGGAATTTCTCAGGATTAATCAGGAAAGAGAATTCGCAGGGGAACCTTTATATGCAAACCCAAGAAACCTNGCNGCCGGAACAGTCAAACTGCTGGATCCTAAGGAGGCAAGGAGGAGAAAACTTAAAATTGTTCTTTATGGCCTTGGNGCGTGTGAACCTAAAANCTTTTTTGAGACNCAGACCATCGTTCATGAATCCTTGAAGAAATGGGGTTTTCCCACGGTCGAATTTGTTAAAAGTGCCCAATCAGCAGAACAGGCATGGGAGCAAATTTGTGAATTAGATAAATTACGCCATGGGTACACCTACCCTACTGACGGTGCCGTTATCAAGCTTGACTCAAGGGATGGTCAGAGAGTTGCCGGACATACATCTAAAGCTCCACGTTGGGCAATTGCTTACAAGTTTGAATCAGAGCGTCAAGTGACGATTCTAAATGATATAGTCTTTCAGGTTGGGAGAACGGGTGCAATTACTCCCGTTGCGTGCCTTGAACCGGTTCAATTAGCGGGAACATTGGTTTCCAGGGCAAGTCTTCATAATGCTGATGAAATTGAAAGAAAAGACATTCGGATTGGAGATCATGTTGTTGTTGAAAAAGCCGGAGAAATTATTCCGCAAGTCATCGAAGTTGTTACCGAAAAAAGAAGTCCTGAACTTTCCCAGTTTCAATTTCCCGATATCTGTCCAACTTGCCAAACTGAATTGATAAGAATAAAAGGCGAAGCCGTTTGGCGCTGCCCCAATCATAACTGTGCCGATCAGCTAAAGGGAAGAATAGAATATTTTGCCAGTCGTGGTTGCTTGGATATCGATAGTTTAGGAGAAGCAGTTGTCAGTCAGTTGGTCGAATTGAAAATGGTGACAAACCTAGACGACCTCTACCGTCTAAATGCTTCGGAGTTATTAAAATTGGAAGGTTTCGCGGAAAAGTCAGCGAATAATTTGGTGGAATCAATAAGGAAAAGCCGAACTCAAGATTTCTGGCGGATTATATGCGGTTTGGGTATTAAGCATATTGGAACCAGTGCCTCAAAGGATTTGGCCCGTCATTTCTCCAACTGGAGAGAATTGTCCAGTGCCACAAAAGACGATTTTATTTCTATTGATGGAATCGGAGAAATAATGGCTGATAGCTTGGTGGATTTTTTTTCCCTAGAAGAGAATTTATTATTATTAAAAGCTTTGGAAGATTTAGGGGTAGTTTTGGTGAGTAACAGCAAAGATTCTGCTTTCAGCCTTTTGAGTGGTCAGATCTTTGTTTTGACTGGTTCACTGGAAAAGTTCTCACGTCAGGATGCAACTGCTCAAATCGAAAAATTGGGTGGGAAGGTTTCGTCCAGTGTAAGTAAAAAAACAAATTATGTGGTTGCGGGACCCGGTGCAGGTTCCAAATTAGCCAAGGCTGAAAAGTTGGGATTACAGATTCTGGATGAAGCTGAATTTCTCTCCTTAATGGAAAGTTTGAAAAATAATTAAGAATCGATTCATATTCCGAATAGATTTGAGGCTTACATAACTTCGATTAGTATTGGAGATTTTATGCCTAATACTTCCGCACAANCCTTNGATTCCGTTGATGATGTNTTNTCTGACATATCAAGGGGTAAAATGGTAATTGTNACAGATGANGAGGCACGAGAGAACGAAGGTGATCTCGTAATGGCAGCTTCAAAAGTAACNCCNGAGGCAATCAATCATATGATAATTCACGGNCGTGGTTTGATTTGTGCNCCNTTGCTGCCNAATCAACTNGGGCGATTGGGTATATCCAGTATGGTCCCGCACAACCGAGAAGCACAAAAGACCGATTTTACTGTATCTGTAGATGCTGCCGATGGAATTACTACTGGAATCAGNGCATTTGATCGTGCAAGCACCATTAAAATTCTTTCCTCTCCCANTGCGATGCCNGAGGATCTNGTNCAACCGGGACATGTCTTTCCCTTTGCGNNCGAGACCAGGAGGCGTTTTAGAAAGAGCNGGTCATACAGAAGCAGCAGTCGATNTATCAACCCTTGCNGGGTTGCATCCNAGTGGTGTNATTTGCGAAATNCTGAAGGANGANGGGACCATGGCNCGCTTACCAGATTTAAAGAAGCTAAAAAAGAAATGGGGAATNAAAATGCTCTCTATTGCATCTTTGATTGAGTACCGTCACAAAAGGGAAAAATTAATTAAAGAATTTTCAGTAAGTGAATTTTCTCACAATTTAGGTAAATTCAGATTGCATACATTTAGGAGTATNTTAGATGAACGGATTCACTATGTCCTGAGTTTTGGNAAATGGACGAAGAATAAAANTCCCATGATTCGAGTTCAGACTGCCAATGTTGTTTCAGATGTTTTGGGATATTCTTCGAAGGCAGGAAGCCGTAATTCAGTTAACGATTCTTTAAGTGCAATTGTNTCCCACGGNTGTGGTGCNTTGTTGTATCTTGAACCAAGGCGAAATGATTCTCANGAGTCTGGTTNAAAGTCNNCCTNTGANTCNCCCAAATTACCNGTAATGGATTTTCGTGACTATGGTATTGGTGCTCAGATATTAGCCGCCCTTGGAATAAGTAAATTAGTTTTACTGTCCAGAGACCGTAGACGGGTAATCGGGTTGGAGGGTTACGGATTGGAGATTATAAAACNTGTTACCCTGCCCTCCTGACAATGAGTACTGATTCTCCAGTTANTTTGATTACCGATCCNGCTGAACTCAGTATTGGAGTTGTATGTGCATCCTTTAATTNTGATTTATGTGAGTCTTTGCTGACTAGAGTAACAAGTTGCTTGCAAGAAAAGGGTATGCTCAAAAAACTTGTTATCGAACGCGTTCCAGGTTCTAATGAAGTGCCTAGCGGTATNGATCTTATTTTAGAGAGTGCCTCTTTTGACTGTATNATCGGACTTGGAGTTGTAATTAAAGGTTCAACTTCGCATCATCATTTAGTGGCAGAGGCATCGGGTCATTCTTTGCAAAATTTATCGGTTAAGTACCATACTCCTATTATTAATGGAATTGTGGTCACTGATGACTTACAGTCGGCTGAGGAGCGTATTGTGGGAGAAATTGATCGAGGGAAAGAATTTGCACAGGCGGCACTCCATATGGCTCATCTTAAAAGAAAATGGACCAGGATCTAGTAATTAACCCAAATTGGAGCGATAGGCGCCAAAATCGATGTGCTGCATTTCGCTTTCTTTTTCAATGGGAAATGAATCCTTCNGATGATCTTTCTCGAGACCTTGATGAATTTCTCGAAAAATTGGAAAAAGATGATGATTTTTTCGCCTANGCNGTTGAATTAATTGATGGTGTAATCGAAAAAAAAGAGATCCTTGATTCTATAATCAAAGAACTGGTAACAAATTGGGATTTCTCAAGAGTTGCCAAAGCNGANTTAGCCCTNCTTCGGNTATCTTTNTATGAAATAAAATACAGACTGGATGTNCCACCTGTTGTGGCAATCGATGAAGCATTGGAAATGGGAAAAGAGTTTTCGTCTGAAAATTCAGGCAAGTTCTTAAACGGAGTACTTGACAAAGCAAGAAAGCAAATTGCCAGACCTGCCCGCAAGCCCTCCGTTTAAATTTGCCCGTTTTTTAGGCGGCGAAATGATTACTGGTTAACCTATGCCGATGCCTTTGGCAGTAAAGCCAATAGATCTTATTTTTTCCAAGTCCAGCAAGTTTCTACCATCAAATAAAATGGCAGGTTTGATCATCGATTGGTAAATCTCAGTGAAATCTATTTCCTTAAATTCATCCCATTCAGTAAGAATTGCGATACAATGGGACTGATTGCATGCCTCCCGTGCTGAATCGCAAAACTCAATGGAAGCAGTTNGCTCTTTGGGCAGTGCCAAAGATGAAAGGATAGTGTCTTTGGAGACCTTCGGATCATAGATGGCAAGCTGTGCCTTTTCTTCCAGTAGTCTCCTGCAAATGGCAATTGCAGGGGATTCCCTNGCATCGTTTGTATCTTTTTTAAATGCATAACCCAGAATTGCGATTCTCTTNCCGGATACTGTGTTAAACATGGNATCNAGGATTCTTGTAACAAACCTTTCCTTTTGGTATTCGTTCATCCGAATGACCTGCTCCCAGTATTCTGCAACCTCTGGGAGCCTGAAATACCGGCACAGGTAACAAAGGTTTAAAATATCCTTTTGGAAGCATGACCCACCAAATCCGACGGAACTTTTGAGAAATTTCGGTCCAATCCGTGAGTCTGTACCAATTGCTTTCGCAACCTCGTCCACATTTGCACCGGTTTCCTCGCAAAGGGCTGAAATTGCATTTATACTGGAAATTCTTTGAGCTAAAAAAGCATTAGCTGTAAGCTTTGAAAGTTCGGAAGACCAGAGGTTGGTGGTAATAATTCGATCAGCAGGCACCCAGTTGGCGTAAATACTAAAGACTTTTTGCACCGCATTTTCTCCTGCGGNGGAGTTTTCTCCNCCGATCAAAACACGATCGGGGTTAAGTAAGTCGGGTATTGCTGTGCCTTCGGCTAAAAATTCCGGATTTGATATTACTTGATGATGAATTTCCGAACTCGTGGATTTGAGTATGGTTTGAACCATCTCAGCAGTGCGAACGGGAACAGTTGATTTCTCCACTATAATCTTTGGATCTTTGGACAGTTCTGCGATTCTTCTAGCACAAGATTCAACAAACCTAAGGTCTGCCGCCTGCCCCAATCCGGATCCATATTCTTTTGTTGGGGTATTGACGCTTATAAAAATGATTTCGGATTCCTGAATGTAGCGATCAACTTCAGTTGAGAAGAATAAATTTTTACCCCTTGTCGCAGAAACAATCTCTTCGAGACCAGGTTCATAAACGGGGAGGGTCTCAGATTTCCATGCATCTATGCGCTCATGATTGATATCCACGACAGCAACTTGAATATCTGGACATTTGTTTGCGATCATCGCCATAGTTGGCCCTCCGACATAACCCGCGCCTATACA
>NZKO01000073.1 GCA_002692535.1 Opitutia bacterium
GGTAATCCTTCGTGGTCCGGGCGGAGTGCCACTGCAACGGTATGAGGAGACTGATATCGGATGGGGTAAGACATTGACGGCAAAGTTTATTAACGGAAAAGAAAATACCAATGGAGGTTTGGAAGACTGGGTGGAGATGAAGGTGGGTGGAGCGAATACCCAACCGGGAGACGATCCTGATGGGGATGGATATTCTTTGCTTTTTGAAAAAAAACACGGTTTCTCCCTTTTCCTAAAGGACACCCGGAGAAGGGGAGGTTATTCCAGAGCAACCTCCTCTGTGCTGACCATCCATGCGCCCAATGACGTGCCTGCACTGCCATCGCCTCCGGATGCGGACGGAGATGGGATCGCAGACGTGTTTGATCTGGATACCGATGGGGATGGATCCACCGACGAAGAGGAATTCTCAAACGGTACCGATCCGAACAGTGCCGAATCGTTCACTTTGGATCAGCAACTCGTACTGGAAGAGGTTTTGAGGGTCGATTTCAGTGAGGATTCGGTGACTCCTCTCCAGAGCAACGGATGGGAGGGCATGGCCTCTGCGGTGGATGGTCCAGCTCCGGTTACCGCTTCCTTTTCGAGTACTCAGGCGGTTGACGGTTCCTTGGAGGTTACGGTGAGCGGACAGACCCATTGGCGGGACTATGCGGTGGTCAATCAGGGGCCTTACAGTTGGATGAATTCTCTCATTTCCGACGTTGTTTTCTGCAACAATGGGGGAACGATCACATTGAATTTAAAGGATCTGAAACCGGGCAGGTACAGGATGAAAACCTTTCATCACCTTTCCGAGGATTATGGAAACACAAAATTCGATATCAGGGTGACGGATGCCGATGGAAACGGCACCCTGATTCACAATAATGTGGGCACATCGCATGGCTCCAATCCACAGATCCTGAGTATGCGGGATTTCAGCTTTTTGGTGAATCAGCAATCTGATGATGTCAACGTATCCATCGGTCCGGGTGGAGACATTACCAATCACATGGGAATTAACGGTTTTGAGCTGAAACGTTTTCTTACCGAAAATCCGACTTCGATTGATTTGTCCAACAACGAGGTGATGGAAAATCAGGTCATTGGTACGGTTATCGGGCAGTTCACCGGTACGGATCCCGATGCGAATGCAATCCTGAGCTTCAAATTGGTGTCCGGAGTCGGGGCGCTGCACAATTCCCTGGTTACGGTGGATGGAAACGGCACTCTGCGAACCGCTTCCGAGCTGGATCGGGAATCGATCCCGAATCTGTTTATTCGTGCGGAGGTGGCGGATGAATTTAACGCCACGCTGGAAAAGATTTTCACCGTTAAGGTAACCGATGATCCGGTGGAGGATAACACCGCGCCCCATGAGATTTCACTCAATCCATTGACGGTGTCCGAGGACTTGTCAGTGGGAGGGAAGGTTGCGGAGTTTGGGGCCCTGGATATCGACCTAAATGCAACCCAAAGATTCGAATTGATCGATGGGAATGGTTCCTTGCACAACCGACACTTCCAATTGGATGCCAACGGCAGTCTTTTTCTGGCCAGTCCCTTGGATTTTGAAACCAACCAGACCATGGCCATCCGTGCGATTGTCATCGATGAATACAATGGATCACTGGAGGGTAACTTTTCGTTGCAGGTTCTCGATGTGTTTGAGGATCTCGATGGAGACGGTACGGAGGATCATCTGGATGAGGATGAGGACGGCGACGGGTTCTCAAATATCATCGAACTGGCCTATCCCTCGGATCCGCGGGACCCCAGTTCCGTGGCCAACACCGCACCCGTTTCCATTGCATTTGCAGAAGGGAATGCCACCCTTTACGAAAATTCCGCCAATGCCACCGTCATCTCGCAGTTGACCGCAATCGATCCGGACAGCAATGATACCCTGAGCTATTCAATGGTCATCGGGGTTGGAGATGCCAACAATGATTCTTTCCTGCTTTCCCCGGGCGGAATGCTGCGGAGCGGAGTGGTTTTTGATTTTGAAACCTATGAGCAGAACCAGTCGATCCGCGTGCGGGTGGAAGATCAGCATGGTGCTTATTTTGAAAGTAACATGACGGTAGTTCTGCTCAATGTTGTGGAGGATTTGGATGGTGACGGAATGGAGGATCATTATGATTTGGATGATGACGGGGACGGATTTTCGGATCTGGTGGAGATTGGGTATCCATCGGATCCGCGGGATGCCGGATCGGTCGCAAACGTACCACCGGATAATTTCTGGGTGGTTGGAAATCCTGTTCTGAACATTTACGAGAACGAAGCGAACGGGACCGTGGTCGGCAGCCTGATGGCGAGTGATCCGGATGCCAATGCCAGTCTCCGCTTCCTATTGTCTGACGATGCCAACGGGTCCTTTTCCATGGACGAATCAGGGTTGATCGAGTCGCGGGCGATGTTTGACTATGAGACGGGTCCCCAGGTTCGTCCGATTGGGCTGATCGTTTTTGATCAGCACAATGCATCATTGGAAGGGACGGTTGAAATAGAAATACTCAATGTGGTGGAGGATTTGGATGGCGATGGAATTGAGGATCATTATGATTTGGATGATGATGGGGACGGTTTTCCCGATCTGGTGGAAATTGCCTATCCATCCGATCCGCGGGATGCGGATTCTTGGGCCAACACGCCACCCAATCCACCTGCAACACAGGATTCTCCACTGGTGGATGAGAATCTTCCCTCAGGTACGAGGGTGGCTCAGTTTTTCTGCTTTGATCCGGATGGGGACAATCTGTCGTTTATGGTTTTCGATTCGGGAAACTCACAAAGGTCCGAATTTTTCGAAATTGATCGATTTGGGGTATTGAGCACCCGGGTGGTTTTTGATTTTGAAGAGATCAGCCGATATGAACTGATCATACGGGCTTTTGATGGAATCGAATTCACTGAAATTCCCTTTTCCGTATCGGTGGTAGATCTGGACGAGGTGCCCCCGGTGATTGGCATAATCGGGGATGAGATTATCTTTCATCCGACCGAGAAGATTTATTCGGATTTGGGCGCGGAATGGAATGATGACGTCGACGGCAATGGAAATTTGGTTGCCGATGGAACGGTCAATATCGATGTGCCGGGCACTTACCATTTGGTTTACCGGTTTTCCGATCTTGCAGGGAATGAGGCGGAAACCAAAACGCGAAAGGTAGTGGTGGTGGACGAATCGCGTCCGATGATCGCACTGCGAGGAAACCAAGAGATGATTCATCCCCTATGGGTGCCCTTTGTTGAACCCGGTGCGGAAGCGTTTGATGCGGTCGATGGAAACCTGACCGCTGAAATGGTGATCCGTGGATCGGTGGATGTTGAGAAACCCGGAATTTATCCCATCGAATATTCGGTTACCGATAAGGTGGGTAACCCATCCCTATTACTGATAAGAAAGGTGGTGATCCAAAACTCTCCTCCCCTCAACATTGAGCTTACCCAAAACCGTATCGAGGAGAACGTGCCGATCGGCACCCAATTGGGCAGGCTGATCATTGATGATCCGGATGATCCCGGTGATGCCCGCAATTATTCGATTTGGATCAAGCCAAAGGAGGAAAACGGGCAAATGCCCTTTTATCTGGATGAGAACGATACCCTGCGAGTCGGAGGGGAGCTTGATTATGAGAAGACCGAAAGTCATGAACTGACCATCCGGGTGGAGGATGAGTTTGGCGGCAGGTTGGAGAAAAACTTTGAAATATCGGTACTGGATGCTTTCACTCCAATTGTTCGAACCGGTGAATACCGGATTACGGATTCGGGAATTTCACTTTTTTCGGGTGAGATCTTGGACCGGGGTTCAATTGCAGGGTTACTCGAAAAGGGAGTTGTTCTATCCGAAAACCCAAATCCTCAGCTAAATGACCTCAATGCCCGTGTCATCTCCTCCACATCACAGAATGATGACATATTGGTGCAGGCGAGACTGGATATGGGTGATGAGGATTTTTACTACCGAAGCTATGCGCTGAACAGGGAAGGGGTTGCTTACGGTTCGCCGCAGAAGGTCACCAAGAGCAAAAGGCAGAGAAATGATCAATTCGTTGGTTGGGCGGAAGCATTTCCCATCCGGGCAAATGGCAATTGGTGGTACAGCTCGTGGTTTGGTTCCTTTTTTAGCAAGGTCTCCCACGAAAGAGCATGGATTTTCCACACGGAACTGGGCTGGCTTTACGTTCATGAGCCATCGCGTGGAGGTGTTTGGATTTGGAATGAGNCAAACGAATGGTTTTGGACCTCAAAAGAGGTTTTTCCCCGTGCTTATTCCTCGGAATTTAAATCCTGGTTTGTTTTGCTAGCGGGTAATCTGCCCGAAGTCTCTTCTCTGCAACTAAACCCCGATTCGGAGGTGGGTAGTGGAGAATCAGTCAGGTTTTCCAACCTGAATGCCCAGGATTTGGGAAATGGGAGTTGGCACAGTCCTTGGTTTGGAAACTTTCAATATGATGAGATAACCAAGGAAATCATCCATGACGAGTATGGTAAGATCAGTTTTTTGCCCGGAGACGGAAAAGACGATGTCTGGATNTGGTTCCAAACCCTAAAATGGGTATGGACATCCTCAGAATTTTATCCTTTTATATACAAAAATGATGATTTATCATGGTATTTCCTACATGGCAGTTCCTCTAATATGATAATACTATTCGATTATCAGGCGGACTCATGGAAGGAAATTCCAAAACTTTGATTACTATGAAAGAAAATATCCAATTATGTTTGCTCTATTTAGCCATAATTTTTCCCTTTTCCCTNTNCGGACAGGACGAATCCGCCATGCCGGTAGGTGCCGTAATTGTCATCAATACCGAAGGTAAGGTATCGTTATTGGGCAAGACCGAGTCCGATCAGCCGACGCAACCGAAGGTAGGGGAGGTTTTGCCTCAGGGTCGATTCATCCAAACCGATGAGGGAGCCAAAGCCACCCTGCTTCTCTCCAACGGTACGCTAGTAACCATTCAGGAGAAGACAAAAATGAANGTGGGCGCCTTCGAGCAGGCNCCCTTTGAATCCAATGGCCGAAAAGTTTCCGACCTCGAGGGTGAGCCCAGCACATCCACTGTGGATCTCGATCTCGATTTTGGTTCCATGATCGTGAAAACCAAAAAGCTAAACAAAGGATCCTCATTCAACATTCACTCCCCGGTTGGTACCGCAGGGGTAAGAGGTACGGAATTTCAGCTTGCCCAAAGTCCGGGTGCCGGTGTTCAGTTAGACGTCACCGAATCCACGGTTGCCTTCACTCCACCGGGCGGACAGCCCATGCCCGTCACTCAAGGACAGGGACTGGACGTTTCCTCGACCGGACAACTGTCTCCCCGCCCTGTCAACCCGGCAGTTGCCCTAAACATCACCGCTACCAACCTGGCGGCAACGGAAGTATCTGCAGACATTTCAATGGATACTGTTTCCGATGCGATGACGGAATCCGCAGAATTATCCGCCGAATCCGAAACTGATGCCACCGGCGAACCCAGCGAAGGCGAGGGTGAATCCAAGGAAGATGGCGGAGACGGTAGTGAAGGAGAAACCGAATCCGGGGAAGGGCAGGAGTCCGAACCTAGCGAACAGCCAAGTGAAGGCGAATCATCTGCCAATGAGCAAGCCGAAGAGGGGGATGTTCCAATCACTGAAGAGTCAACGACTGAGGCGGTTGCAGAGAACACCGGTGAAACTCCTCCCGAAGAACCCATCCAACCCGTTGAAACAACGGAAGTCGCCACCGCAGAATCTACGGAGGTTTCCTCCGCACCCATGTCGGATACCCTTTCTTCCACCGCACAGGTCGAGCCGGAACTGAAGATTGAGGAGTTGATCGAGCAAAATCCCGATGCGAAGCAAATGCAGGAGACGGGTAAGAAAGGGGCATCCGCTTCTGAATTGGCAAAGTTCCCCCTCAACGAAAAATTACTGGGTATCTATCGCGAATTCCCTGAGGAAATACAGAATTCCCTCTTGGATCTTGAATTTGAAGTGGTCGAGCGTTTGTTGTCGGCGGAAGGTTTTGGTCCTGTGCTTGCGGAAAAATTCACCGGTTTTTCCAGCGAGGCTCAGGTGCTGATTCTGGGTTTGGAGGATGCTGCCCTGATCACGCTATTGGAACAGGATATTGATGAAGCCCTCATTCTGTCTGCCATGTCTCCGGAACGGGTCGAACTTTCCGCTTCCGATAATCTTCCTCAGGAAAGCGACAGCAGTGAAATGGGAGATGATGTTCTTTCTCTGGGTGATGCCTTGCGGGAGTCCGGAAATTCCGAGGTTTATGGTGAAATTCTCGAACTTGCCGGAGGCGAGTGGACGGAAGAATGGCTGAGAGTGGCCGAAGTGGCCAATATCCTGTCATCCGACCTGGCCATTTCACCAACCTCTCTTCCCGAATCGCTGGTTGTTTCAGGTAGCGAAGCCCTTTCCAATCCCTTTTACGAAGAGATCTCCAGTCTCTATGATACGCTTGAGAGCGACCTGGTTGCCGCCGGCAGTGATCTTTCCGTCCTTGGCGGAAACCTGATTACGGTGGATTCCGGTACCTATGATTTGACTGATTCCCTGGGAGACTCCTCCTCCATTATCATTGGAGCGAGTGAAGCCTTCGAAGTATCTGGAAACATTGAATTCACAGGACCCGCCGAAAAGCGTGTACTGATCATGAGTGGTGATTCCATCAATCCGGATTCCGGTACCAACGTAACCAGTGCCCTGAGTGATTTGGTTGTGGCTACACGGGAGGATGTTCTTCTCTCGGACTCCCGTCTGGAATCTGCCCGCGAAATTGCGGTCCGCAGTCTCCGGGACATTGAATTGAAGCAAGTCAGTCTTCTTGCGGACTCGATGGTCAGGGTAAAGGCTGCTCAGGATTTGAATGTTGACGGGTTGGAACTTAGCCAATCTCTGCCCAGTCTCATCATGGAGGCCACCACCATCCGCCTCAGCAACGTTGACTTTCCCGCTGCCACTCAGGTACAGCTGAATAGTTTGAAGGGACCGATTGATGGTCAGTATCCAAACTTTGGAACGGCCATCCCTGCCAGCGAACAGCTTGGACGGGTCAATTTCCTCAGCAACGTGAAATCAGGCGGAAATTTGCTTATGGACAGAACGGCCTTTGATCAGTTCGGAGGAAATATCACCATTGGCAAACTACCCTGATATGATCGGGTAAACCTCCTGAATTTTCATTTCAGTCCCTATGATGAAAATATCCCACGCCCTGGTTCTCCTGTTCTTGCTACAGGGAGAACTCTCCTTTGGGCAGGATGCGGGTTCTGGACCCAAGAGCAACCCGTCCCTACCCGGATATTCCGGATTTCACTCCAATATCGGACTGCAGGAAATCATTGAAGTGGGCGTTCCCTTGTCGGACAGGGCGAAAGCCAAGGTTCCGGCAACCGGCAAATCCTTCCTTGACCGAGTGGATGCGGCCGTTTCCAAACCGGCTCCACCGCCA
>NZKO01000074.1 GCA_002692535.1 Opitutia bacterium
ATCATTTGAGAATAAATATAACTTAATTTAAAATTTAATATCACTTATTCAATGAATGATACTCCATTTAAATCATAAGAAGTTCCAGAATTTTTAGACGTCCAAGAATCTCCGTCATTAGATGTTAAAATTGTTCCAGAATCTCCCACTACTATAATAGTATTATCTCCAAAATGAATACTTTCTAAATCATTTGAGGTTCCAGAGGTTTTTGAAGACCATAAAGATCCATCAGATGAAGTTAGAATAGTACCCGAATCACCAACTGCTATAAAAATATCATTTATATAAGTAATTCCATTTATTGAAACTGATGTTCCTGAATTTCTAGTATTCCAACTAGTACCGTCTGATGAAGTTAAAATTGTGCCCCCTGCACCTGTAACTACAAATATACTTTTTGAATAGATAATTCCTTTTAGATAATATGCTGTACCAGAAGTTCTTGATGCCCATGAAATTCCATCCGAAGAACTGATAATAATGCCACCATCTCCCACCGAAACAAATACACTATTTCCATATTCAATTCCATGTAATTGATTTGTGGTGCCAGATGATCTTGATGTCCAAGATGAACTATCTGAAGATGTGATTATTGCTCCATAAGACCCTGACGATACATATTTATTCATTCCGTATGCAACATCATAAAGTATTTTAGAAGTTCCTGTCGTTATAGGATTCCATGTTTTTCCATTAGTGGATTTCAAAACTGTTGAAACATTATCTACAAATACTCCTCCTATACTAATTAATGTTCCGTTTGTGTATATTACATCTGAAAGAAGATTTGAGGTTCCAGAGTTTTCAGAACTCCATGAATTGCCATCTAATGAGGTAAGAATGGTTCCTGATCCACCAACTACTACAAATTTTACAGATTCCTGTTGTGAAGTATTATCTTTTTTTGTTTCAGAATCTTTTTTTGCACATGCTGTAACAAAGATCATCAAAATGATGAATCTGAACAATGCATTTAATTTATTTTTCAAAGTTATCTTACTAAATAGTTGTAATTAATCTTTTTATTTCATTCTTTGGGAAACTTCATGATTCGATGAATCTCCAACGATCTCTCTGGGGACATTTGGAAAGGATTTATATAGAACATTGAAACAAATTTCAAATCCAGAGTAATATTTCTTCATTAACTCCCTCTTCTTCACTCACCAACACCGAAGATCAACCAAGACCCTGAGACTCAATTATGGTCTCGAAGGAATGAAATACATCATTCAGGTATATGAGAAAGAGATCAACGGACACGCAGAGAAGGAGGGTCTTCCCACCGAATACTAATATGAGATTGAATAGGAGATGTTGAAACACGTTCATGATCTCAAGAATGATCTGAGAGAGAAGGGATGGTGGGAGAAAGAAAATCCAGAGATTTCTCAGACCTCATTTCTGAGGAGTGAAAACTCAGATGCAGAATTGGGGTTTAAGTTTGAATAATCCTATCTTGCTGAAATTGCTTAATATTTACTTGAAGATTTAGGTCAATTAGTCACAGTTTTGCCATAAATTCACTTGGACTGATCGTGTTCATTAAGGAGATATAGTAAATAATATCAATAAGATGAGTGCTTTATCGGGGGTTCGCTATAGGAAGTGGGTTCGACTCCCGCCACCTCCACCACCTCTAAATCTGAGACTATCCGTGATAGTCTTAAAAAGTCCCTATCTCTTTAAATATAAAGAGAATATCTTTCCTAGCACGTCTTTCCACTTCCGTTGACATCCTATCCTAATAGGGGTACACATATTGGGTATAGGTGATTCAGCATCACCGATATTATAATTATACCCCATAAAATGTCATGCCTAAAATCACTTATAATGCATTGACCGACACCTCCATCCGAAACTCAAAATCCCGCCAGAAACAATATAAGATTTTCGATGGGCAGGGTCTTTTTGTACTGATTCATCCAAACGGGTCAAAGTACTTTCGATATCGCTATAAGTTTGAAGGTAAAGAGAAAGTTATGGCTCTTGGAGTTTATCCTGAAACCACACTAAAAGAAGCCAGAGAAAAGAGATTAGAAGCTCAACGCCTTGTCAAAGATGGATTGGATCCGGTTAGATTTCGCTTGGAGATAAGGGCAAAGCGAGAAAAAGAAGAAAAAGAAAAGTTTCTTAAAACTCAGAATACATTTGAACACGTTTCAAAAGATTGGTTGGCACGAGAAAAAAAAAGAATCACTTATAAACATGCTAAGGATGCTCGAAGGTCTCTTGAGATGCATGTTTATCCAAAAATTGGGAATCAACTAATAGACGATATTTCCACTAAAGAAATTAAATCAGTACTTTCAGTAATTCAAGATTCAGGAAAACTAGAGACCGCCCATCGTGTACATCAGAGGATCCGATCTGTTTTTCAATTTGCAGTCATGAATGATTTAACCGAAAGAAATCCTGCTGCTGATCTTTATGGTTATCTGGAGCCTGTTAAGAAGAAGAGCATGAAAGCTCTCCCTCTTAAAGAACTTCCTGAATATCTTCATCGCTTGGATAAAGCAGACAATCTCCATCTAGTGACTAGGGCAGGGTTGAAACTCATTATTATGCTTTTTGTAAGGACCAATGAGTTGATCGAGGCAAAATGGGAAGAATTCGACTTTAAGCAAGCACTTTGGAGGATTCCTGAAGAAAGAATGAAAATGAGAGTCGAACACCTAGTTCCTCTTCCCCAACAAGCCTTAACAATATTGGATGAACTAGAACCTTTAACTGGCTCAAGCGAATACATTTTAGCTGGGGATCGGAATCCCAATCAACCAATGAGTAATAATACTCTACTTTATGGAGGAATCTATCGAATGGGATATCGTTCAAGAGCCACAATCCATGGTTTCAGGAGTATGGCGTCCACGATATTAAATGAATCAGGGAAGTGGACCCCTGATGCAATAGAAAGACAGTTGGCTCATTCGGAAAAAGACCAGATCCGTGCAACATACAACAGAGCTAATTATCTCGAAGAAAGACGGAGGATGATGCAATGGTATGCCGATTATCTTGATCAGATAAGAAATCATTATGTGTGAAACCTTTATTTATCTTCTCGATGCAGCCGAGGACCTTTCGATCAATCTTCATAATCTAGTTCACTTGATGAGGCGCAATGGACTTCAAGCAAGAATCTCATTTCAACCAGATCATAATTTTGATTGGAAAGCAGAAGTAGCATTTGTAAAAAAACGAGTTGAATTTATAGGAGGTAAAACTGAAAAAAATGAAAATTACTGGGAATATGAAGAANATCTGGAGAAAGTACTCANTTTNAATGGGATGGGAATCATAACTTTGGAGGGTATGATTCATCTGGAGGAAAGCCTTCATGAAAACTTTAAAGGTTTTGATTTGCTTCCTGGTCTAATGATTATACCTGAATCAAATATCAGAACTNTAAAACAAGTAGTTTATCAAGAACTCAATGATGAACCACCCTATGACATTGATTCTGAAGATCACGAAGGAATTGTAAAAATAAAAAAAATTACTGAACCATCAGCTCAGAAAATTCATCAAGAAGGTATCAAACCTCCTAGATTGTTTTTGCTTCATTCTGATTTTGGATTNTTAAAAGATATTCTAGAAAAAAATAAGTATTCAAAAAGTAAACCCACTCGCAGAAGGAGCCCTGTGACAGCTTTCATAGCACAAGAAATCTCATCAGGTGAAGTTGTATGGCAGAACTCATGGACAAAATTCCGGAATTTATCTGATCCCAATAAGCTTCAAACAATTGGAGATTTCCATTTCACTCTTCAACGAGCTATGAAAAACACATCCAAAGGCAGAGAAGAGGCTGTTAAAGTACATGAAGACACTAAGCAAGATCCTAAAATAATAAGTAGAGAAGACTTCCGATCTTTATTCAGAAGAGCAAATAAAAAAATATCGGACTGAATCGGACTGTCCGAAGTTAGTCCGAAAACCTTCCTTTATCCTCTCATATCATCCGGAACCTTCCGGTATTATTACTCTTTCAGAGAAAATGATATGGAAAAATCCAAATCTCAGATTATACGCCTCAAACAGGTCAAGGCCATGACTGGTTTGAGCCGATCAACAATCTATAAGTTCATGTCGCACAAACAATTCCCTAAACAAATTAAGCTGGGACTAAAATCCAGTGGTTGGCTTCTAAACGAAGTCGATGCTTGGATTCAGAATCAGATTGAGAATCGTGATAATAAGCAAATAAAGGGAAGTGAGAATGGAAATATTAAATGAAACACATTTGGAACTGCCATTTCTAAAAGCTGAAACAACTCTATTTAATGGGCCAATCAGTAACACAATCCCTAATGAACAGATTACAATGGGGCAGGTTCTTTTAGGTATTTTGAAAGGACGATGGCAAAAGGAGATTAAAAATGTCCGGGAATTAAAAAATCAGTATCTTAATTCAGGTAATACTGAAAATAAAAATAAATGGAATAGGGCAAAGGAAAAGCTGCCTTATTTCACTGTTTCAGTTTCATGTGAAAATGGACGGGATCTGAATTCTGTCAAAGGAATGTCACAGTTGATCCAACTTGATGTGGATGTAGAGCATGATTTAGGAGGAAAGGACTTAGTCGAAGTAAAAGAAATTTTGAAAAATGATCCCTATGTTGGTGCTCTTTTTCAGTCAACTTCTGGAGTAAATGCTGGCGTAAAAGGGATAGTAAGTGTTGAACAGGCTAATCCTGAGGAATGGAATAACGTTGCCTTAGGATTAGAAAAATATCTCTATGAAACTTATCGAATTGAGCAAGATAAGAAGATGAGATCCCTGACGCAGCCATGTTTTGTGAGTTCAGGAGGAGTTTTAATTAATCCCAATCCTATTAGTTTTCAATGGCGAAACTGGATTGATTTTCAAGAAAATAAGAAGAGTCAAAAGACCCCTTTTGAATTATGGGATCAACAAAAATGGAAAAATAAATCTATTAACTGGCCTAAAATCTTCCAAGAAAAGGGAATAGTCTACAACTTCCAAAATGAAAAGGTTAGCGTCCAATGTCCATGGGTCGAGAACCATACAAAGGATGAGCTGAAAGGTACAGGATTGTTTTTAGGAGATGGCAGATGGTGTTTTAAATGCCACCATTCCCATTGTGCAGAAAAAAACATGACTGACCTAATTAATCACTTTGGTCAGGATCTAGTTTCTAAATTTGCGTATTCATATGAATCAAAGGCTGAGAATCCAAATTCACAAAAAAAAATAAGTACCAAAAATTCACCTCTGCGTTTGATAAAAGCATCAGAAGTTAAGATAAAACCTTTAAAATGGTTATGGGAGGGAGTACTCCCAAGAGGCAAACTTGTTATCCTTGCTGGAGATCCTGGTTTGGGGAAGTCTCAGGTTACTCTTTCTTCATTAGCAACGGTATCTGTTGGAGGTAAATGGCCAGTATCAGAAACGAATGCATCTTTGTCTAACTCAATAATTCTTAGTGCTGAGGATAGTGCAGAAGACACTATAGTTCCTAGACTCAAAGCAGCGGGAGCAAATCTGGATCGGATAAGTATAATTCAGGCAGTAGAAACTCCTAATCATCAAGATCGAGGATTTGACATAACTTTAGATACAATCCATTTGAAAAAAGAAATCGAAAAGTTGGGTAATGTTAGTCTTATAGTAATAGACCCGATAAGCAGTTATTTAGGTTCTACTGATTCTCATCAGAATTCAGCTGTTAGAGGAGCCCTCAATCCAATCGTTCAACTAGCAGATGAATCGGATGCATGTTTGCTGTGTGTAACTCATTTGAATAAATCTTCTCAGGGGAATGCATTAAGTCGTGTTACAGGGTCGATAGCATTTACTGCATCTGCAAGAGCATCATATGTAATTACTAAAGATTCTGATGATCCTGAAAGAAGATTGATGCTTCCATTGAAAAACAATCTTGCAAAAGACACTGAAGGTTATGCTTATAAAGTTGTTGAAGTTGAATTATCAGAAGAAATAAAGGCCACCAAGGTTGAATGGGAAGATTGTTTTGTATCCAATTCAGCAGATGAAATCCTAAATCTCAATCAAGATGATGGTAGGGAACAAAATGATGCTGAAGAGTTTTTATATTGGGAATTAGCTTCAGGAGATTCAATTCCCAGCAAAGAAATCTTTCGAAGAGGTGATGAACAAGGTTTTTCAATCAAACAACTTAGACGGGCTATGAAAAAACTTGAAATAAAAGCTTCAAAAGATTCATTTGATGGAGGTTGGTCTTGGATTATGCCTGTCAAACATTAGATTACTAATTTTTAAAATAAGCCCCAAGATGCCCAAGATGTCCTAATTTAAAAAATAGGTATCTTGGATATCTTCGATATATATTAGTCTAAAACAGTTTTTTTGTAACATTCCATCAGATGCCTCCCAGATGTCACAGTATTAAATTTAGGATCATCCGAACCCAGACATGAAGGAATACATTCTATTCTAGCATCCCAATCTGGTTGTTGAAAAAAAGCCAATGACTTTCTTGGCTTTTCTTTTGAATCTCTGTTTTGGGAATTGTCACACGATGAAGTGATGAAACCCATTCGCCATTGGTCCATCTCTCCATAAGGTCTCCAATATTGACCACTAAATCGGGTTTGAAAGGTTTAACTGAAATACATTCATTTTCTTTATTTAGGATTTTCAAGCCAGATTCCCCTTCATCCTGAAGAAGAAGAGTCAGACTTCCGTAGTCGCTATAAGCAGAGGCTCTTAATTGATTTTCCAAAGGCTCTTTACTCAATTCTGGATAATAATTTACCCGCATAGCACTTATTGGCTTCATGAAGAATCTGTCAAACCAGTTTTCCGGAAGATCAAGAGCAAAGGATAACAGCCGCAAAACTCTATCAGCACAATCTGAAAGAGATTTATAACAAGACTTCCATCTCCTTTTAAAATCTATTGGATTATCAGGCCACTGGTTTTTAGAAAAGACGAATTGTGCTTCATCTGCAGATAGTCCGGGAGGTGGTTCCAATCCAGGTCCAATTGAAAAACTTTCCTTTAAATCTGGTGGGACGCTTTCTCCTTTTGAGAGAGCTAAGTTTTCCTTTTCTATAGGGACGAATCCATATGGGTATCCAGGGAAAGGCATTCCAACTTTAATCTTTTCTGATTCAGACTGTCTAAAGAATTGAATAGATGACTTCCAACAGTCTTCTAGTATTTCTATTGGAATCCCATGGTTGGATATAGAAAAAAACCAGTTGAAGTGCAAGCTTCTC
>NZKO01000075.1 GCA_002692535.1 Opitutia bacterium
TTTAGTTGGGCGACCTTCGTGGGATTCAACAATCAGGGGGACGAAACCTGTGGAGGTAGGTCTGGAAGTTGAGTAGAAAGCAGGAACGCCCGGTATGAGTTCTTCTGGACTTTTACCATGAGGTAATATTGCGTGTTCTGGGCGACGGCAACCAGTCATACCTAAACCTGCCAAACCAAAGGAAGCGGCCATTATCTTAAGAAAACCTCTTCTTTGCACACCATCAATCAGGCTTGCACCTTCTGGAAATTCTCGTTCGAGCCAGTTGCGAAAACCGGGTGTATCAGCTAAATCATCTAAACTTCTCCAATATTCTCTACCATGGATTTCGTTGAGGTCTTTGTTTTCGCTTATCATCTATGGCAGCCTGTACAACTTAAAGGAGGATTTACTCCCCAATTCTCCTTGATTTTCAAACCTGCATGCAACTGAGCAAGGTCATGTGATTCACCCTTCTTGTGAGGAGGATGCCAAGCTAGGTTGGTTACCTCACCCATTGGCCTTAAGGACTTTTCTGGTTTTCGGTGACAGTCCAGACAGAAAGCCATGCTCAAGGGTTCAGAGTGGTGAACCACTTTCATCTGGTCAATCCTTCCATGGCATTCCACGCAGCTTATCCCGCGGTTAACATGAATGGCATGGTTGAAATAAACATAGTCGGGTGTTTTGTGAATTCTCACCCACGGAACAGATGGTCCCGCAGTAAGGAGACCGTCACCATTTAGGTCCTCGCCTTCAGAAAGTTCACCATCCTTGTTTGCATCTTCACCGTAATAGGAGTTACGAATTGGTTCCAATAATGGTGAGTCTGCCTTAACGTTTTTGTGGCAGGACATGCAAACATTGGCACCGGGTATATTGGCGTGTGAAGATTTGTCGGCTCCGTGATGGCAATACCTGCAATCCAAACCAAGTTGCCCTACATGAAACTCATGATTGTAGTCAACGGGTTGTTTGGGTTGATATCCAACTCTGGTGTATTTTGGGGTGGCGTAGTAGGTTATTCCAGCGACAATTGCACCACCAATCATACCAAGAGAAATGACTAGTTTTATTGGTAAGGTGTTAGTCCAACGTGGAAAGATGTTGCGCATGCTTTTAACTAGTTAATAAAACTATTATAGGCAAATTGAGGAGGTTTGTTTAACATCAGTGAAATACTTATAAAACTAGCTGTATTTTCCTACAATATTAAAATTTCTAAAGGTATACTATTAATAAAACTTAATGCTAGTCATTAGAAGTAATTCCAAGAAAAGAAATTTGTTTGCCTGAATATTTAAATGTCTATTGCTGTTTTGATATGAGAATTTCATCACTAAGGACAGAGGTTGTTGTCGCAGGGGGCGGATTGGCAGGGATCGGAGCCGCCCTTGCGGCAGCACGAAGCGGCTGTTTGGTGGTTCTTGTTGAAAAACAATCCTTTCTCGGTGGAAAGGTTGGAAAGAAGCAAAGACATCCTCTTGATCAGAGTAGTTTGATGACTTATCCTTATCAAAGGGAAAGTGGTTTGTTTGATGAACTTTGGAATCTTTTGTTCAGTGGAAATGCAGAGGGTAATTATGTTGGTCAAGCAAGGGTTTTTAGAAACTGGCTGGAAGCTGAATGTAAAATTAAGATTTTGCTGAACACTGAAATTATGAAGGCCAGCATTGATAAAGGTCGTATTGAGTCAATAGAAGGACTTGACCGAACATCCAATGAAAGATGCGCAATTGTCGGGAAATATTATATCGATTGTACGGGAGTGGGCAGACTCTCAGAGTTGAGTGGAGTCAACGGCGAAAAAATGGTTGACCAAAATGAGATTTCACATGGCTCCTTTCACCACAAGAAAACGTCTGGTTTAGTCAGTTCGGGCTGTTTTATNGGAATTGAAAAAGGGTCTAGAANTTACGATTTCAAATGCCCAGATTGGGTANCTTTGAGGTGGGAGGAAAACTGCACGGTATCNAAACTAAATTTGATGGAGTCCCTGGAGAGGTCAATGNTTGGNGAGCATCTTGTTGAATGGAGTGGGTCCACAACAATGAAAAAACTGAGGTCTGACGAAATCGCATACAGTGCTTGGGATTACCTCAAAAATCGATCTCCAAGCAAAAAAGTCTTAGCCGAATTGAAACTATCTTTCATTTCAGATGAAGTTTTTGGAGAATTTCCCTTTAGGGGCAAGGCTTACGAAAAGATGGAGATAGATGATTTGTCAGGTAGTAGAAGTTTCCACGATTCGATTGCTTTGGGACGTGCCCCCGTCTTTCAAACATTTTCAGGATTGCGTAATCACAAGGACATTCATCCCATTTCGCAGCCATTTGAAATTCCTGCACGGGCAATAATTTCCAGTGATTGCAAAAACTTGCTTTTTGCAGGTGCTGTCACCTCAGCAACAGCTTTGGTTTCGAGGAGCCTTGGCACTCCATCGTGTGCGGCACAAGTTGGAATTGGAGCAGGTTTTCTTGCGGCGGAAAGTATTATTGCAAGCAGGTTGCCCCGGACCCTTGCGAAGGAAGGTTATGCGGACCAGCTGAAAAAGAAATTGGCCAGAAAAAATCAGTCTTGTTCAATTGATCAAGTCGTTGATTACGAAAATCTTGCAATTGATGCGAAAGTTTCCGCTTCCTCAACCCTTATGGATTGGTCGAAGGCAAAAAAGAAATTAGCCGAAAGAATAAAAACTAACTCTTGTCTGATTCAGTTTCCCTTGATGACGGAAAAGTTGGATGTAATTGAGTTGCTCGTTAACTTTTCCTCTAAGCAGGAACTTTCAGTAAAAATACTTGAGGGCGCAGGCTATAATTGCTCAACTCCAGGTCATTGTCTTTACTCTGAAATTGTAGTGACTGCTGTCGGCCAAAGTAAATTGATAATAGAGCCATCCATATCTTTGAATAAGAAATCTTGGCATTATCTAGAAATCAGTTCTGATCAATCTTTTTCCGTTCCCCTGTTTGCTGATGGTCCGGTTGGGTATCTCATTCACGAAAAAATCAAAAGAAATGCAAAAATTATGTCTGGGGATATTAGGGATTTTATCCCCCGTACCACTACTTCGCCCCAGCCATCTTATGCTCCAGAAATTTCAATTTCTCCAGAAGCTGAAATCTTCAGTGCCGAAAATGTGGTCAATCCCTTTCATCGGCCCAATCAATTGCCCCAACTATGGATTTCTCAGTCATCGAGTTTTAAGTATCCTGAATTCCTGGAAATCGAATGGGCTTCTCCACACCCAATATCATCCATTGAAATTACCTTTGATGGGACTTATGACTTCATCTATCCGGGAGTGCCCACGGAAATGAATCAAGAAAACTTTTCCTCATTGGTGAGGGATTACAGAATTTATGCCTTGGATTGTTCCAGTAATTCTTCATTAATTGTTGAAGTTGAAAATAATCGGCAGTCATTTAGGGTTCACGAATTTGAAACCTTAAATGTAAAGGGAATAGAGCTCGAGATTCTTTCCACTCATGGATTAAATCGGGCCCAGGTTTATCAGGTCCGTGTGTATTCCTGAAATATTCACCTTGCATAGTTTAATTCTCCAATCCATATTTTTTTTAAATGAGAGTTTTAGCAGTCCTGTTTCGAATCTTTAGTTTATTGGGTTTATTGTCACTTGCTGGGCTTTTATGGCTTAAATTCGATACCCAGACTAAACAACAAATTTCATTTCTGGACGAAGTATTGGACGATGCATATACAGTTTTGCAGTCCGAAAGTAAGCAGTGGGAGGAAATCAATCAAAAAAAGAGCAATTTCAATGATGTCTACGAAGCCAATGAGCAAATCCCAGAAGGCGAAGACAACTTGTTGTCTTTAGCAGTTGATGAGTTGAGAACTGCCGAAGATGTAATATTCAGGAATCAAAATTATCGTGAACGTTTGGATCTTACCACTAATGAGTATGGTGCAGGTTCGCTGTATTGGGACAGTGAGGCAAAACTCTGGAAGGTTTCAGATGGCTATAAATTAGAATCTCCAGCTGGTTTTCAGGACCCCTTTCAGAATCTCAATGAGTTCCCCTACAAAGATGTGAAGCTAGAAGACGGTACGATCATTAAAGGTGTACCCAGGCATCAGCGGCTCAGAACGGTTATTGGTATGTTTTACAAGGACCGGCATGATAGACAGTCCCAAGTTGCAAAACTGCGATCTATGATAGTCACCCGTGATGAGGAACTCCGTCAATTTCAAAATATGTGGGCTCGGGAGAAGCAGATAAAGGAAGAGACTCAAGACGAATTGGCTGATACTCAAATCAAATTAAAGGGAGTTGAGGCAGATCTTGAGAATGAGAAAAAAGAGCGCCAGAACGAAAAAGAGGCAGCAGAACAGCAGATAACCGTACTTAACACTCGAGTGGCCGAAATGGAAACAGAGAAGCAGGAAATGCTTAAGGTTCATGAGGCAGAGTTGGATGAATTGAATGAAGAGCATAAGCAAATTCTTGCTCAAAAGCAGGAGGAAATAAGAAAGGCTGATGCCGATGGATACAAGCGGGGAATCGATGAGATGCTTGCAAAGACACAAGGAGGTGAAGTTGCGGAAGACGAAATTTCTGAGGAAGTTAATCCTTTTATGGTAAAAAAAGATAGTACGCCAATTCCTGTAATTAACGAAATGGATGCAATTGCCGTTGCCAATCAGAAGCAGATTTCTGAAATCGGAGCACCTTCAACAATTGCCCGTGTGGATAGTAAGTCCGGAATGCTTCTTCTCCCGTTTGGACAGGAAAGAGGAGTGATGCAGGGAACGGTATTTACAGTATGGAAGGATAAACGGGAAGCTGCTAGAATTAGAGTGCAAAGTTCTAGAGATGGATACCTTTTAGCATATATTCTACCAAGATTTGGAGAGCCTCAAAAATTGCGTCCAGGAGATTCGATCTACATTATTCCTGAAGAGGAGCAGAGTTTGTAAATTATTCATGAAAATATTTTCTTTTGTAAAAATTCTAATTATAATTCCCCTTTTCGCATTGAGTGGGTGTTTTACCGCTTCTCCTGATGATGATCGCATGCCACAGGGACGCCCTGCCAGTTGGGAGTACAGTCTGCCGGGTGGTTTTGATCGAGGTGGTTTTAACCGTTAGAGATCTAACCTCATATAAACGGTCTTGTCGCCATGGGTGAGGATGGTTGCCTGTATGTTGTAGCCACCCCCATTGGTAATATGCATGATTTCTCACCTCGAGGTCGAGAAGTTTTGAGTAATTGTGACCTTGTCGCTTGCGAAGATACGAGAGTGACTGCCAGGCTTTTATCACGTTTTGAAATTTCCACATCAATGATTTCCTACCGTGAGGAAAATGAAAGAAAGCAAAGTGAATTCCTTTCCAAGGAAATATGCAATGGAAAGAAAGTTGCGCTGGTTTCAGACGCGGGGTATCCGGGTATTAGTGATCCGGGTTTTCGTTTGATCCGAGAATGCAGGAGAAAAAATCTAAAGATTGTTGCTGTTCCCGGGCCCAATGCAGCAATTACTGCCCTATCTGTTTCCGGTTTGCCAACCCATAATTTTCTATTCTTGGGCTTTCCGCCAAAGGGAAAACTTGCATTTCAAAATTTGCTTCGCAAATGGATTGAATTTGAAGGATCCCTTATTTTTTACCAATCAAAATATAAGGTTGAATCTACTTTTGAATCGCTTGAGAGAGTATTCGGTGAGGCACGATATGTTTCTGTTTCAAGAGAACTCACTAAAATGCATGAAAACATTGAGGTTGGAACTATTTTACAGGTTAGGGAAAGATTTTCATCTTCGAGACCAAAAGGAGAATTTACTTTTGTTGTTGCCCCGTCAGGGTTCGCATTATGAGCGAAAACGATGGTACTTTTGTTAAAAAAGTAGCAGTTGTTGATATTGGATCGAATTCTACGAAAATCCTGCTAGCAAAGGTAAATTCGGAAGGCTCGGTTTTTCCTGATCAGGAGCGAAGTTTTCCCTGTCGTTTGATTAGTTCGGAAACAATCGAGACTGGGGAAATCGGTTCTTCTGAGGTGGAAAAACTTATTGGTGTATTGCACCATCTATTGGAGATAGCTTCCACATCCTCACCTGACTGCTTGGTTTTGGTCGCAACTGAAGCCTTTCGTAATGCCAAAAACAGGCTGCAAATCATTCGTAAGATTAAAAGTAGGTATTCTCTGGATCCCATGGTATTGAGTGGAGAAAAAGAAGCCAAATTCATTGCAAGCGGAGTATGTGCTGATCCAAACCTCAAGGGAAATCAGTCATTTCAGGCATTTGATTTGGGCGGAGGTAGCCTTGAATTGGTCGAATGTGACTCCATGAAGAAAATTTTCACAAAAAGTCTTCCATTGGGAGCACTCAGTATCGATGCAAATTATCCGTTTGATTTTAATAATGCCCTTACTTTCTCCGTTAGGGAAGATTTGGGAAAGAATATTTACACTCAAATTTCCAAAAGTGGTTTAAGTCTCATTCAGGGAGCCCAATTAGTCGGATTGGGGGGAGCCATCTATTGGTTGAGAAAAATTCTCAGTAAGAGAAAATTTGCTGATTTCAACCGAAATCACACTATTTCCCATAATGAAATTTCCGAACTTTCTAAAATTGTTTGTGATATGACCATTGAAGAACGAAACCTGGAATTTCCTGAAATCCCGTCTGACCGGGTGGATGTATTACCCATTGTGTGCATTGTGGTTGAGCAACTTATGCGCTTTTTGAAAAGTGAATGCTTTTACCACTCATTCTATAATCTCAGATATGGCATAGCTTCACAACTTGGGATGTCACAAGACTTGAGAATTCTTTCTGACCAATAGAAGATAGCAATAAGGCTCGATTGAGTTGAAATTGTGCCCCCTTGAGGACATTGGAAAAATTACCTCCCGTTTCTTCCAGTCCGCATTTAAGTTAAGAGCAACGATAGAGTTGGTGGGATTACATAAAAATAAAAACTCTTCCGGTGATGTGCGATGCCGAATTACCAAATGGATGATTTCCGAAGATTGAAGGTGCGGATCTTCATAATAAAAACAATCATCAAATGATGCTGGACGAGTGAAAGTCCCTCTGTCAGAGAGCCTGAATCTAATTATTTCGCGTAGTTCTTTGTGAAGCTCAGCATATTGACTGAGTCTATTGTAATCCAGTGCGTTTATTTCTTCTTCTTGATAAGTGTTTCGCACACCCTGTTTGCTTCTGAGAAAATCTTGACCGGCAGAAAGCATTGGGATGCCCGGAGAAAGCAAAAGGATTACCATGGCTAATTTAGCTTGAAAAATCTCTATGTCACTAGGATCTGTTCCACCATTTTTGCTGTTTGAGCAAATGCGGTCGATAAATGAATAATCGTCATGCGATTCGACATATTGAACCGACTGCCATGGCAAAAGGTTTTCCATATCAAGTTTACCCTGCATCAGAAGAAGTATATTATCTTTATTAGTGCCTTTCTTGACAAAAGTAAGGAGTGATTCCCTGCATCTGTCACTCCAAAGCGAATAGGTCGTTTCATTTGCACAAGTTGGAAGTCTTCCCCGAAAGCTCCAAGGTTCAGCAATCAAAATTATTCTAGGATTTATTGCCCTGAGCTCTCTTTCAATTTCCTTCAGCAAATCGATGCCAAGCAACTCAGCTAAATCAAAACGGAAACCGTCTACATTATAGTTTTTGACCCAATGCTTAAGGCTATCGATAATCAATTGCTTTACCGGTTCTGCATCGCAACGCAGATCATTTCCGCATCCACTGTGGTTTGTCAATCGTCCGAGTTCATCCGTCATTAAATACAATTCACGGTCAATGTTGAGCAGATGGTTAGGAATACCCACATGATTGTAAACAACATCTAAAATAACAGCAATTTTGGCGTCGTGAAGAGCAAGGACCATCTCTTTGAATTCTTCCTCTGCCAAATGTGGTTGGCTGGCATATTCGGATGAGGGAGAAAAAAAGTTAACAGGCATGTAACCCCAATGATATTCCTCTTTTGATTTTGCATCGAATTGACAAATAGGTTGTAGCTCGACAGCGTTGACTCCTATTTGTCTGAGATAACAATTTTCTTGCCTCAACCACTTGGTTAGTCCACGAAACTCCAATCTTTCCGAAGAAGAAAGACTGATTGGTGCTTTTTTCAAGAGATCACGAATGTGTGCCTCCATAATGACAAGGTCTTTGGGCTCTGGAGCCAGGAACAACGGGTTTGCTTCTTGAATTGGCTTATTTTGAGATTTTCTTATCAGCCCAGGACCTTCCCTGCTCAAACTTCCCTTTGCGTAGGGATCAAGAATCCTTTTTTTGAAAGGATTCGCAGGACCGTTTCCGATGGAGTGTTCAATTTCGTATGAATAGAAGAGATCTTCCTGTTCCACCTTAGTAATCGCTTCCCATACCCCGTCTTCATGTAGAGTCATGGGCAGCTTTCTTAACATTTCTTTTTTTGCTGAGATTTCCCCAAGTTGCAGGGTTACACTTGTTGCGTGTGGGGCAAAAAGTCTAAATGTGGCCAAACTACCCAATATATTCGCCCCGAGGTTCTCGCAGCGATGAGTGGTCCAATTTGTCAAAAAACTCGGATTTTCACTTTCGATGATTTGAAATTCGAGAATATCTGCACCGGACCTTTCATTATTGAAAAGGTAATTTGTCGCTCCGGGGGTAGATTCCTCAATGCAAGGAAGAAAATCGGGAGGATTTAACCATAGCCCATCTGAAGTCTTGAACTTAAAGGAAAATTGACTGGCAATTGGTAATTCCCGGCAATCGATGGATAGTGATAAATTATTCTCGTTATCTTTTCTCAACAGCCATTTTTCCGAGTCTTTATTGTCTTTTAGCCAATGGTTAAATTCAGAAGCGAGGAAGATTTTTGGATTTTCCCCCATCCCTATTATCGATGAGGGATCAACTACAAATTTGACGAAATTTTCGAAGATTGAATAGCCTCCCAGTTTTGCACGGGAAGTTTTGTCCAGAAGTTTGAAGTCTGGGCCCAACAAACCGGCTTCCTCTACCAGATCTTCGGGCAGACGATCTTGTTTCCAGTCTTTTTCCAAAAAGACTAATCCTCGAGCTTTTTGCCCGATCCATACTTTACCACCACGAAAATACACTCTATATCGTAAATAGGTGATTGGATTCCATCCGCAAACCGAAAAATTTTGCGACTGTCAGTCTTTTTATTATTTAATCCCATATGAATTTGCATGAAAAAACCTTGGTCGCCCTTTCCGGTGGAGTGGACAGTGCTGTAGCCGCCAAGTTTCTCGTTGAAAGGGGGCATGCTGTAGAGACAGTTTACGTAAAGACTTGGGAGCATGAAGAGGATCTGCTTGGCGAATGTCCTGGTGCGCAGGATTTGATCGATGCCCGTCTGGTCTCTGAAAAGATTGGTGTTCCCTTTCGAATTCTAAATCTGATGGACTTTTACCACCAGCATGTTGTTGAGCCTATGGTTGAGGGTTATGCAGGGGGCATTACACCAAATCCGGATGTTTTGTGCAACCGTGAGATGAAATTTGGTGCCCTTCTGGACTATGCCTTAAAAGAGGGTTTCTCTGCTTTGGCAACAGGTCATTACTGTCGCAGAGTGGAATCGCCTAACGGAGAAATTCAGTTATGGGAGGGGAAAGACAAGGACAAGGATCAGTCTTATTTTTTGTCCCGGATAACTTCGAAGCAACTTCATTATGCAAGATTCCCACTTGGTGAGATGGAGAAAAGAGATGTAAGGACCCTTGCCAAAAAACACAACCTGCCTGTGGCTGACAAAAAGGACAGTCAGGGGATCTGCTTTCTGGGGAAAGTCAAGGTGCCTGAATTCCTATCAAACTTCATAGATGATAAACCTGGAGAGATTGTAACAGTTGAAGGAGTCGTTGTTGGAAAGCACAAGGGACTTCACCGTTACACTCTGGGGCAAAGAAGAGGGATTGGCGTCCCTTCGAACACAGATCACGAAAACTTTGTGGTGACGGGAAAAGATCAGACTGAAAATCGGTTGATTGTGGCGTTTGAAAATTTCAGTGAATCAACTCTTTGGGCTGATACGTTTGAAGTCTCCGATCTTTCATTTCTTTCTCAATCCAAACTTTCATCTTCAAATTCTCTCTTGGGAAAGGCACGATATCGTGATCCCTCCACCCCCATTTTATTTGAAGCAAAAGAGCATGATTGTGCCAAGATTACCTTTTCCACACCTCAGCGAGCACTGACTCCAGGCCAAGTTCTTGCAATTTATTGCAACGAGCAACTCATTGGATCAGGGATATACAAGTTGCAACAGCAAGGCAGAGCCTCCCTTTCAGCTTGATTTAAATGATGTTTTTACGATAAAAAACCATCAAATGCGCTTACGCCTTCCCAAGAGAACCCGTGCCAAACTACCCATTGATGAAGATCAAGTTCCTCTCAAAACCAAAGAGAACTTGGAAGAATATTTGCAGTCAGCCATTTCTTTTCTTCAAACTCAGGAAGCGGTATTGGAAAGAATTCTAGGTATTCTTAAGGAAATTTCTGAGCTTGAGTCTACCATAAAGGCCGATGTTATCAGAAACATTACCAAGGAGCAGGAGGACCAGTCCATGAAAAGGTTCAAAAAGCTTCGGAGAGAGCTCAAGGGTTTGTCCAAACTCAAATTTAATCACAGGGAGCTTTTCAGTCAGAATGTTAGCGACACTTCATTCAAATTATTTCAGAAAGCCAGTTCCAGTGCCCCTCAAATCAATCAACCTCCGGCAAAATCCTACATCGACCCAATTAAAGTCACTACGGATGGATTGAATACAGAAGCGCTTCGAAAATCACTTCAGGCACTACAGGAAATGTTGGGTCAGTCAGACGCTGCAGAAAGTGATTTGCAAACAAGTTTTGTTGCTCTTACTACCGAGCCCGATGCGGGAAAAAAACTGAAATTCATTGAGGAACGGGTAAAGACATGGGTTTCTCAGGTTATAGAGGGTCAGGATGGTCTTTCCGTTCAAGCTAACCTTCTGAGCAAAAGGGTTGATGGCCTTATGGAAGGAAATAGCATGGATTCTGAATGAATCCCGGCGATCCACCCCATCCAAATAAAGGAGGTGAAAAAAAAGCCTTTCTAGGCATTCATTTTGTCAACTGTGGCGTCTACGGAAGGATCTACAAGAATAATCGTGGAGATGCTTACATTGGTAGGTGTCCCCGATGTGCTCATGTTGTGAGGGTCAGAATTGGTCCTTCGGGTACTGGAAACAGGTTTTTTAAGTGTTTTTGTCCGAATAGTGCTCTTTGAATATTATCACGAAGTTGCTGCAGAAATTGTGCCCGGTCACGGTATCGCGTCTGGTAAGAAAAAAGATGATCGTTTTCCTAATGGCACCATTTCAATGCAAATACCAATTTTCAAAAGTTTGGGATTAAATTTGAATCATTTCCATCAAGGTACCTTAAATCTTAAGATTTCCCCTTTTGGTCATGAACTCGGAAAGCCTTCTCATTTTTTTTCCAAAGTAGATTGGTCGATTCACCTTCCTCCTGAGAACTTTTCATTTTACCCATGCCTTTTGGAGGATTTAAGGAGAGAAAATGAGAAAAGTTATCAAGGATTGGTCTATTGGCCCCACCCTTCCACCAAGCCGGAATTCCATCAGCCTGATAATGTTCTTGAAGTGATTGCTCCTTTCATTCCAAACATAGGTTACGGAAACCTTATTAAGTTTCGTGCCTTAAACCAATCATTTCGCTTTTTCAGAGCAACATAATTTGGTCGATTCAAAACAAATGAAGCTTTTTTTCAGTTTTCCTTGTTTTCAAAGAGGGAACTTAATACAGAGGATACTCTAAAGTAATGGAAAATTTAAATTTTGCTACGCGCTGGAATATCGACGAAGTCGAAGCCAACTACTTGAAATGGTTGAATGAACCTAATGCTTTGGACCCTAATTGGAGGGTCTTTTTTGAGGGATTTCATCTCGGATCTGAGAACTTGGATGTTTCTTCCGTTTCGGTTGCTTCGTCCGATGATAAGAAGCACGGTACGATTGCGGTTGCAGGAGATGATACGTTCGAAAAACATGCCCGGCTTTATGGAGCCATTTACTCTTTTCGGGACATCGGGCACACTCAGGGTACATTTGATCCACTTAAGGAAAAGGTTGAGGAGAATCCTAGACTTAACTTAGATCGATTGGGGTTCGATTCCACCGATTTGGAGGAAGTCCACTTTACGGGTAATTATCTGGGCGGTGTAAGAATGAAAATAGGCGAGATTCTGAGTCGACTCAAAAAAACCTACTGTGGAAACATTGGGGTTGAGTATTTGCATCTCCAAGCGACCGAGAAGAGGCGTTGGATACAATCTAAAATTGAACCCAATGATAACCAGCCGAATTTTCCTCATGATGAAAAAATTCGGATTCTTCGAAAAATCATTCAGGCTGAGGAGTTCGAAAATTTTCTTCACACTAGGTATGTGGGGCAAAAAAGGTTTTCCTTGGAGGGTGGAGAGAGTCTTATAACCGCACTTGATTCAATCTTTCAAAAATGTCCGGATCAAGGAGTGGAGGAAATGGTTATGGGCATGGCTCACAGAGGCAGGCTCAATGTTTTGACCAATGTTATGGGTAAATCCCATGAGTTTATTTTTCGTGAGTTTTCGGATAACTTTGTTCCGGATGGAGCCCATGGTAGTGGGGACGTNAAGTATCATTTGGGCTATGAATCTGCCAGAACTACCTCAAATGGACAGCAAGTGGTGATTCACCTTTCGCCTAACCCCAGTCACCTGGAGGCTGTGAATGGGGTTGTTGAGGGTAAAACTCGTGCTCGCCAAAGGCTAAGAGGCGATGCTGAAAGAAGAAGGGTCCTTCCCATTCTAATCCACGGCGATGCAGCCATGGCGGGACAGGGTGTTGTTGCCGAGGTATTTAATTTCTCAAAACTTCCCGGCTATCGTACGGGTGGGACCATCCATGTAGTGGTAAATAATCAGATCGGATTCACCACTGATCCCACGGATGCTCGTTCAAGCCTGTATTGCACCGATGTGGCCAAAATTATTGAGGCACCAATTTTTCACGTAAACGGAAATGACCCATTGGCAGTGGCTATGGTTGCGGAACTTGCCCTTGAATACAGACAGAAATTTCAGGAGGATGTGGTCATCGATATTAANTGTTATCGCAAACACGGGCATAATGAGGCGGATGATCCTGCTTTTACGCAACCGATTCTCTACAAGAGGATCAAACAGATGCCATCGATCTCGCGAATTCTCACCGAGCAACTCGTTCAGGAAGGTGATCTTGATAAAAAGGAATCCGATGAGATCCAACAAAGGTTACGCAGGCAATTGGATGCCACTTTGGAAAAGGTAAGGACGGTCAAGAAATCGAGTACTTTTGAAGGTTCGGTTGCGATTCGCCAAATCCCATATGATTTTGCATCGGTTCATACCGCCGTATCTAAAAAAGAGCTGGAAAAAGTGGCCAATGCTTTAACTCGATTTCCCGAAGGTTTCAATCTTAACTCCAAAATAAAACGACAGATTGAAACCAAGGCCAAGAATTTCAAGAGCGGTCGGGGAATCGACTGGGCAATGGCGGAGCAATTGGCTTTTGGGTCCCTGATGCTCGAAGGAACGCCTGTTCGGATTTCCGGTCAGGATAGCGAACGTGGGACTTTCAGTCACCGTCATGCCGCATGGTATGATTCGAAGGATCGCACCCGCTATGTTCCATTGCTTGAAATGGAGGACCGGAAAGGTAAGTTCTGCGTTTACAATTCTTTGCTTTCGGAGGCGGCGGTACTTGCCTTTGATTATGGTTATTCTCTCGATTACCCCAGTATGTTGGCAATTTGGGAGGCACAGTTTGGAGACTTTGCGAATGGTGCACAAGTAATCATCGATCAGTTTATAATGAGTGGGGAGGACAAGTGGGGAGCAGTTTCCGATCTTGTATTGCTTCTTCCTCATGGGTTCGAGGGTCAGGGACCTGAACACAGTTCTGCTCGCTTGGAGCGCTTTCTTCAGGGGTGTGCCGAGGATAACGTGGTGGTGGCAAATATGTCCACGCCCGCTCAGTATTTTCATGCTTTGCGAAGGCAGAAGATAAAGGAATATGCGAAGCCCCTGATCGTGATGGCGCCAAAGAGCCTATTGCGCCATAAACTTTGCGTTTCCGAGATCAAAGAATTTACCCACGGTGCTTTTGAGGAATTTATTCCTGATCCCACTCCTCCCAAAAATCCAAACACATTGGTTCTCTGCTCAGGAAAAGTCTATTATGACCTCTTGGAAAGCCGGGAAGCGGTGCGCTCGCCCAAGGCATCAATTATGCGGGTAGAACAGTTCTATCCCTTTCACGCTGATAAGTTTCGAGAATTTCTGAAACCCTATTCCAAGGTGAAACGCTTGGTCTGGTGCCAGGAAGAGCCCCAAAATATGGGTGCATGGTCTTTTCTTGCTCCTATCATTGAGGAAGTGATTGGGAGGCGTCCGGAATTTGTCGGACGCTCGGCAACTGCCAGTCCAGCCACCGGTTCGCTTACTCTTCACAAAAGAGAACAGGCGGAATTGATCGCGAATGCTCTTGGTGAGCCAAGTCTCCAGATAGAAAACTAATTTTAAAATTCATTTAAATATGCCTAAAGAAGTTATTATTCCCGCACTTGGGGAATCCATTACCTCAGGGATTCTTTCCTCTTGGAAAGTGGAGGAAGGATCGTATGTCGAGCTGGACCAACCGATCTACGAATTGGAAACCGACAAGATTACACAAGAAGGATTGGCTGATGCCTCCGGCGTCATCAATTTTCTGGCCAAGGAAGGAGAAGAGGTGGAAATTGGAGCGACTATTGCCACGATTGACGAGTCAGCAGAATCTCCCTCGGTTCCTACTCCCCCAGAGGAAGAAAAAGCTGAAGCCTCATCAACTGTCAAAGAGACCTTATCGGAGTCTCAAGAGGATTCTCCAAAACGTCAACCCATAGAAGAGAAAAGGGATCCTGACCCCGAACCGGTTGCTGTTCCGAAATCGGCTAGTT
>NZKO01000076.1 GCA_002692535.1 Opitutia bacterium
CTGTTTTATGATCCACTTCCAAAGGTGCATCAGGTTCAGTTAACGCTTTAAAGATAAAAAAACCACTGAGTAAAACTATAACGATAAGCAATGAGAAAAATACATTGCACCCATCTGCTTTGTTTAATTCAGAATCACTCATGATGATGAAGAGAGTCTAGGATTCGAGGATCGCGGATAGGTATAATCTCAGCGGTCTGTGAGGTAAAACTTTTTATAACACTCCATGCACAAAGGCAGCCGATACCAACTAGGCTAAATAATCCCCATATCAAATGAGTGCCAAGCACGGGACGAGCTTCATAACCAACATACGCCCCTGGTGCAATTTCACGTCCGGGAATAATATTCCAGTAAAGGTCGAGCAGGTGGAACACAAGGATCCATGAAACTATAAAAATAAGGCGGGGACCGTTTATTTTATTGTGATAAAATAAAAGATAAAGAAATGGAAAGAAGAAATGGCCGAATATTAAACCCATGCTAACCCAGAACCAACCGGATTGCTCGCCAGTGTTAGGGTTGATTTCACGAATTGTGTACCAAAAAGTTTCTTCGGGTATGTTTGCACTGTAAATAAGGAAGTATTGGGAGAAACTGATATAAGCCCAAAATACGGTGAAAGCAAGAGATAGACAGGCTAAATCGTATTGGTGTGCTTGTTTGTAAATGCCATCCAAAGGACGATTCTTAGAAGACAGGTAAAAGCAGGCAATGATTGTAACTGCTAATGCAGATCTTATTCCGGAGGCAAAATACCAGACACCATACATGGTAGAAAACCATTGATACTCGAGGCTCATGAATAAATCGAACGCACCAAAAGTTAGGGCCAATGCTGCAGCTGGTATTCCTGCTGCGGAGATTTTCATACCAATGTGGGTCCATTTCGGGTCGCCGTCAGTATCCTGTGTGAAAGAAACCTTACGAAGCCAATAGCTAAGTCCACAGAAAATACCAAAATATGCGATCAGCCTGATAGTGAAAAATCCTAAATTTAAATAGCCAGCCTTTTTTTGGTGAAGAACATCCTCAGAAACNGTTGTNATGCTATGAGCCTCAAGTGTTTCAGCTTCGGGNTTTATCCAGGTCCATAGGATTCCNGCCTGCTCCCCTCCTAACCATCCGACTANCAAAAGAGGNAGAAGGCACAATCCCANNCANGGGAANGCTGCCAGACCATGTTCCTGCTGGCGNCGNACAATTGGNGTCCATTGTGAATTAAATACTCTAAAAATCATTATGAGCATTAACAATCCAATGGCTATACTCAGCCAAAAAGAAGATCCCCATAACCACCCAAGAAAAGGACTTTTATCTCCTGATGAAATTCCATAAAATAAGCCAATTAGCCCAACCCCTAGCCCTATTACTGCTCCGCCAAGGAGTTTGGTCTGAAGGTCGAAACCANTTGAATTATCNTCTTTTGCTNTAGCACTCATTATTTTTGGTTACTATTTGNAAGNGTGGCTTCACTTACGAAGGATTGTAGTGCTCTGACATACAGAACAATCGCCCAACGCTCTTTAGGTGTAAGNTTNTCNTTAAGNCCNAGCATAATTCCAGANGCAGAACCCATNCTTATGGCATGNTAATATTGNCCGTCAGTCCATGGACCNGCTGACTCAAGGTAAGTTCCAGTGTTNGATGCNTCTGATANATTTCTNGGTGCAAGNCCAAATTCTGATAAAACACCTAGACCGTTTCCATAATCTCCATGACAAATTGCACAATGGATATCATACTTCTCTTTGCCTAGGCGCATGAGNGCCATATCTANGGAAATTTCNTNNGGAATTGTNTCTACCCAAGAACCATCATCATTNTTTCCGGNTCTAAATGCAGTGTCGTGNAAAGTGGGNTCNTTGGCGAAAACATTATTNAGATCCAGNGCCGTACCNCGAATCGCTGTNCCTNNAACGGGTAAACGATCTGCTTTACTATCGCTGTAAAAGTTATTTTGAGTTTGGGCTTTGNANTTAGCCTGACGATCCATNTCAGGGAATACTTCAAGTGGCGTGTTTTCAGTGAAATCGCCACGAAATCCCATTATAGAAACNACTGTAACTAGCAATATTAGAAATATGGGAATAAAATATCTCATTTAATCGATTGGCTCCCTGATTACAGTTATTGATTTTCCACCGAGTTCTTTGAGAAAACTTTCGGTTTCATCATCATCAAACTTTGGATCCTCAACTTCGATAACAATCATAAATTTGTCGTCACCCGTTCTTCCAAACCCTTTATGTTCTAATACAGGATGATTGTGCCTTGGAAGACGGTTAAGAAAAAACATTCCGAACAGCGTTCCAAATGCTGCAAATAAAATTGTTAGCTCGTAAAAGACAGGGAAAGGGAAAATAGCACTAAAGTAAGGCTTTCCACCGACGATCAATGGATAGTCGTAGGAATTCATAAACCAAACAATAAGCATTCCCGTAAAAAAACCGGTTACACCACCTGCTAATGTGAAACACGGTACTTTTGATCTGGAATACCCCATCTGAGCATCTAGTCCGTGGATAGGAATAGGAGTGTAGCATTCCCAATTTGTATAACCTTTTTCACGAACTTTTCCAGCAGCATCAAAAATATCCTTAGCTGAGTTAAAAGTGGCAGATATGCCGTACTTTATGTCTATCACCTTACTCATAGGAAATTAGTGTTTACCTCCATGAGGGTCAGCTTGTGGCATCACAGATTTAACTTCTGCCATTGGCATTAATGGTAGAAATCTTAGGAAAAGAAGGAAAAGTACGGAGAAAAATCCAAAGGTACCAAAGAAAGTGAAGATATCAACGACTGTTGGTGAGTAATATCCCCAGCTCGAAGGTAGGAAGTCTCGGGAAAGAGTTGTATTTGCAATTACGAATCTTTCGAACCACATGCCAATGTTGACAAAAATAGAAATTATCCAAACGAGAGGTGTATTCTCCCGAATTTTCTTAAACCAGAAAAGTTGAGGGCAGATAACATTGCATGAAACCATGATCCAGTAAGACCACCAGTAATTTCCAAACGCACGATTGATAAATGCAAATCCTTCATATGGGTTGGCTCCGTACCACGCGATGAAGAATTCCATCGAGTATGCATAGCCTACCATACTTCCGGTAGCTAAGGTGATTTTACATATGTTGTCTATGTGTTTCTGTGTGATTAGGTCGTGCAGACCATAGATAGCACGAACTGGGAGCAAAAGAGTAAGAACCATTCCGAAGCCGGAGAAAATAGCACCGGCTACAAAGTAAGGTGGGAAAATGGTGGTATGCCAACCAGGTAGGTTGGCTACAGCAAAGTCAAATGAAACGATCGTGTGCACTGATAACACCAACGGAGTTGAAAGACCTGCCAGTAGCAAATATGCCATTTCAAAGTTTCTCCAATGGTTGTTGGCATTCCTCCATCCCATGGAAAGGATACCGTAAAAGTACTTCCTCCATGTTTCTTTGGCACGATCGCGGATGACGGCTAAGTCAGGGATCATTCCCATGTACCAAAAGAGGATCGATACAGTTGCGTAGGTCGATACCGCAAAAACATCCCATTCAAGAGGACTACGAAACTGTGGCCAAATGGCATTGGCATTCGGTAACGGAAACAGCCACCATGCAAACCAAACTCTTCCAACATGGAAAAGTGGGAAAATTCCCGCACAAAGAACCGCAAAAACGGTCATAGCTTCGGATGCACGATTAATGGATGTTCTCCATTTCTGTTTCAATAGGCACAGGATTGCAGAAATCAAAGTTCCTGCGTGGCCGATACCAATCCAAAAAACAAAGTTAACGATCGCCCAACCCCAATTAACTGGATTGTTGTTTCCCCAAACCCCAACACCTGTGGAAACAAGATAAACCAAACCCATGCCGGTAAAACTTGCGATACAAAGAGCAGTTATAAAGCACCACCACCACCAAGTTGGAGTTTTGGACTCAACGATTCCACAAATCTTTTCTGTTACCCAATGAAAGGATCTGCGATTTTCAACAAGTGGAGCGTCTTTCCATGGTGCAGGTTTAACCTTGGAAAGAATAGCGGGT
>NZKO01000077.1 GCA_002692535.1 Opitutia bacterium
ATGCCCTTAGAACGCTCCTTGCGCGAAGTGACATCTGCAATCGCAGCGGTGGCCACTGATAAATTCCCACTAGCGATTCCACCTATTGTTCTTGAAAGTACCAAAATCCAAAAACTACCTGCAAAAATCCATAGTCCGTAGCCAATACAGGTTCCCGATAAGGTCAGCAAAAGAACTTTGCGCCTACCCACCCTGTCAGAAAAACGTCCCCATATTGGTGCAAATACAAATTGTAGAATTGCATAAAGCGAACCAAGCGCTCCCCCAAAAATGACTGTCTCCAACTTGAAATTATTTTCTTGATCACCCTGATAGCCATATCCCTTAATCATTTCCACGAAGGAAGTAACCATCCCTCCACCTAAAGTGCCCTCCCTCAAAAGATAATGATCAAGCATCGAGGGAAAAAGAGGGAAAATAACAGAGAATCCCACCATATCCATGAATATGGTTAGGAAAACAACTCCGAAAGTAGCCTTCTTCTGCTTTGAAGTTAGAGAATCAGTTTCATTCATTAAGAATGATCTTTCCCACGGTCAAACCGGTTAATTTCCCGCAAAGCGGAAAGAACATTTTGGGGAACGAGATCTGTTTCTCTTTTTCCAAAGAGATGAACTTGCTTTATGAGTTGTGAACTGGTGTAGAAATACTTCTCGTTGGGCATCAAAAATATGGTTTCAATGGAAGAATCCAAGTGCCGATTCATTTGAGCCATTTGAAATTCATATTCGAAATCAGAAACAGCCCGTAATCCACGAATGACCACACTTGCACCTTTTTCCAATGCATAGTCGACCAGTAAACCAGAAAAAGATGACACCGTCGCATTTTTGTGAATTTTTAAATTTTCTTCGACCAGACGGACACGTTCAGAAGCATCAAAGAGAGTGTCCTTAGAACTATTACCCTCAGAAACGGCTACGACCACTTCATCAAAAAGGCTACAGGCCCTGGACAAAACATCAAGATGCCCTTTGGTAACGGGATCGAAAGTTCCGGGGTAAAGAGCAATTGTCATTCTTTGAATATTCATAACAACACGTTAAGCGAAGTCCACACTCAAGCTCAACGTTCGTTCTGATTGCATTCCCAAGCCAGAAATCTATTATCTTTTCTTGACGCATGAATTTTCCAAATTTGCTCACTCTTTCCAGAATACCACTTATGCTCATGGTAATAGGTCTGCTTTATCCGAACCCATCCACTTCATTGCCTTATATTCGTGTTTTCGCTCTGTTACTCTTTTTATTTGCCGCACTCACAGATTGGCTTGACGGCTGGCTAGCCCGTAAATTCGGACAGGTTTCGGAATTTGGCAAATTTATGGATGCACTCGCAGATAAGGTTCTGACCATGGGAATGTTTGTAAGCTTATTGGCACTGGGAGCTTTGGAAAAATGGTCTTTGTTCCTTATCTTGCTTATACTTTCACGAGAATTTCTAATCACCGGATTGAGACTTGTTGCTGCAGCGAAGGGAAAAACACTTGCTGCAGAGAAAATTGGGAAAATTAAAACAGTCATTCAACTGCTCTGCATTTCTCTTGTTCTTGGACAATTGGCCATGGAAGCTGACGGAAACAGATTTCTTGCACAAAATACAAATGTCAGAGTGATTGAAATACTTCAATGGAGTGGTCAGATCGCTTTAGTTTTTGCAACCCTTCTTACAGTCTCATCCGGAATTGTATATTTGGTAAAATACTGGAAATACTTTCTCGACGATTAAGACCAAATGCAAAAAGTCATTTTATTTTTGGCAACCCTCGGTCCCGTTGGGCAAAAATGCCCCGCACCTGGAACTTTTGGTAGCCTTATGGGGCTTCTTACCGTTGTAGTTCTGACTTATACTACTGAACTATCCCTTTGGGATATAGGTTTGTTATTTATTCCTCTTCTTATTATTGGAATTCCTCTTTGTACAAAAGCGGAAGAGATTCTTGGCAAAACAGACCCCGGGGAGATCATTTGGGACGAATTTACGGCCATTCCTTTGGTTTACATTTGTCTGCCAGAAAGTATCTCGAGAGAATTTTCTTGGGAATTTTTTCTTTGGCTTGTCTTGGGTATCCTCTTATTTCGGATCTTCGATATATTCAAACCACTGGGAATAAATCGAATACAAAACTTTAAAAAAGGGGTTGGAGTCATGTGCGACGATGCCTTGGCCGCTGTTTACTCTACCATTATCCTCTACTTGATTTACACTTTTTCTTTGTCTTTTTTCTAAGTTCACTCTCTTATTTCCTTAAGATATGAGCGAGAATTCACAAAGCGAAAACAATTCAGGCTTTAACTCATTTACATTAGAGGTTTCAAATAAGATGGGTGTACATGCCCGACCGGCTGCCATGATCGTTCGGATAACATCCCGTTATGATGGAGAAATTTGGGTCACTAAAGAAGATGAAAGAATCAATGCTAAGAGCATTATGGGAATTATGATGCTTGCTGCTGCCAAAGGAACTCAATTGAAGTTTGAAACGAAATGTCAACATCATGAGGAATTTCAAAGTGAAATGACCGAACTTTTTACATCCAAATTTCAGGACGAATAACACTCTAACGAGTAATCTTCAGGCCAATAAATTAGCAACTCGATAATCGTAAAAGTCCTTAAGCCTTTCCTTTATTTGTATGGGTCTTGCCATGGAAAGAACCTCGTCAACTAAAGCTTCGCATTCAGACTGAGTAAATCTTCTGGCAAAAAACTTGAGCTCCTTAAGCAATGGCGGAGCACAACTGAGATGATTTAGTCCCAAACCCAACAATAAAGGAAGAAAATGAGGGTCTCCAGCGATCTCTCCACAAACCGTAATCGGTCTGCCCGAGTTCTGGGCCACTTTGCTGACATGTTGCAGCGACCGAATCACAGCCGGATGATGAGGCTCATAAAGATAAGCAATCTGATTATTGACCCGATCAACTGCCAGAAGGTATTGAACCAAATCATTGGTTCCCACACTGAAGAAATCAACTTCCTTTGCCAATAGATCACAAATCGTAACCGCTGATGGTGTTTCGATCATACAACCAATTTCAATTGTTTCATCAAACTTAACCTTCTGCTCAGTGAGTTCATCTTTCGCACGATTTAATAAAACTTTAGCCCGAATAACCTCACCGACTCCGCTGACCATAGGAAACAACAGCTTAATTTTTCCATAAGCACTGGCACGCAAAATTGCTCTTAGCTGCCGTATAAAAATTTCGGGATTCTGTAAACAGTAACGGATCGCACGAAAACCCATAAATGGATTATTTTCCTTTTCTCTTCCGCTCAAATTCAAAACCTTATCCCCGCCCAAATCCAATGTTCTAATTGTCACGCTCAACGGATTTGCCGTTTCCACTAATTCACGATAGTTGGAAAATTGAACATCTTCAGAGGGCATTTCATTTTTTCTAAGAAAGAGCGCTTCGGTGCGGAACAAGCCGACCCCCTCGCATGAAGAATTGATCCCCGAAATCACTTCCTCCGGTGAATCAGCATTGGCAAATAATTGAACGGGATGTCCATCCTTCGTTAGTGCGGGTTCATCGGCATCTTCCTCAACGAGATCGTTGAGCCTCTTTCTCCGAATTCCAACTTTACCGTACCTGAAGAGAGTGGTTTCGGAAGGATTGATAATTACCAAGCCCTCAAAACCGTCAACTAGCAGAGTATCTCCTTCCTTTAGTCCTTCGATTAAACTTCTGACCCCTACAACAGCGGGAACGCTACTAGCTCTTGCCATGATTACGGCATGACTTGTCTGCCCTCCGGTTTCGGTGGCAAGAGCGATAATTTTTGACCGGTCAAGAGAAGCTGTGTCAGATGGTGTCAAATCCTCAGAAACCAATACTCGGGGGTCAGACAAAAAAGCTGTGCCAGCAGCAGTCGCACCTATCAAATTACGAATTAAACGACGAGAGATATCTTTCAAATCCGATGCTCTTTCTCTCAGGTAAACGTCCTCCAACTGATTGAAATAATCATAGTATCTCTGAGTGACCCTATGCAGGCATTGCTCCACATTATCACCTGTTGTGCGAATTTCCTTTTCCACATCATCGATCAAAGCCTTATCTTCCAATACCATTAGATGAGCATCAAAGATTCCAGCCTCTTTCTCTCCCAAATTCTTGGCAACACCTTCCCTGATCTCTTGAATCTGCTCGTAAGTAATGTTCAGTGCTTCCTTAAAACGAGCAATTTCTTTTGGGTGATCCTCTTCTTTGACCTCATAATTCAATACCTCGACCTCTTCGTGCAAGAAACGAAACACCTGTCCGTGTGCAACACCCGGAGAAGCAGGTATTCCAAAAAGAGTTATTTCATCCTTTGGAACAGCTTTCACATCATTGTCCATCTAAANTAGTTCTGNNTATAATGCAGAAATCCTTTGGTTTTTAAACAAATTTATTAAAGTGACTAAATCAATTCGGTTTCGACCATAAAAGTTTCATATCCCCATGATTCGAGAATAAACCCTTTAATCATTTCCAAATTATCCTTTTCCGATACAACAACGAAACAACTGGAACCACTGCCGCATACCATGGGTTGCAGTTTGAATTCTTTCCGAAGAACCTTAAACAAGGCCGGGACAAAAAGGTATTTTCTTAAAATTGGATTTTCTAAGTCATTTCTCATGAATTGCAAAAGNGAAACTTCTCCATTTTCAAACATTTTCATCTGTTCAAGTTCCTGATTAAAACCAACTGCCGAAAGGTCAGTTTTTAAAAGACCACCGTAAATTTCTGAAGTTGAAAATCCAAACTTAGGCTTGAACAGGAGAATCTTTCTACCGGAAATTCTATTCGACAAAGATCGATCTACTTTTCGCACTTTTTCTCCACGACCACTAGCGATACAAGTCCCTGAAAGAAGAAATGCGGGACAATCAGAGCCTACTTTTGCACTCAGCTCAGACATTTGTTCAAAATTAAGTTTATTTTCTGATAACGCATTCAAACCAAACAGAGTGGCTACTGCGTCTGAGCTACCTCCTCCGAGACCCGCTTCCATGGGAATATTCTTGGCTAATGAAATCCTAATTCCATCATTAATTCCTGTTAAGGATCTCCAATGATTTACCATCTTAACCGCCAGATTATTTTCATTTTCAATTTCTGGAAAATCAGGGCATGAGACTTTAATTTCTCCATTCTCAAAAGATTTCTCTATTATCACATGATCAAAGAGTCTTACTTTTGCCATAACAGTTAGTAATTCATGAAATCCATCTTCTCTTTTTTCACCAACTGAAAGAAAAAGGTTTATTTTAGCGGGCGCAGGTACACACACATTTCGAACTCCAGTCAATAAAGACATATTAATAACATAGCTTTTTTGAAGTAAATGGGCGATTCTAAAGAATTTAATTGGCTCATTCGTTGACTCCTTCATGATAGTGGCTGTGACAAATAAAATACCAGAAATCATTTTAGCTCTTGATGTAGATGATCGCCAAAAAGCAGAAAAAATTCTTCAAACCGCAGGTGAAAATTTAAACTGGGTAAAAGTCGGTCTGCAAAGTTATCTTCGGGATGGTCCTGATTTGGTAAGAACAATTACTGACTCTGGCAAAAAAGTTTTTCTAGACCTCAAACTCCACGACATTCCCAACACAATGACAAAAGCAATGGAGAGTCTTAAGAACCTTCCGATTGGGATGCTTACCCTGCACGCCCATGCCGGTGAGGAAGCACTCCAACGCTGTGCTCAAACCGCTAAAGACATCATGCCGAATACTCTTCTCCTTGCGGTGACTGTTCTCACCTCAATGGATCAGTCNGCTCTTCAAGCAATTGGTATTCAGTCTCCCGTTCTTGAGCAGGTAGAAAGATTGGCTAAAGTAGCCACCAATGCTGGAATTGGCGGAATCGTTTGCTCCCCTCAGGAACTAGTGCATTTGAGATCTTTCCTTCCTTCTTCAACCAAAATGGTTACCCCGGGAATTCGTCCGGCAGGCAGTGATAGGGGTGACCAGAAAAGAATNATGACACCTGCACAGGCTAAAGAGTCTGGAGCAGACTATTTGGTGATNGGTCGGCCAATCCTTTCAGCTGATAACCCCGCCGAAGCATTGAATAATATCAGGGGAGAAATGAATCCTTAGAAAAGGGTCTATCCATGCATGGTGTAATATTGTTGGCAGCCGGTTCCGGAGCAAGAATGGGAGAAGAGATTGGTGACAAGATTTTAGAACCCATCGGTTCAAGCAATGCTTTCAAAATGTCTCTCGAGGCTTTTGCCTATGTAATGGAAATACAAATTATCGTTATAGCATTTCGTGACGAAAACCAAAGAAAAGCACTCCAAACCATAATCGATCGAATGGAGCGACTGAAAGACCATAAGAATGTCATTTTTGTCAAGGGTGGCATGAAAAGAGGCGATTCAGTTCGCAACGCGTTGAATACATTGCCAAAATCCTGTAAATATGTACATATCCATGATTGTGCAAGGCCCATGATTCGTAAGCAAACGGTAGAGGCATTGGTCAGAGCAGTTAATAAGAAACAGTCTGTTTCATTAGCAAGACCAGCTACCAACACCATTAGAAGAAAACTCAACAATGATGAACTCTCTGAGACCAAAACCCTTCCGAGAAACGAATTATGGATTATGGAAACTCCTCAGTCTGCACCNATATCTTGGTTAATAGAAGGTTATTCAAAGGCAAAAGAAATGGGTATCGACATAACGGACGACATGCATGCAATCGAGTTAATTTCTAAAAAAATGAACCTCATGGACCCAGGTTACCCCAACCCAAAGATTACATATCGACACGACCTAAAATTCATTTCATCTCTCTTGAATCATGAATAAGCCACCATTTCGCACAGGACACGGGTTTGACCTGCATGTTTTTGCAGATGGCAGGGAATTAATACTGGGAGGAGTNAAAATTCCCTTTGAGAGGGGCTTGCTTGGGCACTCGGATGCGGATTGCGTAATGCATGCAGTCGCTGACTCTCTTTTGGGGGCTGCCGCACTNCCTGACATTGGTAATTTTTTTCCAGATGATGACCCTACCAATAAGGACATGGACTCATCGATTATACTCGAGAGAGCAGTNCATGAAATTCAAGAGTTGGGGTATTGTTGTTCTAATGTAGACATTACCATTATCGCTCAAAAACCAAAGCTTTCACNTTACCTTTCTAAAATGAAAAAGGTACTTCGTAAAATCTTGAAAGTTGATTTAACTTGTATCGGAATCAAAGCCACAACACATGAAAAAATTGGTTCATTAGGCCGAGCGGAAGGTATAGCTGCCCATGCGGTTTGTCTGATCTCAAGAATTGATAAAGAGTAACTTCTCGATTCTCAGGCAGGAATTTCCTCAGGTCTGAAGAAACGGGAAATCTCTGCGGTCGCAGATTCATCACTATCTGAAGCATGCACNACGTTTTTCATACGGTCAGTGCCAAGATCACCACGAATTGTACCCACTGGAGCAGCATTAGAATCTGTTGGCCCGAGCAGATCACGAACACCTTGAACAACTTCCTTCCCTTCTAGGATGAGAGCCAAAACTGGACGAGAACTCATGAAAGATGCAATTTCAGGAAAAAAAGGTAAATCTGTCACATGAGCATAATGTTCGCGCAACAAAGCGTCATCAAGTTGCAACATTTTACTGGCTTTGATTTCATAGCCATTTTCTTCAAAGCGGCCAATGACTTGGCCGGCAACTTTGTTTTCCAGACAATCTGGTTTAAGGAGTACTAGGGTTTTTTGCATAATAATAAACTCAAAGTAAAACTAAGAGAGGTTATGAANAAGNAAAACTCTAAGATTTGTGTTCTTCNGACTCTTCTTCGGATGTANTGTTTGAAACAGTGACCTTGTTTTTCCCACTTTTCTTCTGCTCAAAACACAAACCCTTTTCATCATCTTCCGAAAGTATCACATTAATAGGTTTGTTTTTGCGTAAATTACCAGAAAGTAGCTCTTCGGCGAGAGTATCCTCAAGGTATTTTTCCACGGCACGCCTAAGTGGACGAGCACCGAGTTTTTCGTCATATCCTTTTTCNATCAAAAAATCTTTTGCCTCATCGGAAACTTCTATTTTGAGTTTCTTATCCTTGAGCCGCAGCGAAACCTTTTCCAATTCCAAATCGACAATTGAGCTCATACTCTCTTTTGCCAAAGGGCGGAATATAACAATTTCCGTCAAACGATTTAGAAACTCAGGCTTAAAGCTTTTTTTCGCTTCATCCATGATTTTGTCTTTGGTCTTTTCAAAATTTTGATCAGCGTCTCCAACGGCAAAACCCATCGAAGTGTTCCTTTGAAGGATATGGGCTCCGACATTTGAGGTCATGATCAGAATTGTGTTACGAAAATCAACTTTTCTGCCTAAACTATCAGTGAGTCTTCCATCCTCGAGGATCTGGAGCAATATTTGAGCAACATCAGGATGAGCTTTCTCAATCTCATCAAACAAGATTACTGCATATGGTTTCCTACGAATTGCTTCAGTGAGTTGCCCGCCTTCCTCATATCCAACATATCCAGGAGGAGAACCTATCATGCGAGAAACCGCATGCTTCTCCATATATTCAGACATATCAATTTGGATAAGAGCCTCCTGATCACCAAAAATACGCTCAGCCAAAATTTTTGCCAGATGCGTCTTACCTACCCCAGTTGGTCCGAGAAACATAAATGAGCCTATAGGACGCTTCGGATCCTTGAGGTCGGCACGGGAACGCCGAAGAGCTTTTGCTACTACTTCAGTCGCAAAATCTTGCCCGACGATGTGTTCGCGCAGATCCTGTTCCAATTTCAGAAGCTTCTTGGATTCTTTGGCTTCCATGCGGCTTAAGGGTATGCCTGTCCAATCGGCAACGACTTGTAACATGTCGTCCTCATTCACTACCGACCTTTCCTCTTCTCGCGATTTCTTCCACTTATCGAGAACACGCTCACGCTTAGTTCGGAGCTTTTTTTCCTTATCACGAGCTTCTGCAGCTTCTTCAAAATTTTGGTCAGAAATTGCCGACTCTTTCAAAGCACAAATTTCCTTTATTTCATCTGAAAGCTGTTCGATCTCTGGTGGGCGTTGCATGGTTTCCATGCGCGATCGAGCACCTGCCTCATCAATGGCGTCAATGGCTTTATCCGGCAAATATCTTCCGGTAACATAACGGTCCGTAAGTTTGGCGGCTGACTCTAATGCTTTGTCGGAAAAATTGACATTGTGATGCTCCTCATACTTTGGACGTATACCCTTAAGTATGAGAATAGTATCTTCTACCGATGGAGCTTCAACTTTCACAGACTGAAAGCGACGGTCCAAAGCCGAATCTTTTTCAATGAACTTTCGATACTCCGCAAGAGTGGTGGCACCAATACATTGCAGTTCACCACGAGATAGAGCAGGTTTGAATATATTGGATGCATCCATCGCACCTTCTGCGGCACCTGCCCCGACAATAGTGTGAAGCTCATCGATAAAAATAATGATATTCTTCGATTTTTTTAGCTCATCCATTACAGCTTTTATGCGTTCCTCAAATTGGCCACGATACTTGGTGCCGGCTACCATTAAGGCCAGATCCAAAGTAACGACTTTCTTGTCGATCAAATTTTCTGGAACCATACCTGAAGCGATTTGCTGAGCAAGCCCTTCAACAATAGCAGTTTTTCCTACACCAGCTTCTCCAATCAAAACTGGGTTATTTTTGGTACGGCGGCAAAGAACCTGAGTAACCCTTCGGATTTCATTTTCTCGTCCGACCACAGGGTCCATTTCGCCCTTGCGGGCAATTTCTGTAAGATCACGGCCAAACGCCTTGAGTGCGGGAGTTTTAACTTCTTTGCTCTTTTCTTCAGTTTCCGCACCAACAACAGAAGGTTCCTCTTCCTCAGTTGAAGCAAAATTGGGATCGAGTTCAGAAAGGATCTCATTTCTGCACCTTTCAACATCCACATCCAAAGATTTCAATACGCGTGCGGCAACCCCTTCACCTTCTCGCAAAAGACCTAAAAGTATGTGCTCGGTTCCAACATAGCTGTGATTCAAACCTTTTGCTTCTTTTCCGGCTAAAGCCAAAACTTTCTTTACCCGAGGCGTGTATGGAACATTCCCTGATGGTTTGGCTTCGGGTCCCAGACCTACCTGTTCATCCACTGCTTGTCTAACGGAATCAAGATCAAGCCCCATTTTCTGCAGAACATTCACCGCCACACCTTGGCCTAAATTAATCAGCCCTAAAAGTAAATGTTCAGTTCCCACATAATTGTGGTGAAATCGATCTGCTTCCTTGCGTGCCAAAGCGAGAACTTGTTGGGCGCGAGGTGTAAAATTACTCATTGGTTCTGACATAAGATAACAATTAATACCAGACTCACATGAAGTCAACTTGCTCCGTCTAGATTAATTTGAGGAGTACGGGAAAATTCCTTGCGTAAAAGTTCCGCCCTTAATCGATCCCGTTCAGCAGGCTCGATAGGTTTACCTGCTGCCAACTGAACATGTCCTGGCTGAATTTCTATAAACATACGATCTGCCAGTGAGCGGAATCGATCGGGCAGCATATCGAAATCCGAGGCTAATCGTACAAGCGATAGCAAATCCATGGATTCAGAGCTTTGTATCAAATGACAGGATTTCAAAACGCCAATAGCCCGACTTATTTTGTCGACCAGTCTAATACCGTCATCCTGCATGAGTTTTTCCCTTGCAAAGTTTTCCTGACGAACGATGTTTTTCAAGGTCTCATTAAGACGATCGATAATCGCATATTCGGACTCTCCTAGCGTTTGTTGATTGGAAATCTGAAAAATGCTACCACTGGCGTCCGAGCCTTCACCAAATAATCCTCTTACGGCAATTCCAAGTTGGTTAATGGCATTGATGACCTTATCCATATTTTTAGACATCACTAATCCGGGAAGATGCATCATTGCAGAAGCCCGCAATCCAGTTCCCAAATTAGTTGGGCAAGCTGTTAGAAATCCAAGTTCGCAGTCATAGGCATAATCAAGATTGGATTCTATACCCGAGTCCAACTCATCAGCCCGTTTCCAAACCTTCTCGAATTCCAAACCCGGTAGTAAAACTTGTATACGCAAATGATCTTCTTCATTGATCATTACGCAGCAGTTCCGGTCGTTCGAAAGAACAAAACCCGAACCCTCGTCAACCTGAGAAAGCTCGGGACTTATTAGGTGTTTCTCAACCAAAATTTGGCGATCCAATTCGCTCAGATCATCGACTTCCAATGAAGTGCATTCATTTAGGGAATCCATCCCTGAAATCGCATTCAAGCACTTATTCAATACTGCTCTCCTTTCACCTTCCTCTGCTTTTCCGGGAAAAGAGAATTCTTTGAGGTTTCGAGCCAATCTGATCCTGGTGCTCAATGTGACGGGTATGCTTTTCGGCCCCCGTTTTGAAGACCCGAATTTGTTCAGCAGATCATGAAACATATTACTACACCTGTGCTTCTTTTTCGAGGGCTTTCAATTGATCACGAAGATCCGCAGCAAGTTCAAAATCCTCTTTTTCAATGGCACTTATTAGTTGCTTTTTTAATTCATCGACAGATTGCTCAAACTTTATCCTGGATTCCGAACCAGAGGGTATTTTCCCAAGATGTTGAATGCCTGCATGCATGCCCTCCAATAATGGATCCAGAATTGGTCGGAAAACATGGTAACAAGCTTCGCATCCCAGACGCCCACCCTTTTTAAAATCCTGATGAGTTGTGCCACAAGATTCACAAACCATTGAACCAGAGGGCAATTGAGAGTCAGTATCAGTACTTTCCATCAAATTACCGATGGATAAATTTTCCGGGTTGGTGACACCATTTGCCTGTGCGCAAGTTTCGCACAAATCCATTTTGTGCATCTGACCGTTTAAAATCTGGGTTAAATGAACGGTAGCTTGGTTATCGCAGTGGTGACATTTCATACAAGAGAGGAATGGTTAAATTAATAGAAGACTTATCAAAAGACAACGCATATGACATGCCAAATTTCACTTTGCCGGGAAAACGGATAATAAAGTTAAAGTCATAATTTCACACCATCAATACAAACTTTTTCTCTAAACTTGGAGATAAAACTTTTTGTAACCGCTCCAGGCTCACCGTCGCCCACAGTGCGATGATCAACTTCCACGCATGGAATCACTTCAGCAGCGGTGCCCGTAAGAAAACATTCCTCTGCAGTCCAAAGATCATACCGGGTAAGTGCCTGCTCTAGGCAAGGAACTTCTAAATCTTTTGCAATATCCATGACTGTCGCCCGTGTTATTCCACGTAAAGAGCCGGCATCCAATGGCGGCGTGTAAAGCACACCTTTGCTTAATACAAAAACATTATCTCCGGTACACTCAGCAATTTCACCTTTATCATTGAGCATTAAGGCTTCCTGAAAGCCTACTTTTTTTGCCTCAATTTTAGCCAAAATATTATTCAAATAATTCAGGCTCTTAACTGCAGGAGGCAAGGCTGAAGCGTTTATCCTACGGGTAGGCACTGAAATAATTTTCAATCCTTTCTCATAAAGTTCTTCCGGATATAACTGAATATCATCAGCAATAATGATGACACTTGGCGGACCACATCCATCAGGTGTCAACCCAAGATGTCCAACACCTCGGGTAACAACTAAACGTACATACCCATTGGACAAATTATTTGCACGACATGTCTGGCAGACCGCATCCGCTATTTCCTGCCTACTCAAGGGCAGATCCAGAAGAATCGCCTTGGCTGAATATTCCAATCTCTCCAAATGCTCATCTAATTTAAATACACATCCGTCATAGAGACGAATTCCCTCAAAAACCCCGTCGCCATAAAGAAGGCCATGATCAAAAACCGACACCATGGCATCTTCCTTATTAACCAACTCTCCGTTAAGATAAATTTTCATGCTTCAAGAACTTTCATGACGAAAAGTTCCATTCTTGGCGAGTGCCAAGAAAAACTTTTATTCACCTATTCGCAATCAGACTTTCCACAACCGATGGATCCGCCAGTGTGGAAACATCTCCAATTTGGTCTGTCTCATCGGTGGCAATCTTACGTAAAATCCTTCTCATGATCTTTCCTGAGCGGGTCTTTGGAAGAGCTGGAGCCCAGTGAATCAAATCAGGTGTGGCTATCGGACCGATCACCGAACGCACTTGCTGTTTCAGTTCCCCCCTTAGTTCTTCCGTGTACTCAATATCGGCATTTAGTGTTACGTATGCATAAATCCCCTCCCCTTTTACCTCATGGGGAAAGCCAACCACTGCAGCTTCCGCAACCTTATCATGAGCAACTAAGGCACTTTCCACTTCCGCAGTTCCCATACGGTGTCCGGATACATTGATCACATCATCCACCCGTCCCGTAATCCAGTAATAACCGTCCTCATCCCGACGGCATCCATCACCGGTAAAGTAATATCCTTTGTATTGGTCAAAATATGTCTCCTCAAAGCGCTTGTGATCACCGTAAACCGTACGCATTTGCCCAGGCCAGGGGGCTTCCATCGCCAATACTCCACTCACGCCATTACCTTCAATGACTTCACCTGTTTGCGGTTCCAAAATGACGGGCTTAACTCCGAAAAATGGGAAGGTAGCCGAGCCAGGCTTCAAGGGTGTTGCTAATGGCAAAGGAGTGATCAGTATGCCTCCAGTTTCGGTCTGCCACCAAGTATCCACAATTGGACACCTTTCCTTACCCGCATTTCGGTGATACCAACGCCATGCCTCAGGATTGATCGGTTCTCCCACACTTCCAAGAACACGCAAACTGGGCATATCATACTTGCTTGGCCATTCCTCACCCGCCGCAGCAATTGCACGGATAGCTGTGGGTGCCGTGTAAAATTGATTTACCTTCCATTTTTCGATTACCTGCCAGTAACGGTCAGGATTGGGATAGGTCGGAATGCTTTCGAACATTGT
>NZKO01000078.1 GCA_002692535.1 Opitutia bacterium
TGTACGACGAATGAATCCTGGAACCAGAAGAGATTGAGGGTGAGGATAGGTGGCATCCATCAGTTGTGGAAGCGAGGTGCAAGACCTGTAAGAACGGCGAACTAGTCGAAGACTAACCCTCGTCAGGCTCAAACTCCACAGCATCCTCATCCATAGATCGAAACACAAGAAGCCTTCAAGCAAAAAATTCTACCTTTGGGTAGGATTCTTGAAAGTTAGGTAAGCTTTACCGCTCGATATGCGTAGTGCCAAACCGAAAAGGTTAAAAGAGCAAGATTCTCAATATTTTGGAAAAACGGTTCTGTGCTTAGACTCAGTAAATCTCGAAAAACATCCACTTAAAAAAAGGGGTATATCTCAAGTCATTCATCGCTGCAATGTAGCCCACAATTATGAAAACTATCAGAAATCCAAAATTTATGAATAGGTAACCCTTCACCTTGAAACGATACCTTTTCGCAAGTAGAGAATTTGCAAAAATTGAAATTATTGCCCCATTGATCGGTAGTACTGAGAAAAGTAAAACAGAAGCAATCATTGAAAAGCCCGCGAAACACAAAGAAGCTATAATCCAATGGGAGCTTTTCATATTTAACCGTAATTTCCTATATTCTTAAATATTTCCAAGAGAAAAATTTTGGAAATGGAGCCGAGAATCGGATTCGAACCGACGACCTACGCATTACGAATGCGTTGCTCTACCAGCTGAGCTATCTCGGCATAAGTATTCTTTAATTTAAGATATTCTAGCTTTATCTGCAACTTTTGAATTTGCTTAAGTGCAGTTAATTTCTGTTAGTTTCATCCATGCTTGAGTATTCGTTATTTGTATAACGCATCATAAAAGTTTATTGCTTGTATATCCTAATGAGATATTCCATTCAAAATACAGTTGTTCGTTGGAGAATTTGTTTTTTTATCCTGCCAATAGTTTACTCTTCCTGTTGGGAAAGTGAAAATGATGAAAATGTAAATTCCGCAAATGACTTTTCGAGCGGTGATCTTGAAAAAATTGAAAATCTTGAGTCTGAGATCGAGAGGCTAAAATGGGAAAACTCTCGTCTGTCATTAAAGATAAGATCCGTCGATGGTGAAAAATTAGTCCGAGACAAAAGGACTGGGCTTTGGCATTTCGACGTTGAAAGAAATCCTTATACCGGGCGGGCAGTTGAATATCGATCAAACAACAAGGGTTTGCTGGTTGAGGCTTTTTTTTACAAGGGAAAAAGAGATGGAGTCGAGAGGTTTTGGCACGAAAACGGCAAACTTAAGTCAAAGAGCCAATGGTTCGCCGGAAGGAAAAATGGTTTGTCGGAAGAATGGGACGAAGACGGTCAACTTAACAAGGTTGAAAACTATACTAACGGAAAACTTTCGGAACCTTGAAATGCTTCGGCTCACCGATTGTTTTTTTCCCAAATTTGGATGTGACTTGGTTTGTCCACTTTATTAAGCCATTGGGGCCGGTCAAAAAATACTGCACGATTTCCTACCATCATAACCTCCCTTAGTAAGATCTGAAAAAATCTCGTTGGTTTGCCGTAAGTGAGAGTAAGAAGTAGATTTTGTCTTTGATTGGGTTTGTCTGAGTTTTCAGAATCAAGGATCTTTACGACTCCGCCCGCACCTTTCTGGTCAGGGCAGAAATAAAAGAGTTCATTGGGAGAATCTTCCTTAAACCGGATTGTTATATCTCCTTGTCCTGAACGATTACCTAGAATCCCTGATTTGAAAATGGATTCTGAATCCTCATTTTTCTCACCAACCATAAACGATTTTGAATAGGTGGTCTTATCAGGTCTCAATCTGTAGGACATGTTACGTTCCATAAATAGGGATCTGCTGTCACTGTCTAATGCAGACAAATCGAAATCGCGCTTTATTTCAAATCTTCCATTTTGCCAGTTCATTGGAAGAAAAACTTCCACAGATAGCAAACTTACCGTCTCCCACTGCAATCCATACTCCTTCGCACTATCAAGCAAGGGAAGGAAGGACTCGGATTTTATCATTAAAGGAGTATTTCTAGCTAAATGTCTCCATTCATCACGCCAATTGTGAGCAAATACTAAATCCCATTTTTTTTGGGTTGTATTTGCATCATCTGGAAAAGGAATTTTGTGCATTTCAACAAGATGATCTCGGATGTTTTGATTTCTTACAGTGTAGAGAAACTCCTTGAATTCGTTTTCCTTTAGGGAAAAAACGGATTTTGAGAAAAACTTGTTAAAGTCCTGATTTTTTAGAGATTCGAATACTTCTCTTCCCAGAATCTCATAGGGGTGTTCCTTAGATTGGACAATTGGCTGAAAAACCAAACTCAAGAGAAGTGTCAAAATAACTAATGGAGATGCTGACAGGATATAGTGCATTTCCTTAAGTTAGGAAAATATCAGGCTTCTACAAGTTATAATAAAAAGAATCCGTCTCTTTAAACCATGCCGGAACATGATAAAACTTAATCAATTTTATTTTTGTCAAAAAATTGGTTCGACAAATGCAAGGGTCGAGGAATGAAAAGAATTCGCCCATTTGACACAAGGCAATTGGTTGCTTTTGACATGCTATGCGAAACTAAAAGCTTCACGGAAGCAGCAAAACGCTTACTTCTAACCCAATCTGCCGTTAGCCATTCGATCCGGGCTCTTGAAAATGATGTGGGTTGTAAGTTGATACGACGTAATGGAAAGAGGGTATCCCTTACCGAAGCTGGTGAAAGAATCCTACATTTTGCCCGTCCTTTCATCAATGAAATGATTATACTTCGGGAGGAGCTAAACGGATTCGATCAGGTTGAAGCAAGCCGAATCCGCCTTGGCGCAAGTCAGCAAGCATGCTGTTTTTTTCTCCCTCCTTTAGTCAAGGAATTCAAGAAACTCTTTTCCCATTGCAGATTTGAAGTGTATGGTGAAGATACCCCCAAATGCTTGGAAATGTTATCTTCGGATAAGCTGGATTTAGCGATCACTCTGGAACCTTTCAAGAACATCGAAATTGATTTCGTACCTTGTTTTTCCGACGAACTGCGCATCATTACTCACAAAGATCATAAATGGGCAAAAGAACAAACCATCGATTGGTCCAATATCTCAAACGAAAATTTCATTTTAGATAACCGATCGACTTATTCTTTTAGAATGGTTAAGGATTATCTTGCTAGGAATGGGCTTGAATTTAAAAGCTTTATGGAAATTAGCAGCTCAGATGCCAGCAAGGAGCTCATCAAGTTAGGCTTGGGTGTAGGTATTTTGGCTGACTGGTTGGCTGAAGATGAGGTGGCGAAAGGCGATTTGGTTAGTCTTCCTTTGGGGTTTGGAAAACTTAAACGTACCTGGGGAATTTCAGTGCGTAAGGGCAGACAATTGAACAAGTCGGAGCGTATACTCATAAAAATAGCTGAAGAATCCGGTTGCCACTGGATGGTCAATCGTCGATTGACTGCTGCTTAAATTCATTTTCCCTTTTCGGAAACTATCTTGCCTGAAGTAATTTTTGTATGCAAAGATGGGAAATGATAAGTTTAAAAAAACACTTTTTGCTACTTACGAGTTTATTTTTCTCATGGTTAATTTCCAAGGGGGAAAATCGATCCATCAGTGGAGATTCCCGTAACTTCAAGCTGGTGCCGGTTCAAAACGTGAAAAGTAGCATAAGCCCCACTACGGATGGTGGCAGGCTGGGGGTCAATCGTTTGATAGATGGGAAATTACCGGACAATGGTTGGCGTTCGACATGGACGGTATGGATGAAAAAGAACCCAACGATTGATTTTGATCTGGGTGCAGAAAAAAGAATTGGGGTAATAAGAATCTATTTCCAACCGTGGGATCGCGCCGATGAACTAATGGAAATCAAATTGGAAGTAAGTCGTGATGGAGAGAAATTCATCGTTTTCAATGAATACGAAGATTTTATTGCAAATAAGGAGAGAGGAGCCTGGGCTGAAGTTGATTTGCGTGCCGTTAGGGCAAGATACTTTCGCATAACCCCAAAATATCGTGGATGGGGACATCAATGGGGCGAGGTTGAGTTTTGGGAGATTCAATAATTCCCATAATAAAACTTATCTTGAGATGTCTTTGAGGCTCCTAGTTGAAGGGGCGACCAAATTGTTTCCTCTCTGGTCTTTAGCTGTTGGAATAGTAGCTCTTTATGAGCCAAGCACTTTCCTATGGTATGGCAAGGATGCGATTAGTGTAGGGCTTGGAATCATCATGCTGGGTATGGGACTGACATTATCCGTTGAGGATTTCTATGAGGTTTTAAAAAACTCAAAATTAGTGGCTATGGGCTCGTTTCTTCAATTTTCGATCATGCCAGCCTGGGCTGCTATGATCGCTCTTATTCTTAAGGTTCCAAGTGAAATGGCAGTTGGATTGATCTTGGTTGCCAGTTGCCCTGGAGGAACGGCATCAAATGTAGTCGTTTTTCTGGCTAGTGGTAAGGTCGCCTTATCCGTCTGTCTGACAGTATGCTCAACACTTTTAGCAATTGGTATGACGCCATGGCTTACCCAGATATATGCAGGGCATTACTTACCGATTGATCCATGGTCTCTAATGAGAAGCATCTTTTCAATTGTACTCATTCCCTTGGTTTTGGGCATCAGTTGGAAAAAATTTTTTCCTAAAGGTGCTCGCCGGGTATCCAACTTTTCTCCCTTACTTTCAGTGTTGTTTATTTTATTAATTGTAGGTTTCGTATTGGCAGCCAAGCGAGAAACGGTGCTTAAGCATTGGGAGTCGATGCTAATAGCTGTGTTACTTCTGCATCTTGGTGGCTTTTTTCTTGGCTACTTGATTCCACGAATCTTTAGAGAGTGCAAACCAGTGTGCCGAACTCTTTCGATTGAGGTGGGTATGCAAAATTCAGGTTTGGGAATGGCCTTAGCAAGCAAACACTTTTCGACCATGCCTATGGTGGCTGCTCCCTGTGCCTTGAGTGCGGTAATGCATTGTATAATTGGAAGTGTGCTTGCTGTAATTTGGAAGGGTGAGAAAGCAAAAATTGACAGAATCCAGAAAGATGAAGAGCCTTGAGTCGAAAGCACAGAACATACAAGGTTGATCCGTTCGAAATATGTTAGACAAACCACCCCATATTCTGTCTCCCGCCATTCACCTTAAGAGGGCTGGAGGATATTTTGAATTGGAAATGTTTGCTGAGGCGGACCGTGAACTTAGAGCTTTGCCTGATACCGATCCTTGGTTGAAAAAGAAAAAGGCTTTTCAGATAAGAATCAGAGAGCAACTTAAAGATTGGGTAAATATGCAAATTGTCGCCAACGAACTTCGATTGCTTTATCCGCACGAAGAGGAGTGGTGGATTGCAGACGCTTATGCCACACGAAGAACTGAGTCGGTCGAAAATGCCAGAACAATTCTGTTGGATGGATTGGCCCTGCATTATGAGAGTGCAACTATCCGCTATAATTTGGCTTGCTATGCTTGTGTTCTGGGTCATCCCGGCGAGTGCATGGATTTTTTGAAGGAAGCGGTAAGGCGAGAAAAAAGATTTGAGCAAATGGCCTTGGAAGATGAAGACTTGGTGGAGGTTAGGGAGGCTTTGCAAAGCCTAGGCTGGGGTTCCAATATTGTATGATTCAGAACCAAAAGGCATTTACTCTAATCGAGCTCTTAGTTGTTATAACCATAATCGGAATACTTCTTAGCATTCTTTTCACGGGTTGGGGATACATCAGTCAGCAACAGTCATCAAAGAAGGCGAAACTTGAAATTGTGGGACTTAAAAATGCGGTTTCTGAATACTTTGCTGATTTTGGCGAATATCCCAACTGCCCTGAAGGAGTTTGTACGAGTGGAGAAACCTTATTTTTGTCTTTGGCAGGTTTTCATAATGAAGCAGGCGGACTTGAATTACCTCCGTATCCATCAAAAATACCAACGCATCTATTTCATTTTGATCTCAATGCGTTTGATCACTCCGAAATTCCGAATATTTCTCACAGTGAAGAGAAAGCGCTTCAACTTTGGCTAGCTACAACGCTTGGCAAGGACCCTGCATTCATTGATCCTTGGGGGAATGAATACGTATATGAATTTCCATTGGAAAATGGAGGGGCAGGGTACCGATTGTTCTCAATGGGACCAGATGGAAAAACCGGTGATGAATTCAGTAAGGACGATATTGGCAAAACTGAATAGATTAGACTCATGGAGCAGCGGCACCCTGTTCTATTAGGCGATTTCTGAGAACCCTTAAGGGATCAAGTTCTGGGGCGTCAGGATTTTTACCTATAAGAAAATCAATATCTGAGAGCGCTTCGGTAAATCTGCTTTCACCGTAATGTATCATTGCGCGCATGGCCCGAGTATAGCGATCATCAGGATCAATTGCGATGATCGCATCAACATACCTGAGACGGGCGATGGAGTCTTCCTCTCTCTCGGCAGATTGAATAAGGTTTCTAAGCATGCGGGTAATAATGTCACGGTGAGAAATGGGCTTAAAATCCTCATCCTTCAATTTGATTCCTGTGATTAAGCTGGCTTCCTCCCGGCTGACGATCTTTCCACCGAATGAGTCAATGAGAAGCTCCTTCTGTTTGTTATTATTTTTTACTTTTTTTGGATCTTCCTTGTAAATCGCCATAAAATGGCCAGGNAGACCTAATCCCGAAATGGGAAGGTCGAGGCGATTTGCCAATTCAATAAGCAGGACGGAAAGAGTGATCGGCAGACCTTCCCTATCATCCATTACTTCGTTCATGTAACTGTTTGAACGGTGGTGGTAATCAAGGGTACTACCATGAAATCCCATCTTATCGAAAAGTTGATTTACCAATATGAGGATTTTTTCCTCTTGCGTGGAAGATTTCTTGAAATTTCCTTTAATCTGATCAGCGAGTAAGTCCGCTTTTTCCAAGTAGGAATCAAGATCAAAGTTTTCGTTGTCAAGGCTTGCAATGAGAAGAGCGCAGCGAAGTAGATTAACCGAGCCTCTCTCTTCAATTCGCAAACCTTTGGCCAACTCTTCGATGATCAGACGTTCCCTGACTTCACCGGCCAAACGTTTGATTTCTTTTGCTTTTCTTTCAAGTTCAAGGGCGTGGTCGCGTAAAACTTGGGGGGTGGGATTTCCCATTCCGACGAGATCATCAATTTCTTTCGGCTGTAGTGAATCCCTCTGCATCAATGGCCGAACCAATTTTTTTATTTTGCTGGCAAACGAGGGGCTGATCTCGGAGTTTGAAAATCTTTTGGATACCCTGAAAAAGCGAAAACGGGCTGTTGGTTCCCGGAATTTGCAAAGTCCAACATTTCCCTCATCGAATCCATGATCGATTAAGTCGATGACCACTTCATCGTTAACTGAGCAAATCATCCTACCGTTCTCTTCAAGTCTTACCCTTATGCGGTTCCACTCGTAAGGCTTGTAAGCTTGGGAGGGAATCGTTTTTAGTATGGTCCAAGAGAATACGTTGGGGCCATCAAACTGAGTCAGTCTAAGCGAGCCATTTGTTGGATAAAATCCGTAGTGCTTATCCTTCCCATCAGAATGAAAAACCAAACCAGCCGCGCCACTTTCATCTTCCAATTTCACTTCAACTTCTATTTCAAANGGTAATTCGGGAGACTTTTTCTGGTTAAGGCAGAGCATTCTTCCCCCAAATCCATTCCCCAGCCCGATGCCGGAGATGATGCCGGCTCTTTGTTTCCAAGTGCCGTTCATTACGGGTTTCCATTCAAGCTCATCCAAAGTTCCAATCGTAAGCCATTTTTTGATTGGTATNGGATCAATCTCACCAAGCAGTTTTTTCAACTCGTTAACCGGTACACCAAAACCAATTGCACCGCCAGATTTGATCGAAAGAATGGCCACCACATTTCCATTAAGATCGAGGGCTGGGCTACCACTGCTTCCTGGCTCTATCGGTATTGCAACCTGGACCATAGGTCTGCCATCACCAAATTCAAGCTCTCGGATGGCCGCAACCACACCTCGGCTTACGCTGTGTTCATAACCTAATGGATTGCCAATTGATAGGATAGCTTGACCGGGAATTAACTCCTTTGAATTACCAAGTTGAAGCACTGGTAAATCCTTGGCATCTATCTTTATCAGAGCAAGGTCCCGATTACGATCAATGGCAAGAATCGATCGTGGACGAAAAGTGCGACCATCGGTAAAGCGGATCGAAAAATCACGATGTTCTCCGATGACATGGAAGTTGGTTGCGATTACGCCATCTTCCCGTACCACGAATCCAGTACCCCGACCACCTTCGTATCCATTACGATCGACACTCTCTATAACTACCACAGAGGGTTTTATCAAGGTTGCGAGATTTTTGAAGTCCTTGGCATCTCGTTTTGCCAATTCGAGTTCAGATAGTTGGGTTGAATTATTGTCAGATTCTTTTCCNAGTGAGGTTGCCACTCCCGTAAAAAACAAAAATACTGAAATACATCGTGTGATAAATAAATTCACATTTACATTTGTTCCAACAAGGAATGAAAAGTCAAGGTTCCTGACGAAAAGAATCCGTCGAGGATGAAGATTCGGGACAATTATTTGGGTAAGGCCTGTAAATACTGCTGAAGAAGTGTNTCGGCTTTNGTTTTTTGTAGATCAACCTTCTGCTTGAAATCTGAGTAATCCTTTTGTTTTGAGCTTAGCTGGTTTTGAGCTTCCTTGAGCGCGTTTTCTTTTTCCTGCAGAACCTTGGGGGCACTCTCTCTTTTTTTAATAATTAGGCTAAGGTCAGCTTCGGCAGAGGCGACGGCAGATTGAGCTTCGACAAGCTGCTGTTGTTTGGCCTGAAATTTAGAATCAGCTGCCTGCAGATCTTTTTGTAACAATGCCAATGATTCAGATAATTTTGTACCAGCTTCAATAAGCATCTTGTTTTCAGGATCGGTGCTAGCCTGCTGTTGGTTTTTCTTTTGAATTTGGTCGACTTGTTGAATGAAGGAAGCCTTTTGATTCTTGGCTTCAATAACTTTCGCCAACAGCGTATTCTCGGCTACAACCATGGACTTTCTTTGAGAAACAACCTGTTGCTGCTCTGAGATTTTTTGAGGGAGAGAGTTTAAAACTGCTGCTGCTGAGTCAACTGCCCGTTGGGCATTGGAGAAAACATTTTTTGATTCCTCCAGTAGTTCATNGAATGTGGAGAGTTCATCCTCCAGCCCATAAAGAACTCGCATTTCCTNATGACGAGAGTAATTGATCGATTCTGCTTTCCAGCGAGAAACTTGTCGCTGGGAACTTGCAGCCTTTGATTGTGCCTGAGCTAATTCGGTTGCTGGGACTTTGATGGCATCTTTTGCTTGAGTGAGTAATATTTCCGAGTTGGCTAGAGTAGCTTTTGCCTGATCTCTCTTGCTAGTCATCGCAATCTGATTTTGCTGCGACTGCTTCCATGACTGTTCACTGCTGTTCTTGTTTGCTTGAGAGGCAATTGCTGCCTGTCTTGCCTCTTCGAGTGATTTGGCTGTCTGGGCAACCGAAGTTTGTAATGAAATGATCAAAGCGGCGTATCGTTCCATTTCCTTTTTGTGTTGAGCGGTTAGGTTACTTGCATGCAGGAAGGATTTTTCCATCGCTTCCATTGCCTGCCTTGCTTTGTTCACTGCATCCGTGTAGGAGGGATCATCTTGATTCTGTTTTTGGGTCTCACTACTCTTACGATAAGTTTCTTTGATTTGGCTAAGCTGNATGGAACGTTCGTTTGCCCTTTTATTCCACTTGTTGAATTCTCCTGTTTCGGTTAGATGTTTTTGCTGATTTGCAGCCAGCTCATTCTTTTTGGTTTCATGAGCTACTGATTTCTCATTTTGAATATTGGTCTTATCAGCGAGATCAGCAATGGCTTTGTCGAAATCAGATTTTGTCTTTTGCATATCACTTATCGCAGCCTGTAATGCTTTTTCGGTTTCCTGCATGACATTTTTGTTGGCGGAAACTTGCTTGGTCATTTCGTCAACCTTTTGCTGAAAAGGAAGGAGTTTTTCATTCGCTTGCTTTAGGGATGCCTGATCTTTAGCAAGTTGTTCAGANGCTATTGTGACTCTGGTTTCGAGAGTAGGGGGATTGGCATTTAAGTCTCCCAAATGTTTTCCATCGGCTGAATTCCAGATACCCACTTTCCCAGTCCAGTCTCCCGCGATGATTTTGGAACCGTCGTGAGAAAGACGTGATTCCATNACTATATCAGCAAAACCGGAAATGGTACGTAAGCCTTTGCCATTTCCATCCCAAAACTTAACCGTCCTATCACGTCCAGCGGTTACAATATTTCCATTTTGTGCGTAATGTGCGGAGAGTGTCCCTCCTGAATGAGCATTCCATGTTCTCACCTGCTTACCGTTTATCATTTCCCAAGTGCGGACGGCACCTTCCTCGGATGCGGATAGTAAGACATTTCCATCTGCCCGCCAACTTAAGCTAGTGATCTCTTGCTTGTGTCCGTCAAGGGTATAGAAAGGATTCCCAGTTCTTGCTTCCCAGACGAACAGCCCGCCATTTCGGTCGGCAGTGGCTAGAAGTATTCCATCCGGAGAAAATGACACTTGGGTTACCCATTCCGAATGCTTTTTGATTTTATACAGGATTTCGTTGGTTGCCAAGTCGAAGACCTTGATCAACTTATTGGTTCCTCCAATNGCGACCAGNGATTGGTCAGCCGATAAGTCTGCGGATAAGATGGTGTCCTGTTCCTCCCCAACGCTAAGAACCCTTCTTCCAGTCTCAATATTCCAACCAACAACATTCCCACTTTTCCCTCCACGTCCACCTGAAGCGATCACCAACTTTCCATTTCGACTAAAGTTCATTGATTCAATAAATCCATCTTCATATGGAAGAATACCGGATATTTGGAGGTTTTCAGTATTGTAGAGAATGACCTGTTTCTGACCAGCCAGAGCGACTAGAGGCGACCANGGAGCAGACGCCATTGCAGAGGGAGCGAATGCACGGTCGGTAACCAAANAAGGCTGGAGAGACAATTGCTTCGGCATGGGGGGTGGACCTTCTGGTTTACCCATGGAAACTGANCCAAGTGCAAGATTGACCGAAGATTTTTTCTTTTTCATCGGTTTACCTGAGGCAGTTGGGAGCATGCCTTGGGCAATCCAGTTTTTAATTAGAAGAAGTTGGGACTTTTCAATTTTTTCACCCCTNGGCGGCATGTGAGGTTCCTGTAGTCTGGCGGGCAGAAGGTAGAGCAAACTACCGTCAGGATCTCCGGGTAGGGACACTTCACCTGAACTACCACCGGCAAGAATCGCATTGATGCTGGTAAGATCAAGACCTCCGCGTGCACGGTCAGGATTGTGACATGAATTACAAGACTGCTCGAAAACCGGAATTATGTCGTCTTGGAAGTTCGGTTTTTCCGGAGATGCCAAAACTAAGGAATTTCCCAGTACAAATATACCAATGCCTTTGAAGATATTCATGGATAATATTACTAGAAGAAATCAGGATATTCTCAATGAAACCGATCAGTGATTGAAAATAAATTCTTTCGAATTCAGTAGAGCCCAAAATACATCTTCCAAGCCTTCACGTGGATTATTCATATCCAAGGATGCCAAGAGGTTTGCTTTTTCGGCATCTCGCGGTTTGCGGGAATAACAGCGTAGGTAGAGCTCGTCGATAATTTGATCAGGTTTTTTGCCTTCTTTGAGACTGGTATCCACGACTTTCCCCTGTTTGATGCGGTTATTTGTTGTATCTCCATTTAGAAGGTGCAATGCCTGTGACAAACTGGGTTCCATCACCACTTCACAAGAACATACGGTTTCTCTTTTTGCACGACCGAAAGTTGTAAGGAAGTAGTTGCTCACGCGACCATCGGCAATTTGAATTGCTTTGGCTCCCAAAGGTAACCCTTGAAATTTATTTTTGGTCGCGGTTGCCTGTGAGATTACGTCGAGCATTACCTCGGCACGCAGGCGGCGAAGGTGTGATCTTGCAAAGTTTCGGGTATCTGACTCATTGGATGCGTTAGTTTTGCTTGATAGCTGATAGATTCTGGAATTGCAGACATCCCGGACCAATTTCTTAAAGTCGTAGTTGTATTCGGTGAATTTAGAGGATAACTCATCCAAAAGATCAGGGTTTGATGGCGGATTGGATACCCGAACATCATCGACTGGTTCGATGATTCCCTGCCCGAAAAAGTGTGCCCATACCAAATTTGCAAGATTACGGGCAAAAAATGGGTTTTTGGGAGAAGCAAGCCATTCAGCCAATACTTCCCTGCGGTCAGCACTACGCGGTATTTCAGGGGTGTCATCTCCTAGGAATTTCGGAGGCATGGGCTTCTTGTGAACGGGATGATTAATCTCCCCGCTTCTGCGGTTGTAGATGATATTTTCTCTAGGATCGGCGGCTCGTTTGCGACCAACTTGACTGAAGAAAGAGGCAAAAGAATAGTATTCATCCTGTGTCCAACGATCAAACGGATGATTGTGGCACTGTGCACACTGCAGTCGCATGCCCATAAAGACCTGAGCGACATTTTCAGTGATCTTCAAATTGTCCCTCTCAACTTGGTAATAGTTGGTAGCTGGGTTGGTAAAGGTACCCCCCTTGGAAGTGAGCAGATCTTTTACAATTTGATCCATGGGTACATTATTGGCAATTCGGTCCTTTAACCAGTTGAAGTATAGCAGGGTAGCTTTATAACTCATCCCTTGGTTGTCATCGGTCTGGATTTGGAGAAGCTCAGCAAATTTCATCACCCATAGTTCGGTGAACTCTTTCTTCTCCAATAATTTATCAATCAATTTGGATCTTTTATCAGGTGATGAGTCTGACAAAAAGGTAGCCGACTCCTCAACGGTCGGCAAAAGTCCTGTTATATCTAGATAAAGCCTTCTTAAGAAAACTTCATCGCTGCATAGTTCCGAAGGGCTCATGCGGAGTTTGTGCAATTTGTTGTGCACATGAGTATCGATGTAATTGTTGGCAGGAATTTGCGGGCGTTGATATTTCAAGTCTTCAGGTATAACGACCATGGGAATTCCAACCGTAAAAATGTTAAACCTTGCCATCATGAAAGCTTCTCCGCGGGAACCGGCTGTGACCAAGCCCTGATCGTCGACCGCTGCAGACACGTCATTGCTTGACTGGAAAACGGTCAATGGTGTTACGTCACGGGTAGTTCCATCAGAGTAATGAGCGAGTACGGTTAATTGTTGTGTGGCTCCATTTCCCTCTAAAAGTGCGGACGGAGGAAAAAGTTCAATCTTTTCGGGTCTTGCTATGTCTTGAGGATCTTTGTTGGCACCATCTTTCAACCAATCAACCAGGGT
>NZKO01000079.1 GCA_002692535.1 Opitutia bacterium
TTTATCAATTTCCTTTCGGGCAATTTCCACCCGTTTTTTCTTCTCAGGAGGAATAATCATATCAAAGATTCCAATTGAAATGCCAGCTTTGGTTGCCATATCAAAACCCATTTCCTTAAGACGATCTAAAGACTCAATTGTCTCTACCTTGCCTTTCAAATTGTATGTTTCGAGGATTAGATTTCCAAGATCACCTTTAAGTGCTGGTTCGTTGAAGAATCCCAGTTCCTCAGGCCATATTGTATTAAAAAGAGCACGCCCAACCGTCGTTGTAATTACGCTTCGCTTGGTAATTCCAAATCTTGTTTCCAAGCCTTTATCTGGATTTTTCAGACGAATCCAGTTATGTAAATCCAGCACGCCTTCTTGCAAAGCACAAAGTGCTTCCTCCAAAGAGCCAATCAGAGGAAGTTTTTCTTCATCAGCAGGAGGATCATCTTTGGGATTCATGGTCAGGAAGTAAGAACCCAAAACTATGTCCTGCGATGGAGTGAGAATGGGCTTTCCGCTTGATGGCGAAAAGATGTTATGTGTAGCCATCATCAAAAGCTTCGCCTCCATAATTGCCTCAACTGAAAGAGGAACATGAACAGCCATTTGGTCACCATCAAAGTCCGCATTGTAAGGTGTGCATACCAAAGGATGCACACGGATGGCATTACCCTCAATAAGAACTGGCTCAAATGCCTGAATCGAGAGGCGGTGTAGAGTAGGTGCCCGATTTAACAGTACCGGATGACCTTTGGTTACTTCTTCAAGAATGTCCCAGACCTCAGGAGAGCGACTCTCAATCATTTTACGAGCACCCCTAACAGTGTGAACGAATCCCAATTCCTTCAATCTGCGAATAATAAATGGCTCAAATAAAATAAGTGCCATTTTCTTTGGGATACCGCACTGGTGTAGTTTAAGTTCCGGTCCAATCACAATTACCGATCGGCCAGAATAATCTACCCGCTTACCTAAAAGGTTTTGCCTAAAACGGCCTTGTTTGCCCTTTAGCATATCACTCAAAGATTTAAGAGCCCTATTTCCTGATCCGGTAATTGCCCTACCATGACGACCGTTATCAAAAAGAGCGTCAACCGCTTCCTGCAGCATTCTTTTCTCGTTGTGAATGATTACGTCAGGCGTCTTGAGTTGCAGAAGATTTTTCAAACGATTGTTACGATTGATTACCCTTCGATACAAATCATTCAAGTCGCTCGTTGCAAATCTACCTCCCTCAAGAGGGACCAATGGGCGAAGGTCTGGTGGGATTACCGGAACCGCATCCAGAATCATCCATTCAGGAGAAGCACCAGATTGAATAAATCCTTGAGTAACCTTTAGGCGACTTGCCAACTTCTTTTTAATTTGTTTGGATTTCGTCTCGTGCATTTGATCGTATAGCTCTTCGAGTTCGTCTTCCAAATTGATTCTGGCAAGTACATCCCGAATGGCTTCAGCACCCATCTTTGCCTCAAACTCATCCCCAAACTCATCTTGAGCTTCACGATATTCCTTGTCCGTCAAAAGCTGCTTTTCTTCCAATGGAGTATTGCCAGGATCAGTAACGATGTATTGCTCATAGTAAAGAACCCTTTCAAGGCTTTTGGCAGTCATATTCAAGAGCAGTCCTAATCTACTGGGCATACTTTTGAGAAACCATATGTGGGAAACAGGGACAGCCAACTCAATATGGCCCATACGATCTCGCCGAACCCTTGAGACAGTCACCTCTACTCCGCAGCGGTCACAGACCACACCCTTGTACTTTATTCTCTTATACTTTCCACAAGCACATTCGTAATCACGANCTGGTCCGAATATTTTCTGGCAAAAAAGCCCTCCAGGTTCAGGCTTAAANGTTCGATAATTGATGGTCTCAGGGTTTTTAACCTCACCTTTCGACCATGATCGTATGATATCTGGTGATGCTACGGTTATGGACACTTTGTCCATGGGTCCCGGTTCTACGCCTAATGCTTCACTTACTGCTTCAACACTCATATTTTTTATTTTTTTTAGAGATTATTCCTTGGAAACGGTGTTTTATGTAACTACAGAGCGTCTTCTCCGCGAACTCGTATGTCCAGGCAAAGGCTCTGCATTTCCTTCATCAAAACATTGAATGATTGTGGAGTCCCCGCCTGCAGCGAATTATCGCCCTTNACGAGTGATTCATAGATTTTAGTTCTCCCTGCCACATCGTCAGATTTTACCGTAAGAATTTCCTGCAAAGTGTATGCTGCACCGTATGCTTCTAATGCCCACACTTCCATTTCTCCAAAACGCTGCCCTCCATACTGTGCCTTGCCCCCAAGAGGTTGTTGAGTAATNAGGCTGTAAGGTCCAACTGCTCGGGCATGAATCTTACTTGACACTAAGTGATTCAATTTCAGCATGTACATATATCCTACCACAATTTTCTGGTAGAAGGGTTCTCCTGTACAACCGTCATATAGTATTGACTTACCAGTATCAGGAAGTTCGGCTTCTTTGAGATATTCTTGTATTCTACTTTCGGGAATACCGTCAAAAATTGGCGTAGCAACCTTGAGACCAAGTTTTTTGCATGCCCAGCCCAAATGCGTTTCCAAGACTTGACCCACNTTCATTCGGCTTGGCACGCCAAGTGGATTCAGGCAAATCTCGATAGGGGTTCCATCGGGCAAAAATGGCATATCTTCTTCAGCTACAATCTTAGCNACNACNCCTTTATTTCCNTGACGACCNGCCATTTTGTCACCAACTCGCATTTTTTGCTTTTTGGCGACAAATACTCTGACATTTTTAATAGCCCCCTGATCAATTGGATCTCCCTGTTCTATNGCTTCTATTTTACGATCTCGATCATCTTCAAGATCTGTAAACTTTGATTCATAACTTTCGATGATCTCAAAAACTTTGATGCGAACAGGAGAGGGGGGGATTTCGATGAAACGATGAACCGCCGCCAATCTCCGAAGAAGAGTTTTGGTAATTTTTCGGTTGGCAGGTATGATTATATCACCGGTTTCAGAATTTGTAACATTGAGGGGAATNTTTTCGCCTAGCAGTATATTTGACAACGATTCCGTTAGTTGGGATCGGAGATCTTCTGTCTGATTACGAAAGTCTTCCTTAATTTGTTTCATTTGCCGACGGAAGTCAGAAGGTGACAGTTTTTCCTGCTCTGCATCAGTGCGACTTGAGACTTTTATATCCATGACAATCCCTTGAGTTCCTGAAGGGACTTTCAATGAACTATCTTTGACATCAGCGGCTTTCTCCCCAAAAATGGCACGGAGAAGTTTTTCTTCGGGAGCCAAATCAGTTTCGCTTTTAGGGGTAATTTTTCCGACAAGAATGTCTCCTGGTTTTACTTCCGCCCCAATCCTAACGATTCCCAAATGATCCAGATTTCGCAAAGCTTCTTCTCCAGCATTAGGTATATCACGAGTGATTTCCTCNGGACCTAGTTTCGTGTCCCTTGCAGTAACCTCAAATTCTTCAATGTGGATCGATGTATAAATATCCTCTTTGACAATCTTTTCTGAGATAAGGATTGCATCTTCGAAGTTGTAGCCCTTCCAAGGCATAAATGCCACCAGTATATTACGTCCTAGAGCCAACTCTCCTCCNTCAGTGCATGCACCATCAGCCAATGCTTGCCCAACCTTGACCTTATCGCCTTTGCGAACAATTGGCTTTTGATTGAAGCAAGTGCCTGCATTTGATCTAAGAAATTTTCTCATCTCATAGCAGTATATTCCACGCTTGTGATCACTACGGGGCTCTTTGAGAAATCGGGGNGGCAGTTTTCCGTCATCAGTAACCACAATCCTTTTGCCGTCAGCTAAAGCCACTACACCTTCCGATTCGGATACCGTTACGGTGCGTGAGTCCTCTGCCACTTTTTTCTCAATTCCTGTGCCAACAAGCGGTGAATCAGACTGTAACAGAGGAACCGCCTGCCGCTGCATGTTCGCACCCATTAAAGCACGGTTTGCGTCGTCGTGTTCAAGGAAAGGAATAAGTCCCGCTGCAACAGAAACCACTTGCTTGGGAGATACATCCATATATTCAACCTCTNCAGGATCATATTCGCTTACCTGATCTCTGTAACGGCAAGTAACACGACCAACAAGCTTGCTTGTTTTGGAGTCAATTTCCGTATTTGCTTGTGCAATGAGAAACCTTTCTTCCTCAAAGGCATTTAGATAAGCTACATTTTTAGGGTTTTTATCAACNACTCCATTTTTAACGGGGTGATAAGGGGATTGCAAAAATCCAAATTCATCTATTTTAGCGTAGGTTGATAAAGTATTTATCAAACCAATGTTTGGTCCTTCAGGAGTTTCAATCGGACAGATACGACCATAATGAGTTGGGTGAACATCACGAACTTCAAAGCCAGCCCTTTCACGATTAAGTCCACCCGGTCCGAGNGCAGAAAGCCTTCTCTTGTGAGTCATTTCTGCAAGAGGATTAATCTGATCCTTGAATTGACTCAGTTGACTCCTCGCGAAAAAGTCACGAACAACTGTTGTCAAAGCCTTTGGGTTAATGAGCTTTCCTGGAGTTAAGGATTCAGCTCCTTGATCGTAAAGTGTCATTCGCTCACGAACAACCCTTTCGGTGCGCGCAAGTCCACTGCGGCAGACATTTGCCAAGAGCTCACCGACCGTGCGAACACGTCTGTTTCCAAGATGGTCAATGTCGTCGATACCCATGTCAAAGATGGATCCTGCATCNTCTTTTGCTTTTTCTTCGTTNGATTTACCGCGTTTAAGATCTGTAAGCTTACGGGTTGCCGCAACTAAATCTTCAACCGTAGTTACACGCACATCGAGAGGGGTTTTTAAATTAAGCTTGAGATTAAGCATGTGGCGTCCAACTTTTGCCAAATCATAACGCTTTGTATCAAGAAACAATCTTTTTATCAAAGCTTCTGCATTAACTCTGTCGGGTGGTTCGCCAGGACGTAACTTCTTGTAAATTTCTTTGAGTGCTTCGTCTTTATTCTTGGTNGTGTCCTTTTTTAGACAACGAATGATTGCACCGTCATCGACAGAAGTATCAATGGCTCGAAGTTGGGTTTCACCAGCCTTAACAAATGCTCTTAGATAAGTTTTTGTAAGAGGTTCAAATGCTTTGGCAAGGACTGCCCCTTTTGTTCGATCNAACATAGGCTCAACCAAAACATAATTGGAAACATTATCTTTGGTCAAAAGTTCATTGATGTCCAAAGTTTCTATATCGTAGAACAATTCTATGATTTTTTGATCTGAGTCCTTGTCTTTTTCAGGATCCCAATCCATTAGTGCTCTTAAAAAAGTGGTGATGAGGAACTTGCGGCGACGGCGGCGTCTGTCTAGGTAAATATATAGCAAATCATGTTGATCAAATTGTGCTTCAATCCATGTCCCTCTGTCAGGAATAATTCTGAAACCATGCAATATCTTACCACTGGTATGAGTTGATTCTTCAAAGCTCACTCCTGGGGATCGATGTAATTGACTGACTACAACCCTTTCTGCGCCATTGATTATAAATGATCCCCTTTCGGTAATGATAGGTAATTCACCCATGAAGATTTCTTCTTCACTGTAAAAAGGCTTGCTCTGGCCTTCCATTTCCATGCGCAATCTCAACTTTACCTGCAAGGGGGCTGCGTAAGTGCAATTCTGATCAATGCAATCCATTTCACTCAATGCGGAATCTCCTATTGAGTAGGAAACATACTCCAGCCTAGACTTTTCGTCATAACTAAAGATAGGGAAAACTTCCTTAAAGACTGCCTCTAGTCCACCCTGCACTCTGTGGGTTGAGGGAATATCCCGTTGCAAGAAATCATGAAATGAATCAACCTGATTCTGAATAAGATTAGGGGGATCAATAGCTTCTTTGAGCTTTCCGAAATTTTGTCTCTCTGACTTTTTCATGACCATTTATTTTTGCGATTTGGAATAATTTAGAAAATGGAAAAAGCCGCAGGTTGATAACCAACCGTACGGCTTTGATAAAATTAAGAAGTGTAGGATAGAAACATTATTTAACTTCTGCCTTGGCACCTGCGGCTTCTAGCTTCTTAGAAATTTCCTCTGCTTCCTCCTTACTTACACCTTCTTTAACTGGCTTAGGTGCACTTTCAACTAGTTCTTTTGCTTCTTTCAAACCTAGTCCGGTGATTCCACGAACTTCTTTAATGACAGCAATTTTATTACCTCCGAATTCGGTGAGAACTACATCGAATTCACTCTTTTCTTCAGTAGCGGCTCCACCTGCTTCGCCTCCAGATGCTGGTGCTGCAACTGCAACTGCTGCAGGTGCTGCTGCACTAACACCCCATTTTTCTTCCAACTCTTTTACGAGCTCGGCTACTTCAATTACGGATTGGCTACTAAGCCATTCTACCACTTGATCTTTAGTTATGTCTGACATGATTTATATTACCTCCTTGCCTGAATATGATTAGTACCTAAAGGCGTTTAAGGGTTTTCCCCTAATTTCTTCTAGGTTGGCGGTTATTGTTGATTTGTATTAAGAGACATTTCTCGAAAGATTATCCTTTATCTGCTTTAGCTTTGAGAACAGTGACCATTCCTCGGGCAGGTGCACTTAATACTGTAACAAGACTAGTTGCAGGAGTATTTAAAAGAGAGAGAAGCTGAGAGCGTAACTGCTCAAGCCCAGGAAGTTTTGCCAACTGTTTTATTTCGTCAGCAGAAAGTGTGCGATCACCCAAGGCTCCACCTTTTACGGAAACCTTTTCTTTTGTTTTAAAATACTCTCCAAGGACCTTTGCTACACCAGAAGCATCATCTCCTCCCACTACAATTGCAGTGTGCCCTTTTAAGTGAGGATCAAGTTCTTCAATCAACTCAGGGCTGGCAGCAAGTCTAATAGATGAATTTTTGACGACATGAAATTCAGCACCCCTTTCGGCAAGCTTTGTTCTTAAGTCAGAAGTTTCCTGTGCATCAATGCCATGATAATCGGTGAGAAAGAAATATTCTGACTTACCAAGATGGCTTTTTGCCTCATCAATCAAATAGGTTTTTTCTGGTCTCATTTTAATTAAAAAATTGAAGATTTTAATCTAAGGCTCGGATTCATTGTCGAACTGATATGGGCTGATTTAACAAATCTGCCCTTAAACCCATCTGGTCTCGAAGAGCATACCGCTTTTATGGCAGAGTTTGCGTTTTCCAAAAGTTGCTCGGAGGAAAAAGAGCACTTTCCAATCAACACTGCCATGGCACCCGTCTTGTCCATTTTAAAATCGACTCTTCCGGATTTAACCTCATTAATCGCCTCCTCAAGGTTATCGGTTACCGTACCAGCTTTGGGGGTTGGCATAAGTCCTCTAGGACCCAAAACTCGTGCAATTGATCTAACTGATTTCATTGCTGAAGTCGTGGAAATTGCTACATCAAAATCAGTCCAACCATCTTTAATTTTGGTAATCAGATCTTCGAGTCCTGCATAGTCTGCACCGTGCTTTAGCGCATCATCAGGATTTTCAGTGAAGACAAGCACCTTGATTTCCTTACCGCTTCCGTGAGGAAGTTTTACAGTACCTCGAACTGAAAGGGATGATTGTTTAGGGTCAACACCTAAACTGAAGGAAAGTTCAACGGACTCATCAAACTTTACTCTTGATTGTGTTTTCAAACCTTCTAACGCTTCCTGCAATTCAAGATCCTTCGCAGAGTCGATTCCTGATGCAGAATTTTTATATCTTTTGCTTCGTCTTTTCATTTTAAGATTATGATGAAACTTCAATTCCCATGCTTCTTGCAGTACCTTCGATGATTCGGCATGCAGCCTCTTCGTCATTCGCGTTTAAATCATTTTGCTTGGTTTTAACAATCTCAAGTATTTGTTGCTTAGTAACTTTACCTACTTTATCACGATTGGGTACCCCAGAGCCTTTTGCGAGGCCCGCCGCTTTTTTCAAGAGAACGGCAGCGGGGGGAGATTTTAGTATGAAGGTAAAAGAACGATCGGCGTAGACAGTTATTTCAACTGGCAAGATCATTCCAGACTGGTCTTTGGTTTTGGCATTAAACTCCTTACAAAAACCCATAATATTAACACCTTGGGCACCCAAAGCCGGTCCCACAGGAGGGGCTGGATTCGCCGCACCCGCAGGCAATTGAAGTTTTATAAGTCCTACTGCTTTTTTAGACATAATTTTGTGTGATGTTGATTACTCTTCGTCGGCTTTCTCGACTTGCCAGAATTCCAGCTCGACAGGAGTGAATCTACCAAAGATTGACACTGAAACCTTCAATGTTCCTTTTTGAGGATCAATTTCCTCAATTTCTCCAGTTAAGTTAAGAAAAGGCCCGTCAAGAATTTTCACAACTTCACCAATAGAAAATTGTACTTTGGGAACTTCTTTTCCTTCAGCTTCATTAACCTGTTTTAAGATTCGACCAATTTCGTCATCTGCTAGAGGTGTTGGGTTTTCTCTGCCAATAAAGTTTATCACTCCATCAGTCTCCTTAATCTTATACCAGGGTTTCTTCTTTAAATTTCCAACCTGATCAAAGAGTTTCATTTCGACAAAAACATACCCGGGATAAAATTTTCGATCCCTTTGTTTTTTCTTGCCGTTTTTGACTTCAGAAACTGTTTCTATCGGGACAAGAACTTCACTCAAGCAACCCGCAAACTCTTCATCCTCTTCTTTGTATTTTGATAGATAGCGCTTCACCTTGTCTTCATGATTGGACAAGCATTGAAGGGCATACCATCTAGAATCAGATGCTGAGGATTTGCTCATTCAGATTTGGGTACGAATTAGCATGGTAAGTAACTCCACGCAGTTTGTGAGAGAAAAGTCAGATACCGAAATGAATAACCCAAGAATGGCAACTCCTGCAATTACTACAATAGTAGATCCTCTTAATTCTTCAAAATTTGGCCAAGACGCCTTACCTAACTCGGAAAGAGTCTCCTTGTAAAAGGTGCGTATTTTCTGAAATGGATTCATTGCTGTAAAATTTTAACTGGAGGGCTTTGGCGGGAGAAGAGGGACTCGAACCCCCAGCCTACGGTTTTGGAGACCGGTGCTCTACCAATTGAGCTATTCTCCCGTCTAATGAGTTCGAAAAAAA
>NZKO01000080.1 GCA_002692535.1 Opitutia bacterium
ATACTTTGGAAAATCTTCTTTCACGGATTGACGATATTGAGGTGGCGAGCTTCCTGAATGAGCCTTTTGGTGCTCGACCTGCTCTCTTAAGTATTCATGCGGGTGCAGGTGGTACTGAATCTTGTGACTGGGCTGATATGCTTATGCGTATGTATACCCGGTGGGCAGAGCGCAGAGGTTTTGATGTCGAATTGCAGGACTTACAACCAGGGGAAGAAGCTGGGATTAGCCGCTGCTCCATAAGGATTGATGGACTGAATGCTTATGGCTATGCGAAGGCGGAACGGGGTGTTCACCGGTTGGTACGTATTAGCCCTTTTGATTCAAATAAAAGAAGGCACACATCTTTCTGCTCAGTGGATGTCATTGCAGAAGTGGAGGATGATGATATCGATATGGATATCCCGGAGGATGATCTTCGAATCGACACTTACCGTTCGAGCGGAAAGGGTGGACAGCATGTAAATAAAACAGATTCAGCGGTCCGGCTTACCCATCTGCCCACAAATATCGTCGTTCAGTGTCAGAATCAGCGCTCACAATTGAAAAATAAGCAGACAGCGATGAAAGTTTTAAAATCAAGGTTGTATGAAAAGCAACAGGATGAAAAACGTGCGGAAATGGAGAAGTTTTACGGCGAAAAGGGCGAAATGGGGTGGGGGAATCAAATTCGAAGTTATGTTTTTCAGCCCTATCAAATGGTGAAGGATTTACGCACTGGTGTTGAGACTTCTGGTGTACAGGCAGTGATGGACGGTGAGCTTGATCCATTTGTTAACGGTTGGCTGCGGGCTGGTTGTCCAAGGCAGAGGAATAAAGATATTCAAATCGACGACTAACCAATATCGATGAGTTCTGAATTAACTGCTGAAAAAGTCAGGCAGTATTCAAAAAATTCTTTGTTTGCTGATAAAACATGGCGTTGGTCGCCGAGTCCATGGAATCTTCCTAATGGAATTTGCAAGTGGATTGATGATCTGAGCTCAGCTGCTGTTTCCTTTTATCGGGCCATTGATCTTTTATACAGGAAATCCTGCACCAATGAATCAGTACTGCGAAATGAAGTTTTAAGTGTGCCGTGGGTCGCTGAATACTATGACGCAGGCAAGCCGTCTTGGTTAATCGAACATGGACGTTCAGTTGCAGTTCGTTCACAGATCCCCGCCGTTCTAAGACCTGATCTTATCCCCCATGCAGATGGCATCGCACTGACAGAATGGGACTCCGTTCCAGGGGGAATCGGACTGACTGCCCATTTGGAATCGGCATACGAACTTAGTAAAAGCCCAGGAATGATAGAGTCATTTGCTTATGCGCTCACAGACGCGATTCGAGAATTTGAAGTTCGAACTGCAAACATGGTTATTGCTGTAAGCGAGGAAGCAAAGACCTATCTTCCCGAAATGGAGTGGATTTGTCATAAGCTGAAAGAATTGGGGCTTTCAATCGAAGTATGCTTACCACACGAGCTTCAGGTTTTAGAGAATGCTGTTTTTTTAAAAGATAAGAAAGTCGATTTGATTTATCGTTTCTGGGAACTTTTTGACTACGAGAAAGTTTCGATCATGCCGGAACTTGCAAGGCTAGTGGAAAAGGGTGGGGTTGTCGTCACTCCTCCCATGAAACATGTGCAGGAAGAAAAACTATCACTTGCTCTCTTTCATCATCACCGTTTGGAGCCTTTTTGGAAGGAGACACTAAATTCAAGAGATCTTGCCATCTTAAGATCGGCAATCCCTCGATCCTGGATCCTGGATCCGAAAGAAATTCCTCCTGGCGCTTATCTGGATGGTCCGAAGGTTGAAGGACGAAAGCTTACTCAATGGGCTGATTTATCAAAAGTTTCCAAGAAGGACAGGGGACTCGTGATTAAGGCAAGCGGCTTTCATGAAACCGCATGGGGTTCAAGAAGCGTTGTAATTGGGAATGATGTATCAGGTGATGGGTGGTCTGAATCGATATCAAATGCCCTTAACGATTATCCTTCTCCTATTTATGTAATTCAGGAATTCATGAAGCCAAGAAGCTTCAAACATCCGGTTTTTTCTCATGAGAATGGAGTAGCGAATGAATCAGGAAGAGTTCGATTGTCTCCTTACTTCTTTACCTTTGACAAAAAAGCAAAATGGTCAGGTACGCTTGCAACGTTTTGCCCTGCAGACAAAAAAATCATACACGGCATGAAAGACGGATGCATGATGCCGTGTAAAAGTGTATAGTTATCTCTTTTGCCTGGGTGTTGGCCAGTTCGGGTGTGGTTCGTGAGCCTCTTCCATGTAGCTAATCATTCTTTGAACAATCGCCGGATGGACTTTTACGAGGTTTTCATCCTCATGAATGTCATTCTTTAAATCATAGAGCTCAAGTCTTTCGTTATCCATGGCTGAGCGAATCAACTTCCAATCTTTCATGATTACGGCTTGTCGAAAAGTTCGTTCGTAAAACTCCCAGTACAAATATTTGTGTGATTTTTGATTGTCAGAGACATTTTTAAGAGTCGGAAAAAAAGAGACACTGTCGTTTTTCTTGGGTATTTCAGTACCAGCCATTTCGCAAGCAGTGGCCATGAGGTCTCCAAAATAGAAAGCCTCATCTGAAATTGATCCTTTATCTATTGTTTTGGGCCACCAGGCAAGTGTGGGGACCCGTATGCCGCCCTCTGTTAAGCTTCTCTTCATTCCACGGAGTGGTCCAGCCGGAGTAAAGAGTTCCGGATTATGACCAGCCTCATTGTGGGGTCCATTATCCGAAGTGAACATAACGAGAGTATTTTCTGCGAGCTTTAATTCCTTGAGAAGATCGAGGATTTCACCGACATCACGGTCCATTCGCGTGATCATGGCTGCTTGCCCTTTATCCTGTTTGGGCCAATTCTCTTTTTCGTAAATACCATACTCTGGCACTTCCGCACCGTCACCAAACATACGTGTACCTTCATTGTTGGCGTGTGGAATGGTTAGCGGAAGATAGAGAAAGAAAGGATTATTCTTATTCTTTTTTATCCAGGCAAGAGCTTCCTGGGTAAAAAGATCGTGACTGTAATCGTTTCTCTCAGTTGCAGCTCCTCCAATAAAACCAGCTCTGGCTTTTTCTGAAATCGGTTTAACAACATTATTTAAGATGTGCTTTTTATTGTTACGCCAAAGAAATTCTGGATAAAAGTTATGGGCATGGACCTGATTTAGATATCCATAGAAATAGTCAAAACCCTGCTTTAGCGGGTGACCTTCTTGGCCCTCTTCTCCCAAACCCCATTTTCCAATAAGTGCCGTTGCATATCCCGCGCTCTTCATTTTTTCAGCTACCGTTACATCAATGTCTCTTAGACTTTGACGTAACATGTCGCCACCCGCATTACCGCGCACATGGGTATGACCCATATGCTGGCCCGTCATAAGTACACTTCTTGAAGGGGCACATACCGTAGAGCCGGAATAAAAGCGGGTAAATTTCATTCCCTCTTTTGCCATTTGATCGAGACGTGGAGTCTTAATCAATTTCTGACCAAAGCATCCCAAGTCTCCATAGCCGAGGTCATCCGCCATGATGAAAATCAGGTTTGGTTTCGCCTTCAAATTGAGGCAAAGAAAAAAAAGGCTGGTGAAGATCTTGAGTAATGACAGGTAGAGAAGCTTGGTCATTGTTGCCCCTTCAATTCTTCAGTTGTAGTTTTTACCAGGCGACCAACATAGCCTTGGAACCTTTTATCCACACCTTCAGGAACCTGTGGCATAGATTCAATCATGGGGAGTAACGATTTTGCCTTGTCGTCGAGATGATCAATTGCATTCATTGCCAACATGGATGGGAAGCATCCATTTTTGATGGGGTCGGCGATTTGACCAAGTGTTTCCAACGCTTTTGATATCTGATCTTTATTTCCGTATTTCCCCAATGCTTCGGCTGCAACTACGCGAACATATGGCGAATCGTCACTCAATGCTTTTTCAAGATGTTTACCAGTCATGGAAACGCCTTTTTTACCTCTCATCAATAGTCCCATTGCTCCCCAGTATCTTATGGCTGAATCCTTATCTTTAAGGTAAGCGGTAAGTGTCTTGGTAGCCCATGGTGATAGTCCTGCTGCCATCTCTGCAGATAGGAAGATTCTTTTGAACGGATATTTGTCTGTCCTTGCCATTTCATAAGGGGTGGATCCCTCGGATCGGGAGTGAATTTCTCCCTCAGGAAGAAATCCCACATCAATGATTCTATTGATATGATCAAGATGAGCTTTTCGCATTTTTTTCAAAATGTCAGCATGCTCCTTTGATTTTACCAAATTTTTCACCTCATCCCGATCATTTACCAAATCATACAACTCCTCTGCCGGTTTGGTTTTCCAAAAATGACTTTGTGCTTCATTTAATTTTCCTTCATCGAACATCCTTTTCCAAACCTGAGTGGTCGGAGTCTGAAACATATATGAAACATGCTGACCATAGGGTTTATGTGGCATGTAGTTACGTATGTAGATGAATTTTTCACCTACTACTGAGCGCACCATGTCATATCGCTCATCCATTCTGCCGCGAAACCCGTAGCCATATTCTTGGGCTGTTGCTTCGTGCTTTCCCATAAACGCATGGCCTTGCATTTGAATAGGAGGCTTTTTGCCTGCAATACTCAGCAAGGTGGGGGCAAGGTCAATAAACCCAACCCTGCGATCGGATTTCCCACCGGTTTTGTAATCAGTAGACGCCAGATGTTTCCATTTTTCAGGTACGTGGACAATGAGAGGTACATTGATTCCAGAAAAATAGGGCCATCTTTTACTTCTTGGCATACCAGAGCCATGGTCACCATAGTAAAAGATAATTGTGTCATCGGCTAGTCCTTGCTCTTCAATCGATTTAAGTTTGTCACCCACCATTTTATCCATCTCGGTCAGTTTGTCATAATACTGAGCCCAGTCCTGTCGAACCTCCGGAGTATCAGGATGATAGTCAGGCACTCTTACTTTTGCAGGGTCATGTATCTGCTGATGCGGGCGCTTACGAATTTGGCTCTCATGTGAAACAGTAAAATTATGGATCGCAAAGAATGGTTGGTCTTTATCTGGTCGGTTTGTCCATGTTGCCTTCCGTCCACCCTCACTCCAAACCTGACCATCCTTAGCCAAATTATAATCTTCCTTGGAATTGTTGGTGCAGTAGTACCCAAGCTCACGAAGATAGACCGGGTACATTTTGAATTCTTTGGGTAAACGGGTCATACTTCTCATGTGTTCCGCCCCGGTTGAGGTTGGATACATGCCCGAAATGATTGTTGTCCTTGCCGGAGCACATACGGGTGCATTCGAAATGGCTCTGGTGTAGATCATTCCCTTGGCTGCAAGAGCGTCAAGGTTGGGTGTGTCTGCATATCTGTCACCATAGCAACCGAGGTGTGGTCCGTTGTCCTCACTCGTGAGCCACAAGATATTGGGCAAGTCGGTCGCGTGGATTTGCAATGTTGAAACTGTTAGGGAAATTAGGATTTTGGTTATAATATTCATATTTAATGATTTCTAAGGATTAGAAGTCGGTTGTTCCCACTGTCACAAACCCATATGCCTCCACCAGGAGCAAGCGCAACGCCATGTGGACGATTAAGAACTGTCCTTGGCATTACCTTGCCTCCAAGGATAGTGGAAACTAATTTCGTTTTCGGATTGTAGAGTCGTATTAATTGATTCTTGTCATCGGCGATGATGATGTTTCCTTTCCCATCAAAGCAAAGGTGCTTTGGTCCGTTAAAGGTCGATTTTAAAGCCGGACCGTCCTGGTTGCCTCTTTTTCCAGTCCCTGCCAAGGTGTAAATTTTACCATCTTTACGAACAACTCTCAGTGCATTGCCATTGCGTTCGAGAATAAAGAGATTGCCGAAATTATCCATAATTGCGGACCTCGGGCTAATAAGTGGTTGTGCAATGGCAGGCTTGTTTTCTGTGGGTTTCCCTCTCTTACCGTTTCCTGCGACTGTGCGAATGATTCCAGACTCCAGATCAACCGCACGAATTCGAAGATTGCTGATATCTGAAATAAGCAAGATCTTTTCATCTGGTGTCAGACTTATTGATATTGGAGTGTTGAGCTTTGCTTTAGTAGCAAGTCCTCCGTCACCCGAGAAGCCCTTACTGTTGGGGATTCCCGCGAAAGTGGTGATCAGGTTTGTTTTAAGATCAATTTTGCGAACTAAATGGTTGTGTGTATCTGACACATAAAGAATCTTGTCTGATGACCATGCAAGGTTGTGCATGCCATTATAAACACCTTGGTTTACCTGCATGCCATCTCCAGCAAAGCCTTTTTTTCCATTTCCGGAAAATTGAATTAGTTTCCCACTTCTATCCAATTTAAAAATTCTCCCACCTTCGTATTCTGCGATGAAGGTATTCCCTTGATTGTCAAAAGTAACCCCGAATGGATTGTTTAATCCTTGGGATGCATCAATAATCTCTTTCAGTTGAGGTTTCCCGTATAATCCAAGAGGTATCAGTAAAACCAAATACAGAAATAATGTCTTCACTTTTGACAAAGATAGAAGATCTTAATTTCCCTTTGTGATCATGGGAAAGTCATCCGTTCTGAAAGGAGTAACAGGTAAAGTTACGGATCCATCCTTGCGGAAAAGGTTGCAAACCGGATTATTCATCCATGCATAACGGACAGCGGTGGGTTCTTTGATTTTATCTGACCAAACTTCGACTGTGTCTTTACCGATCAATTTCGCTTCAGCCCATACGAACTTTTGGTCTTTTCCGCAGATTGCAAATCCGACTGGCTCCCTTGTATCAAAGCAATAAAGACCTGCTCCAACATGATCAAAAGTTACGGTCACTTTTTTTCCTTGTATTACCATATCTTTGTATCGTGGGCTCTGATGAGGAAGATCGTATCCGTAATCCTTTACCAAGGCATTTCGCAGTAGGCGATTGGCAACAGTCTGCTTGTTACGCGGATGAATGTCTCTACCTTCGCCTATATCGATAATTACTGCCTCACCGACATTTTTGAGCTTATCAAGGGTGAGTGTTTGGGCTTCTCTTAATTCGGGCCAGTTTTCACTAACTGGTTCATTCTGTTCGTTTTGATAATCTGCCAATTGTACCCAATAGAAAGAAAAATCTCCCTGCTTCCAAAGATCTCGCCAGGATTGAATCATAAGGGGAAAGACTTCTCGATAAGCATGAGCTCGGTTGGAATTGCTTTCCCCCTGATACCAGATGGCACCTTTAATACCATAACCGATGATTGGATTCAGAACTCCATTGTATAAATTTGCAGGGCGATGCTGTCCGGTCATTAGATTGCGGGGAGGTCTTGGACGTCCGGCAGGTTCTGGTTTCGCGGCTTTGCGGGCGGCAACAGCCTTGGCCTGCCAAACTTTCAATTTTTCATCATATGCCTTTTTTAGTTTGGAGAAATCAAAGCTTTTCTCGGTTTTTTCCCACTGATCCATGTAAGGTTTGGCTACTGCCAGTTTTTTGAGCCTGTCGCGGGGAATCCATGCCTCACAGGCGGACCCACCCCAAGCATTATCGATCAGCCCAACCGGTACATCGAGAATCTGATGCAATCTTCTTCCGAAAAAATAACCGACTGCGGAAAAATTGATAGCCGTTTCGGGGGTAGTTGCTTCCCATTGTCCCTTAAAATCTTTCTGTGCCTCCTGTGTCCCAAGTTGAGGTATACTGATAAGCCGAAGATTCGGATGTTTTGCACTCATCGACTCTAGGTCTTTGTCGTCCGATTGCCCTAAGCTCCATCCCATGTTTGATTGACCAGAGCATATCCAAACTTCACCAACCAAGATATTCGTGTATTTCAATAGCGAACTTCCTTTAATTGTCATGGTAGCGCTATCGAATGATGCTTTGATCGGATCAAGGGAAATCTTCCAGTACCCATCCTTGTCAGCTTTACTTATGTGAGATTGACCTGAGATGAGAACCTCAACTGATTGCCCTGGATTATCCCAGCCCCAGATTGGGTTCTTGTGGTTTTGCTGCAAAACCATGTTATTGCCGAAAATTGCTGGCGTCCTGGTCTCACCAGCTAAAAAAAAAGTAAAGATGGCATTACAAAATGAAAAACAGAATACTTTTATTTTGATCATTTGAAAAAGATTAAGGGTTGAAGTCGATCACGAACACATCTTTTAGAATTGGTTTTAATATAGATACAAAGGCCAAATGTTCTGCATGTGGCAGATAAATTTTTCTGGCTTCCTCATCTTTGAAAGAAACAATAAAACAATGGGTGAAATCTTTGTTTAGATTTTCAGGACTATTATTTTTTCCCCATTCCAAAGAAAGGATACCAGGAATTTTATTTTTTAAGGCAGAAAATTCTCTTTCAACTCTCTTGATTTCGGAATCTTTCGCACTTTCTTTAAATTTGAAACAAACGACATGTCGAATTGTTTCATTTTTTGATTTTGAGAATGCTTCAGCCATTACTGAAAATATTGAGATGAATAGAAATAGTTTAGGTGAAAGAGAACTGGAGATCGTAAGCATTTCTGACAACAATCTTATCTGGAAAAATAAAGACAACAGGAAAAGACAGATTTAAATAACATTTAGGGAAAAGCTACAATTTTACTCCACATCTTGACTTAAAGAAATTCTATGACATAAAGAAACACTATGACATCAGAATTTGATTGGTTTATGGTTACAATGCCGATTTTTGCGATCGTTGTTTATTTGATCGTCATGGTTGGAGCAATGGAAAAGCAGCCGAAGTTTTTGGAAGAAAATGGTGTTAAAAAGTTTGTTGGTTTTGCCTTCGTTGGACTATTTGGAGGTGGCATTTTGATTTCCATTTATTATATGATCAAATGGTTCATTTTTTTGGTGGGTAACTATTAATCTGCTAGGCCATGCCTATCTACAAGATCACTCACGAAGATGCGACAAAAGTAGAAAATTTTTGCACCTATGAGTTTTCATCACGAATGTGCAGAATGCCCTCCATGTGGTTCCATAAAACTTAATAAAAAGTCTTTGGCCTTTGTACCTTTAGTCTCTCTTACTTCTTCCTTTTTTTTCGCTACCTTATTTTTAGAAACACCAAGCAATTGTGGATTTTTCATTCGATCATTAATTCATGTTTAACATAGATGGCTTTAGACCAGATGCCATGGATGCAATTATGGGACCTATCTTTCAAGTTTCGATAATCTTAGGCATCATTTATGCATGGACTCTTGGTTTTAACCGACTAAGTAAATTCAGAGCGGGTAATGCCAAAACCATGAGCGAAGAATTTTTGGTATACGGTCTTCCCGAATGGTCTCTTTATGTAATTGGAGGATTAAAATTAACTTTGGCGTGTCTTATGATTTTGGGCTTCTTCTTGCCCTATTTCGTAAAGCCCATTGCCGGATTAATTTGTTTGGTGATGGGAGCGGCAGTTATTTTGCATTTGAAGATTAGGGAAGATAGTCTTCTGAAGGCATTCCCATCCTATTATATTTTCTGCTGTAGCTTTTTCTTACTTATCGATTAGCTATTGCTAACTTCCTAATTAAGTCTGTCTCTCGAGTAAGAGTTTTGTCGTTACGGATAGCCATTGCATATGCAGCAGGGTCGCCGACAAATATTACTTTCTTTTTTGCACGTGTCAGTCCAGTGTAGACCAAATTTCTTTGAAGCATCATAAAGTGTTGCTTGAGGAGTGGAAAAATTACCATGGGGTACTCACTTCCTTGACTTTTGTGGACTGATATAGCGTAGGCGGGTTGCAAATCGGTGGTTTCCATCCGTTGGTAGCTTACCCGTTTTCCTTCAAAGTCAATGTTTACAGTACCATTTAGAGTGTCTACCGATTCGATAATGCCCATATCGCCATTAAAAACATCCTTGTCATAATTATTTCTTGTCTGAATAACCTTATCCCCCTCACGAAAAAGAAAAGATCCCATTACCTGTGTTGCTCCTGTGGGGTTTAGTGCATCACGAAGCTTGTCGTTAAGATTTCCGATCCCTCCAATTCCGCGATGAAGGGGAGCCAGAATTTGTAGATCAGTTTTTGGATCGATAAAAAACTTCTTTGGAATGATATCCTTGCTTAATCGAGTGACTTTAGAGACGCAATCCTCAGGTGTTAGGGCACGAACAAAATGAACATCATGATGTGGATTGATTGCAGCTAGCGAATCAAGTGGAGGAGGAGGATTTCCTTTTCCAGCGAGAATGCTGTGGGCCAAGTCGACAATATCACTGTTCTCAGCCTGCCTGAAGGTGACCGCCAGTCTGGTAACCTGAAAAAGTTCGGATTTGATAAGGTCTTTAAGCACATTTCCTGAACCAACAGAAGGCAACTGATCTGCATCACCAACTAACAGTAGATGAGCTTTTGCAGGTAAACTACGTATTAATGCTGCCGCAAGACGCAGGTCGAGCATGCTGGTCTCGTCCATAATCACAAAATCACAAAGCAGTGGATTCTGTTCATTCTGGGTAAATCCGCCTTGTGACGGATCAAACTTGAGTAAGCGATGAACAGTTTGTGCAAAGTGGGAGCAACTATCTGCCATCCTTCTCGCCGCTCGGCCAGTAGGAGCAGCCAATAGAATTTTTGTCTTTTTGGCTTTCAGGATCGATACCAGTGCCCTGAGGATAGTGGTTTTTCCCGTTCCAGGTCCACCCGTAAGGATCGAAATCTTTGACTTCAAAGCCTGCTTAACTGCTTCTGCTTGTTGATCCGCAAAAGTAAACCCTGCCTTGCTCTGTGCCCATTCAATTGCTTTTTCAACCTGAATGGGTGGGAGTGAGGAAGTAGCATTCAACTGATTATTTAAACAACGAACAAGTGTATCCTCCGCTCTTGCACAGACTGGGTTTTGTACCCATCCGGGTTTGGATTCTACAAGATCTTCTTCAAGCATCAGAGAATCAATGCGGTTTTCCACATCTTTGGTTTCAGCGTCCAATAACTCGGTAGCCCTAAGGGCGAGAACCCTCCGTTCGTTGTGGGTGTGCCCTTCATCTTCGGATTCCTGTAGGGTGTGGAGAATGCCGGCATCGATACGCGCTGGCCCGTTGCTTGCCAAACCCAGATTTAAAGCAATTTTATCTGCAGTCTTAAAGCCAATTCCCTTTACTTCGCGAATTATTCTATATGGTTCCGTTTCTAGAATGAGTTTTGCAGAGTTGCCATATTTTCTAACCAATCTCAGGCAAAGAGCATCTGTCACGCCGTATGTCTGGAGGAACATCATTACTTCTCGGACAGTTTTCTGTTCTTCCCAAGCTTCCTTGATGCTCTTTACGCGTAGTTTGCCAATGCCTTCGATTTCTCTAAGCCGTGCTGATTCCTCAGAAATTATTCGTAGAGTATCTGAGCCAAAATGATCCACAATTTTGTTAGCGTAGGTTTTCCCGATGCCATGAATCAATCCACTTGCGAGGTATTTTCTTATACCATAAGCAGATGCCGGAAGTTTGCTTTCAAATTCGGTGAATGAAAATTGGCGCCCATGCCTGGGGTGAGTGATCCATGAACCTTTTAGAAGTAGGGTTTCGCCACATTGAACTTTCGGGGCTTTCCCTAAGACCGCGATATCTGCAGTTTTGCTTTCCCCTTTTAGCTTACCAATAAGAAAACCATTTTCCTCATTGTAGAAGGTAATCCTTTCAAGAACTCCTTCTAGGGATTCTACCCNTTTATGTTTTTTATTAGCATGTTGATTGCCACCCATCCTAAGAAAAGATATTACTTTGCATCCCCCTTTGGCAATCTTAAGGAGNGNCAGTTGATCTTTCGGGTGAAAAACATGGCAACCGCCATTGCTGTAAAAAGTCCAAGACTTCCAACTAAAAGNGCATAGCTTTCCCTCTGGCTTGATTAATTTTAAAAGTCCAAACCCAGTCCCAGACCAAACTGNTGGGTAGTGATTCCNCCTAACTCACCACTTGCTGTTACTCCATCAAATTCATAAAACAAAAGAGAATTGAAGTAATCGCTCCATTTGTANCCAANCCCTACTAAGAGTGAATATTTGAAGGGGGAAGCCGTGTATCTTTTGGTCAAGCCAGATGCAATAACTTCATTTGACCTAAAAGATATTCCTCCCGAAAGCTTTCCTCTTAAAAAAAGCGATTCAGTAACTTTTGGCTCAATTACGGAAGAAATGTAAAAGCCATGATTTGAATTTGAGCCTGTAACTGGGATGACAAAGTTGTTAACTGAAAACTGTTTGTTATCAAACTTGTTGTAAAAATAACTACCCCCGATTGACATGAATCCGAAATCGCGAAGATATTCTATTGAGATTTGTTCACCATTTTCAAAATTTATAGGAGCTATGCCAATTTCACTTGTNTGAGGCATTATCATCCCAAAGTAGAAATTAAATGAAGTTTTTCCCTTCGAACTCACTTTAGACTTGGACGAAACANTATCTGGCTTGGAGGGTTCGGAAAGTAATTGAATGGTTGAANTTTTTCTTTTCTTATATTCAAAATAGTCTNGCTCGATAGAAGGGGAAGAAAATCCTGACTCAACTTTACCCGTAACCGTTTTGCCAAGGGGAGAAAATTCATTGTTTAAAATTTTTTCATTTTTTTTGTTTCGAATTAGGAGAGAAGAGGGAGGAGGTGAAGTTGGGGCTTTTAGCTTTCTTTCTGAAATCACAGGGAAATCCCTAATTTCCCTATCGATATCTAATTTAGTAGAAGAATTTGAATCAATTGTGACAGGATAACCTGATGACACATTTGTGTCTTCATAATTAAGTTGTTCGGCGATTCTCGAGAATCTTTCATTTAGATTCTCAAAATTCTCTTCTACTTTTTTGGGGGAAATGGATTCCGTGATTTTTGCAGGAGACACTTGATCAAAAACTCTGGTGACCGAAGGTTTTATTGTTTTTGGAGGTGAAATATCAATTTCCCTCTTTTCGAAAACACTTTGTTTGCTGGCAGGGGGGGGTGTTGTCTTAGGGGAGCCAGAATCCTTTTGCATCTGCATCAGACTTGCCTTGAGCGCTTCCAACTTTCTACCCATGTCATCAATTTTCCTATCTTCGTAAGAACCAATCTGAGCGAAAAGACAAAGACCCGTGATTAAAAATAATGAAGTGAATAAAATTGTGGTTCTCATATTAAAGTCCGAACAAAATGATTTCAGAAATTCTTGTCCTAGCTTCCTCTACTGGAATGTTTGAATTTACGATAACATCAACAGCTTGCTTTTCATCATTGTTAGGAGTGGATACGTAAGAAGATTTTTGTGAAGCCTCATGTAATTGAACTTCCAAGTTTTGTTCTGAAAGTAACTTCCAAGTCCCAAGAGAAAAATCGTAAAATCTTTTGTCAGTTTTTGCTGTAAGATCCAAATATATCCAATCTTCATTTAGATAATTGTAAAGGTAAGGGTATATTCCATCCTGAGTCCACATCCAACCAATGTTTTCGTGCCAAAGCCACAATCCATCTCCCGCTGCACCAGTCGAATAGACCCATTCCAGATAATTATGGTAGATCCAACCTTGTGTGCTGTCGTAGTATGTCCCCAACCATTTCGAGTTATACCACTGGGGTACCTTCTGGCTTGTTAGAAGATTTACTGCAACAAATCCTTTGTCATCCGGTTCGAAGGGAACATTAGTTGAATCTGAGAATTGCACGCTGTCGACAATTTCTTTGGCCTTCTCGATGGTCATTTCTCCGTTTTCAGATTCAAAAAGAAGTGAGACATGTAACCAAGTTGAATATGGATCACTATTGAGAGAAGTACTTTGCAGTACTTTTGGGCCCCTGAGATGGAACTTGTAAATATTTCGAAGACTTGAGGTCAGCGAAGTTTGCTTGGCTTCCCAATATAGTACATCGTAACCATTATTAGTTCGAAACTCATCAATAAATAACTCTCCAGTCAAATTCATGTCATCATTGGTAAAATTATAAAGATCATCATTGATTATATGTTCCAGATTATCATCGATTTGAATTTCCTGCGTTGAAATAAAAAGACGATCCATCGAGTCCCCGAATATGCCATCGGGGTAATTTACGAAATCCAGCACTGCATAATATTTAAAAAAAGTGGATGATTGAATCATCTCCTCAAAAGAATTGTTAAGGTCGATCGAGAAGACCTCATTATATGCAATGCCATTTTCAAGAACCGGATCTGGACTGTTGGTAAAGGAATCGAGTCTTTGCAGGTACTCGTCATGATCAGACCACAATAAATTCATTCCACAAATTTGTAGTGAAAGAAAAAAAACAAGACTGTATTGATTTGAACCGGGCATAGTTCCAAATCTACTTTAATAATAGCTGGACAAATCTGTAAAGTTTATTGATGTGACAAGTTTAATGCTTGATCTGACCTCGTTTTTGAAATTCTCAACAATTTTTTTTCAAAAGCTCTTAACAAATGGCAATGCATCTCATCAGGAACACATTAGAAGTTTTAGATAATCGATGAGTGTTATTTATTATTCAACACAGGTAGTGGTGCCGAATCCTATATCTTGATACTTACCAATAAATGAATCAATACTGCTTAATAGGTGCCCTGCAAAGAAGGTAATGAAAGGCAAGATACAATAAAATTTCTTGGTGAAATTAATCGAAATGTAACTTCTCAAGCCATTCCATATAACGAATAATTTCGGAATAGATAGTGATAAATTGCACGTTTTTTCAACTTTATTTGCAAGTCATTGATAAAAAATTATTTAACACAGTATGGATGTATAATTTTTTCGTTACATACGATCATTCTGGTTCACATGGATCGAATTATTGTTAAATTCAGTAGTCCATTCTCTTGAAAAAAAGCTTGTNATTGTCTCAGTTCCGGTTTTTCCGTGGTTATAACATCAATCATGTCATCTNCTAAGCTTANAGAATAATGAAACACAGGTTCATCAATAAGTTGGGAGACCAGGGAGTTGNCTTTCACATACTTAAGGTAGCTGGATTCTTGATGAATGCATAAAACGTTACCCTCGGTTTCACCGCATTCAGGTGCAGAGTAGGACTCATCAGTGAGCTGGTGGGCTAAGACTTTATGAAATATAATACTAATCGTCCTGCTTTTTTCATTAACTTCAATCAGAGTGCTATCCTTGATTTCAAAATCATTATCAATTCTAACATCCTTTGTATTAGCCGAGATGATTCCTTCCGCTATATCAATAGTGAGTTGATTTCCCTCTATTTTAAAGCTTTTCAAAAACCAATAGTCCGATTGTTCAANAATCTTAAACACTAAATTCGGAGAATTTTATCGGGTGCGGTTATATGCACTCACTAGTGCGAGCATACCACTCTTTTCAATACTCGAGTCAATTCCGCATCCGTATGCCACTCGTCCTACTTTTGTCTGTAACTGAACATAGGCTGCAGATTCCGTGGCAGAACCCTCTCCGATGGAGTGCTGACGATAATCAGTCAGTTTGAAATCCTTTAATCTTTCCTGTTCTAAGGCCTGAACGAATGCGTTGATCGGTCCGTTTCCCTTTCCAGTCAATTCCTTGACTTCACCATGTATCCGAATCGTGGCAATGCAAGTGATCTCATTCTGACCCGTTTCTTTGATGGTATCGTAGGTAATTAGTTCCAGCGGATTATTCTTTACCAAGTATTCCGTCTTGAACGTGTTGAAGATTTCATCGGCAAGCAATTCTCGGGATTCGGAATCTGCCTTTTCATTAACCAGAGTGCCTACTTCCGGATGCATGGCCTTGGGTAAATCAAGTCCGTATTCGCGTGACAAAATGTAAGCGACACCTCCTTTACCGCTTTGGCTGTTGATGCGAATAATCTCCTCATAGGTTCTTCCAATGTCACGAGGATCGATGGACAGATAGGGTACTTGCCAAAGAGTTTCGTTTGTATCTCCCTCTTTTTCGCGTAAATCCATGCCTTTTTTGATGGCATCCTGATGTGATCCTGAAAATGCGGTAAAGACCAAATCCCCACCATAAGGATGGCGTTCATGTACGGTCATTCCGGTTGTCCGCTCATAAATTTCTCGAATTTCATCGAGATTTTCGAAATTCAATTTCGGGTGAAGACCTTGTGCATACATATTAAGAGCAACGGTCACAATATCTAGGTTTCCAGTACGTTCTCCATTGCCAAAGAGGGTACCTTCCACTCGATTAGCACCTGCCAAGAGCCCAAGTTCGGTAGCTGCAGTGCCCGTTCCGCGGTCATTATGAGTGTGTAAGCTAATTATTGCCTTGTTTCTTTCCCGCATATTCCGGCAAAACCATTCGATCTGATCGGCATGCACATTAGGGGTGAAGAGCTCAACCGTCGCGGGCAGATTCAAAATAATCGGATTTTCCTCTGTTGGTTCCCATTCATTCATGACCGCCTCGCATACTTCGAGCGCATAATCCACTTCCGTATCGGAAAAGCTTTCGGGGGAATATTCCAGTTGCACCTCGGTTTCGGGTAATTCGGGTAAAAGTTTTTTAATGAGACGCACACCTTCGACCGCGATATTTTTAATCTCCTCTTTGCTCATTCCAAAAGTTACGCGTCTCTGCATTGGAGATGTGGAGTTATAAACATGTACAATTGCTTTCTGTGCGCCCTGAAGGCTTTCGAAACTTCTGCGGATTAAGTGCTCACGTGCCTGTGTCAGAACTTGAAGGGAAACTCCGTCCGGAACAAGTTGATCATTGATTAATTTTCTTGCAAAATCAAATTCGGTCTGGGCGGCGGAAGGAAAACCTATTTCAATTTGTTTGAATCCAATGTCACAGAGAAGTCTGAAGAGTTCGAGCTTCTCCTTAACTCCCATGGGAATGGGTAGGGACTGATTCCCGTCCCGTAAGTCCACACTGCACCAATGGGGAGCTCGATCGATGGTGTTGCTTGGCCATTTACGATCGGGTAAATCTATGGTTCCCCACGGTTTGTATTTGGTGATCGGGCTATTTTGCATGAGAAATTTTCAGCATACTCTTTTCCATTAGTTATGAAAAGCGGAAAGCCTTGGGTTGCGATTCTGCATGGAATTAATTATGAATCTGATCTCCAATGACTGAATCTATCGTAGAAAAATCGAGTCCCCTAAATGGGAAGACCATAGCCTTGGGCGTATCTGGTTCCATCGCTGCTTATAAAGCTGCAGATTTGACCAGCGAATTGCGCAAGGCTGGAGCAGACATACATGTGGTTATGACCGAATCCGCCAAGAAGTTTATTTCAGTTCTTACCATGGCCACTCTTTCCCGTAACCAGGTGCTTACATCTTTCTGGGATGAAGAAGGTTGGCAGCCTGGGCACATAGAATTGGCAGACAAAATCGATCTTTTTCTAGTTGTTCCAGCGACCGCACAGCAACTTGGAAATTATGCCAATGGCTTAGCCCCAGATTTGTTGGGTGCGATCTATTTGGCGACCAGTGCTCCGATATTACTTTCTCCTGCAATGAACGGAAAAATGTATGAACACGAGGCGGTTCAAAAAAATTTGGAAATTTTGAAGGGCAGGGGAGCCAAGATTATCGAACCAGTAGTAGGGGAGCTTGCCTGTGGCTATGAGGGAATTGGTAAGTTGGCTCCTTTGAATNTAATAATTGAAAGTGTATATGANCTACTTTCCTAAGNTNTAATTATTNAGAAATTTCAAAGATCTCAAATTTGCCTTTCAGTATCAAAATTGCTTTTNTGATNATCAAAAAAGTGTGCCATACCNGGTCTATCCATACTGTAAAATCCATAATTGNGCGGAAGGAGAAAAGAATTCTGGAAAGATTTTAGTCTAGCTCCAACCGATCTCTTATCTNCAAGGTCAGNTTCCCTTANTTTCATTTTAGAAAGGTGCCGAGCCATGGACTGTTCCACCAACCTGAAGATTCGGATACTTGACTTGTACCTGCAGAAGAATATTGCGAAGATATTCAGCCAGAACCTAACGGAGTTACCGTAGGGATTTCTTCAATATTTTCTGCGAATGCTTTTTANTGGGAGATTTACCTTAAGGATTTGCAATATCTAAATTGGGGATAAATTGTTTTCAATTCGATATTCCTCAGATAAAATAGGATTTGTAAATCTTTTGAGTTTTTTGAAATTAAAAAATAACACGGTTGGGAGNGTATTTTTATTCTCGGAAAAAGATGATGTTATTAGGCAGCCTCTGGCATATCATGTAGGCTAACTTGTTTTCTTTTGACGCGTCGTAGACGTGATCTTCTACGAAGACCGCGATCTAGTTTTTCAACAAGGTCATCGACTGCCTTGTAAATATTTTCGCTAATTGCAGAAACGGTTATGGTATTTCCCTTAAGCTCCAAATGGCCTTTTGCCACATACTCATAATCATGGGATGAGGATTTAGGATCATGTTCGAGTTCTATTCGCGCCCGAATTATTCTCTCCTCGTGTTTGAAAATCTTTTCCATCTTTTCATNAACGATGCCTTTAAGCGAGTCTGTTAGATTGAGATGAAGGCCGGAGAGAATCAGATTGTTCTTCATATGCGTTATTATTATATTGGTTTCAGATTATTTATGTATGCGTAGTGCAGACACATCGCTTTCAAACTCGCACTGCAAGATCATTAAATCCAGTTTTTTTTTATTTATTTTTAAATTTCACTCAGGTTTATGCTATTTAGCCCTTTAAGAAATGAATGAGGGGGCGGATGCCCTATCGGTTGATCCATATTTGTTCGCAAAATGGATTCTTTTTGAAGATGAGAACTTATTGGTTTTGAACAAACCAGGGTGGTTGGTCTGTCACCCGTCTAAAAATGGTCCTTGGTCAAGTCTGGTAGGGGCTGCAAAAGAGTATATCGGAGTAGATTCTTTGCACCTTGTAAGTCGTTTGGACAGGGAGACAAGCGGTGTCGTCATGATTGCAAAACACAAGAAGTCTGCAAGTTTTTGGCAAAAGGGAGTTGAAGCGAGAATGGTGGGAAGAATTTATCTAGCAATTGTTCGTGGAGAAATAAGACAAGAGACTAAGGTGAAAACTTTTTTGGGGAATGCTACGGATAGCAAGGTTTTCGTAAAGCAAGCAATTGCAAAAGAATCGAGAAAGTCAAAGGTAGCATTGACNCGTTTCCTACCGGTGAAATTCGCTGATGANCATACTCTTTGCTTAGTTCAAACCGAGACAGGAAGAAAACACCAGATTCGAGTCCATGCTCAACATATTGGACATTCAATCGTAGGAGATAAGTTATACGGTGAGGATGAGGCCTTTTATCTGAGTTTTTGTGAGGGAGGCTGGAATAATAANTGGTATGATACATTGGGCATGAATAGACAGGCGTTGCATGGTTTGCTGATGAATCATAAAAATGAAGATCAAGAATTTATAGCTCCTCTTCCTAAAGATATGATGGAATTTTTAAATAAGCGGCTTGGTTGGGATAAGTATGAGATTAAAGACCTTGTGGTTAAGTTCCTCAATAAATTGGGTTGTACAGTTTCACTAGAGCAATTAAGCAATACTTCCAATGAGTGAACAAGCCATGGCATCATCTCCTGTCGAAGCACTTAAGGCAGGATTCCGTAGGGCATGCGTCCGAAGAATGGTTGGTGATGAGGAAGGTGCCATAACCGTCCTCAAAAATGAAATTCCAAAACTTGTGGTAGCATGGGCCAAATCCACAAACCTCGAAGCGGGAGAAAAGAAGGCAAAATTAAAAGAGATGTTTGACGATGAGTCTTCTAGGGCAGATGAGTTGGCAACTGCATTTGATTTGTTTGCTGGTCGATTTGAGAGGCGTGTTGCCAGCCTAGTCACGCGGGAAATTAAGACAGCCTGTTCCAGAATTGAAAAAGTCGCAAAATCATTGGATGAATTCGAAAGCAATCTTAACAAATACCCTTTCAAACCTGACATCACACAACAGAGTGATTTGATAGATGAAAGACCCATAGAGGAAAACACTCTTATGGAGGAGCAGGAAATTCCTGCGATAGTTGAAGATAAAGAGATTCACAAGGTTTCTGTAAACGCAAAAACTTCAATGCAAAAATTGGATGATGATTTGCTAGGGGAAGATCTCGCTGAAATGGATGAACCATTGGGGTTGGGATTGAAATTTGATGAGATTGAAGAAATGATTGATGAAGTCTTATCGCTTGAAAAGTAAACCTTTTGCCAACTCATTCCATTCTAGATTTGACTTACGCCCTATTTTTACAAATTTCGAATAAGATTATAGAATAATATGACACAGATTTCAGAAGCCCCCATTAAAGAAGAAACAGCCGATGATCTTTCCGAATCATCTACCGAAGATGGAAAGAGAAGAAAAATGTATGTCGGTCTAGATCTAGGAACTTTACAGTCCTGTATCCTGACAAAATTGAGTAAGCCTGGAAGTGGTGAGCATCATGGTATTTTAGTCCCTACAATAGTTGGCTATCCGGAAGATGGTATTCTTGCAGGAATTCTTCCTGGTAATTCCAAAATGCTTCATGGCGATGAAGCTTTGGGGAATTCTTTGCATCTACGGTTAGTAAATCCCTTGAGCGATGGAGTGGTGGCTGATTTGGATGCCACACGTTCATTCCTTTCGTATCTTCGGGAAAAGATCGATCCGGAACGCAAAAGAGAAGTCTTTTGCGTGATTGGCATACCAGCTGTCGCCGATGGTGAGGCGAAATCAAATCTCCAAGAGGCTGCAAAGGGTGCCTTTGATGGAATTCTGTTTATTCCTGAACCTTTTCTTGCTGCACTTGGAATGAGAGATGAAAACAGACTTCAGGATCCCGAATACAAGGATCCTGTAAGCAATTCACTTTTTATTGATATTGGAGCTGGAACCACTGATTTTTGCATTGTTCAGGGATATTTTCCGAAACCTGAAGATCTTTTGAGTATCCCATTTGCAGGTAACGAGGTAGATGTAATTCTCGATAATCTCATTCGCGAAGTTTATCCGGAAGTAGAGGTGCCTTTGTCAATGATTAGAAGTTTCAAAGAGAGTTACTCCTATGTAGGGGAAAATGAATCGGGGGTTAGGGTAAAAGTTCCTGTTGAGGGTAAACCAAGAAAAATAGAAATTGGTAAACAGGTTGGAGAGTCCTGTAATCGTCTTTTGGGGGAAGTTTTCGAATCCTTGAAGGCAGTCGTTGCAAAAGCTTCTCCACAATCCGTTTTTGATTTGCTTCAAAATATTGTTCTAACAGGTGGTGGAAGCCGAATCAGAGGAATTGATCAGGAATTGCAGAGGTTGCTTGCTGATGATGGTTATGAAAACCCCGAAGTAAACATATCCTCCAAAGAGGTTATGCCATTTGTTGCAATTGGTGCTCTCAAAGTTGCCAAAGCTGCCAGAGATGACCAATGGATCCGAGTGTGAGTTTCAAAGAATATGCTTTAGGATTTCGCTCAGTCTTTCGAGTGAGTTATCGAGTTTTTCCGTTACGTTGATGTTTTTATCTTCATTCTCGTAAGGGAAAATAATATCCCAAGAGGGTATTTTGGTGTAATCTTCGATTTTGACGACTTTCGACTTCTCTAACCCAATCACACCAAGATTTCTTACAAGTTTATCGGAAAGATGAACAGCAGCACTAAGTTTTGGGTTTATTTTTGCTAAATGTGGTGTGTTGTGAAAATTTACAGCCTCGACAACTTCCTCAGAAATGTGATGGTTCCACAAATAATAAGCACCTATTTTCGCGTGATCCCAACCAATAATGTACTTTTCCTTTTCAACTAAATCATTGATACTTTTATGTTTTTCTCCAAAAACTTGTGAGAATTCATCCCCAAAGGTAATTGCAAGAATGAGTATACCTAGATTATGAAGAAGACCTGCCACATAATCAGCTTCCAAATCAACCTTGTGCTCTGCAATTGATAATAGCTCTCTAGTAAGAATAGCGCATCCTATACTGTGCCTCCAGAAGTCCTCCCAAGGAAAGTTTCCTGAAGTCTTTTTGTCAAGGGATGTAATTTCTTCGATAATGGGAGTTGCTGAAAGTAGTTCGCGAATCCTATTCAGGCCAAGAAATATGGATGCCTCTTCGATTCCGTTTATGCGATTTTCCTCTGTGCTTCCAAAAAATATAGAATTCACCAAGTCCAAAACCCTTGTCGTGAGAGAAGGGTCAAGTTTTATAACCTCTGCAATCTGACTTACAAAACTGTCCTCGGACTCAATTAGATTTAAAAGCGTTGAATTTATACTCTGTAAGGAAGCAAGTTTCGGGCATTGATTGATCCTCTCAATAAGTACAAAGTCAGAAAGAGGATTCATGTCCTTGGAAATAATGTAAGAGGAAAAGAACTCATATTTCCCCTCTTAGCCATTTGGTATATCAGCTTTTTATGGTAATGGCGTTGGCCCTGTAGATAGAAAGATTAACGCCTTGGTCCAATGATTTGATGAATAACTCATTTCCTATAGAACAAGAATTTTCACTTAAAGGAAGAATTAATCTACGACCTGAAGATGATATCAATTGCATGGAACCATCCGCTCTCTTTTCTAAATGTACTTGGTTTCCAGCTTCCTTTGAGAGGAATTTAGAAACATCCAGCTGATTACGAAATTTTTTCTCCAACTGCTCCAAAGTCTTACTTGAGGCAGTGGTACTTGCTACTTCCAGTTCTTTCCCAAATGAAATGTCATCGATGCTAAGCTTGGAAGGGCTAGGTGTATTTAAACGATCATAGACTTCCTTGCCTAAAGAAACGATGCCAGATGCTAAAATAGGATTCATATGACTTTTAGGGAGCAATTCTCTTGCCAAAAATTCAATAAGTGAATGAGAGGCAGTTTCTTTGAATGAGACTTTCAGCAATCTGTATGGCATTCAGTGCAGCCCCCTTCCATAATTGGTCTCCTACTACCCAGAAGCTTAATCCGTTTTCAAAACCCTGATCAATCCTCAGTCTTCCTAAGCCACAAAAATTCTGTTCAGCAAGTTGAATGGGAGTTGGATAAAGGTTTTGTTGGGGGTCATCCAGTAATTTTGTTCCCTCGAATGATTCAATTGCACTCCTAGCATCGGGAATATTCACGCTATTTTGAAACTCTGCGTTAATACTGATCGAATGGGATCTGATGACGGGAACCCTAACGCAGGTACAGGAAATGGGAAGAGAGGGCATGCCTAAGATTTTCCTGCTCTCATTTTTCATCTTTACTTCTTCTTTTGTGTAACCATCCTCACG